>AP024676.1:3734888-4046129 GCA_025998955.1 Candidatus Roseilinea sp.
CCGGTGATGGCAGCAGTGCCTCGGCAGAAGCGAAGCCGGCGGCTGAAGCGGCCGCGCCCAAAGTCGAGGAGACGACGGAGGAAGCGCAGCAGTACTTCATCGAGGCCATGAGCGAGGGCGAGGAAGAAGACGAGGACGAAGACGATGAGGTCACGAGTGCCAAGCCGGCCAAGCCGAAGAAGAAAGACGCCAAAGGCAAGAAGCCGGCCAAGGACCGCCTGCTCGTCTATGATGAAGAGCTGGGCCGCGTCGTGACGCAACATCTACGCAAGCCAGGGCGCTATGGCGACCTGGATGATCTCGAGATCTGAGCTTGTCGCCGGTGAGCAAGGCAAAGCGCAAACGCTCGGGCGTCAAGCATGTGCCCATGCGTACTTGCATCGGCACGCGCACGCAACACCCGAAGCGGGATATGATTCGTTTGATCCGGACGGACGACGGTCACATCGTGATTGACTTGACCGGCAAACGTTCGGGCAGCCGGGGCGCGTATCTGTCGAAGAGCCGCGCCGCCGCGGAACAAGCGATCAAATACAAGCGGCTGGAGGCCGAATTCGGCCAACCCGTCTTGAAAGAAGATGAGGAAGCCATTCTGGCGTTCTTCAGTCAGTTCGACTGAGGTCGAAATCTGCGGCCGGTGAGGTCGAACGCTGAAGCCTTTTCAGCAGACTTGAAGCAACGCAGGCTTCTATGGCCTGCGTTGTTGTTGCCGGCGCTGGGCAGTGCGCAAGCGATGCCTGGAGTAGAGGCTTGAGCCGATCATCGGCGCGACGATCGGCTCAAGCCTCCACTCCAACGCACTGCAGAGCGCGGCGAAGAGAGGTGATGCATATGGCGGTAGAAACGAGAACTCCTGCAAAGAATCCGGCACCGGGCAACCGCAACAGCGGGCGCGGTGGCGACCCGCGCCGCGATGCGCCGCGATCCGGCGGGCCATCGCAGCCGAAGCCGCCGGCCAAGCCATCTGAGCCGAAGCCGGCCAAGTCGGCAGAACCGAAGGTGATCGAATTACCGGAGTCCATTTCGCTGCGTGACCTGGCGACTAAGATCAACGTCAGTCCGATCAACGTTATCCGCGAGCTGATGCAAAACGGCGTGATGGCGACCATCAACCAGCAGCTCGACTTTGATACAGCAGCCATCGTCGCGAGTGCCTTCGGCTGGGAGGCGCGGCCGATTCCGGTTGTGGTCGAATCGCAAATTCCAGAAGAGGTGGGGGTGACGCCCGACGGTAAACCTGCGCCGGCCGGCAAGGTCCTGACGCTCAAGCAGCGCCTGCTGGCCAAGGAACAGGCCGAAAACGAGGGGGCGCTGAAGCCACGCCCACCGATTGTGACCGTGATGGGGCACGTGGATCACGGCAAGACATCGCTGCTGGACGCCATCCGCAAGACGGACGTGGCCAGCGCGGAAGCCGGCGGCATCACCCAGCACATCGGCGCTTACATGGTGGAGCATCAGGGCAAAAAGGTGACCTTCATTGATACGCCGGGTCATGAAGCCTTCACGGCCATGCGCGCGCGCGGCGCACAGGTGACCGATATCGCCGTGCTGGTAGTCGCAGCCGACGACGGCGTGATGCCGCAAACGCGCGAGGCCATCGCCCACGCGCGCGCAGCGCAAGTGCCGATCATCGTTGCCATCAACAAGATTGATAAACCGAACGCCAACCCTGAGTTGGTAAAGAAAGAGTTGAGCGAACTCGGCCTGGTGCCCGACGAATGGGGTGGCAACACGCTGTTCATTCCGGTCTCGGCCAAGCAACGCAAAGGCATCGAGGATTTGATCGAGGGCATCCTGTTGATAGCGGAGTCGCTGGATACGATCAAGGCGAACCCCAACCGCAGGGCCGTCGGCACGATCATCGAAAGCCATTTGAGCAAGTCGAAGGGCGCGATGGCGACGGTGCTGGTGCAGAACGGCACGCTCAACGTCGGCGACGCGTTCGTGGCCGGCGGGGTGTATGGCCGCGTGCGCGCCATGTTCGACTTTCGCGGCCAGAGCGTGAAGAAGGCCGGACCGTCGGTGCCGGTCAGCATCACCGGCATGTCGGAAGTGCCGATCGCCGGCGATGTGTTCGAGGTCGTCGAGGACGAGCGCACGGCGCGCGCGCTGGCAGCCCAGCATCAGGCCAAACGCGAACGCGAAGGCAGTGTCCAGCGGGCAACCAGCCTGGAACAATACTTCGCGATGGCCAAGGCCAGCAAGGCCAAGAAGATGTTCTTCATCGTCAAGGCCGACAATCAGGGGTCTTTGCCGCCGATCGTCGAGCAGTTGCAAAAGCTCAACGATACGCTCGGCGCCGAGAAGGGCGATGAGGTGCGGCTCGAAGTCATCTACCAAGGCACGGGCGACGTTACCGAAAGCGACGTCAACCTGGCGATTGCCTCTGGCGCAGTGATCCTGGGATATGAGGTGGAGGTGGACACCGCCGCGCGGCGCAAGGCCGAGAGCAACCACGTGGATATCCGCCTATACAACGTGATCTACAACCTGCTCGAGGATGTGGAGCTAGCCATGAAGGGCATGCTCGCGCCGAAGGTCGTCGAGAAAGTGGTCGGCGCAGCCGAGGTGAAGCAGACCTTCAAGATTCCCAAGGTGGGCGTCATCGCCGGCGTGCGCGTGACGAACGGCGTGGCGATGCGCAATGCCAAGGCGCGCGTGTTGCGCGGCGATCAAGTGCTGCACACGGGGCCGGTCGCCTCGCTCAAGCGACTGACCGAAGACGTGAAGGAAGTACGTCAGGGCTTCGAGTGTGGCATTGGCATCGAGGGCTTCGAGGGCTTCAAGCCGGGCGATGTGATCGAATTCATTGTGCAGGAAGAGCAAACCAAGTAGAGAGCACGGGGCAGGGGCCAGAGATCAGAAGTCAGAGGTCAGAGGTCAGAAGTCAGAAATCAGAAATCAGAAGTCAGAAATCAGAAATCGGGCGAGGGATCAGCATCCAGTTTGGCTTCAGTCCGCAGTCCTTAGTCCTCCCGACTCCTTGTCTCTGCCCCCTGTCCTCTGAACCCTGTTTCTTGACATGAGCAAGAAGTACGAGAAGCGCGTCAACGAACTCATCCGTATGCACTTGGCTGACCTGCTGGAGCGCGAGTTAAACGACCCGCGCGTGAACGGTGCGCAGATAACGATCACCGACGTGGAGATCACACCGGACACGCGCCATGCGAAGGTGTTCTATAGCCTGATCGGCGACGCGGCGCAGAAGGCCGAGGTTGCGCGCGGGCTGGAGAGCGCCGCCGGCTGGCTCAGCCGCGAGCTGGGCAAGCGCCTGCGCACGCGCCACACGCCGCAGTTGACGTTCGAGTTCGACGAATCGTTCGAGCGCGGCGACCGCCTATCGCGGCTGCTGGATGAATTGAGGGGTGATGAGGAGATAAAGGCGTCTTGATGCTGACCGACCCCCACGCCTGGGCGGACGCCGAAGGCTATCTGCGTCGCGCTCACTCCATCCTGGCTATCACTCATGTCTCACCGGACGGCGACGCCATCGGCAGCTTGCTGGGGTTCACCCACGCGATGCGCAGCCTGGGTAAGTTGGTCACGCCGGCCTGCCAGGACCAGGCGCATCCGCGCTTCGACTACCTCAAGGGCGTGCGCGACATTCGCCAGTCGGGCGAGGGCGAGTTCGACTTGATCGTTTCGCTCGATTCGAGCGATCTGGCCCGCTTGGGATCGGTCTTCATTCCCGCGCAACACGGTCACCTGCCGATCGTGGTGTTCGATCATCACATCACCAACCTCAACTTCGGCGCGGTGAACGTCGTCGAGCCGGGCGCGTCCTCGACGGCCGAGATCGTTTACACGCTGCTCCGGCGGATGGACGTGACAATCACCCCCGACATCGCCAACGCGCTGCTGACCGGCGTAATCACCGATACGCTGGCCTTTCGTACGTCGAACACCACACCGGATACGCTGGCTGTAGCGATGGAACTGATGCGCTGTGGGGGCAACCTGCAGGAGGTCACGCGCCAGGCGCTGATCATGCGCTCGTTCGATTCGCTGCGCTTGTTGGGCGCCGGCCTGATGAACGCGCGGGTCGAGGGCCGGTTGGCCTACGCCACGCTGCCGCGCAAGCTGCGCAAGGAGCTGGACGTGAAGGAAGAGCGCGGCGACGCCGGCCTGGTAGGCACGCTGATCACGGCCTACGAGGTGGACGTGGCCGCGGTGTTCGTGGAGCTGCAGAACGGCGACATCGAGATCGGCTTTCGCGCGCAGCCGGGCTTCGACGTGTCGCAGGTGGCGCTCGAGCTGGGCGGGGGTGGCCACCCTGCCGCCGCCGGATGCACGCTGCCCGGCCCGATGCGCGACGCGGTCAACCGCGTGCTGCCGCGTCTGAAGCAGTTGATTCGCGAAGCGTAGTTGCCGGCGGGCACCAGGAAGCGTCCTCCGTGTGTGCCGTGCGCTCGGATTGCCATGGACGGCCTATTGATCGTTGACAAGCCCGGCGGGATGTCGTCGCACGACGTGGTGGCGCGCGCGCGCCGGCTGTTGCGCGAGAAGCGCATCGGCCACGCCGGCACGCTCGACCCAATGGCGACCGGCGTGTTGGTGCTGTGCGTCGGCCAGGCCACGCGCCTGAGCGAGTATCTGCTCGGCGAAGACAAAGCCTATGAAGGCATGATCCGGCTGGGCCAGCGCACGACGACCGACGACGCCGAGGGCGAGGTGATCGCCACACACCGCGTGCCGCCCATTTCCGAGGAGATGCTGCGTCGGCTGGAAACACAGTTCACCGGCACAATCGCGCAGATGCCCCCACAGTTTTCCGCGATACAAAAGGGCGGTCAACGTGCGTATGCCTTGGCTCGCCAAGGCCGGCCGGTCGAACTCGAGCCGCGGCAAGTGACGGTGTACGAGCTGCGGCTTGCGCCGGTCGGGAGCGAAGCGTCGGCGATCCGTCACCTGCGCATCTGCGTCCATTGCTCCGCCGGCACATACATCCGTGCTCTGGCGCGCGACATCGGCGAGGCGCTCGGCTGCGGCGGCCATCTGGTCGCGCTGCGCCGCACGCAGGCCGGCCATTTCACCTTAGCCGATGCGATCACGCTCGATCGCGTGGAGGCTGCAGCGCGTGAGGGCCAAACCGAATCGTTGTTGCTGCCGATGGACCGCGCGGTGGCCGATTGGCCGGCCGTGCATCTGAACGATAACGATGCGCAACGCTTGAAGATGGGGCAAGCGATTGTGTTGCCTCAGCCGGTCGCTCTCCCAGGGGTAAGGGGTGAGGTGCGCGTGTATGATTCTCGCCGCGCGTTCATCGCTATCGCGCACTGGGACGGAAAGAAACTCAAACCGGCGAAGGTCTTCGATGCAGCTCCTCCACTCGTTCGATGAAATCACCGATCCGCTTCCATCCGCTTGCACCATCGGCGCGTTCGATGGCGTGCACCTCGGCCACCAGCAGTTGATCCGCGCGATGGTCGGCGAGGCGCACGAGCGTGGCGTGCAATCGGCCGTGGTCACGTTCTTCCCCCATCCGCGCGTGGTGTTGGGCCGGGCGCCGAACCGTTATCTCACGCTGCCTGATGACAAGGCCGAACAGATTGCGGCGCTGGGCGTGGACGTGATGGTCAACCTAGAATTCACGTTGCAGATGGCACAACTGACGGCGCTGGAATTCGTCCAGAACATGGTTGCTGCGCTCGCGCCGGTCAGCCTGTGGATCGGCCCAGATTTCGCGCTGGGCCGTGGACGCCAGGGGAATGCGACCTACCTTGCCGAGTTGGGTCGCCGATTCGGATTCGATACGAACGTGTTGCCGGAGCTGAACATGGGCACCAACGTCATCTCCAGCACGCGCATCCGCGATGCCCTGTCGCGCGGCGACGTGAGCGACGCCAACCTGTGCTTAGGGCGTCCGTTCCGGGTGCGGGGCAGCTACGACGGCGACCGCACGCTATGCGTGGATGAGCGACAATGGCTGCCCGCGCCGGGCGTCTATCCGGTGCTGATCGAGGAGCGCATCAACCAGGCAACCCTGACGACCGACCGGCCGTGCAGCATCATTCTCGAACACCCGCTCAAAGACGGCCGGCGCCTGGTAAAAGTGGAATTCGTGTAGATGCTCGTCCGGCACCTTTCGCTCACCAACTTCCGGCTATACGCGCGGCTGGAGCTGGACCTGCCGCGCGGGCTGGTGATCGTGCGAGGTGACAACGCGCAAGGCAAGACGTCGTTGCTCGAAGCGATTTACTTTCTCGCCACGGCGCATTCGCCGCACACTCACACCGACCGGCAGGTGATCCGCTGGGGCGCAGAGGAAGAAGGCCCGTATCCCTATGCCGTGCTAAAGGCCAACATCGAGCGCAGCGACGGCCTGCACCTGATCGAGATGGCGCTGCAGCGCGGTGAATCGAACCGGCTGCGCAAGGAGATCCGCATTGATCGTGTCGCGCGGCGTGGCATAGACCTGGTCGGCCAGCTCAACGTGGTGCTCTTCTTGCCGGGCGATGTGGAGCTGGTCGCCGGCGCGCCCACGCTGCGCCGCGACTTTCTCGACGCAGCGCTGTCGCAGGTAGATGCCGACTACGTGCGTGCGCTCGACCGGTATATGCGCGCGCTCGCCCAGCGCAACGCGCTGCTCAAGCAAGCCCAGGAGCGCGCGCTCGACCCTGACGAGCTGGCGATCTGGGACGACCAACTCGTGCCGGCCGGCGTGGAGATCGCTCTGCGCCGGCGCCGGGCCGTGGCCGAGCTGGCGCGGCTGGCGACGCCGATTCATCGCGAACTGTCCAACGGCTTGGAGTACCTACAGATCACCTACCAGCCGAACTTCGACCCCGCCCGACCGGGCACGCTCGACACGCCGTACCAAGTTAGCATAGACGACTCGCAGCCGCCGGTCGGCGTAGACCGGCGCGACTTGCAGGCGGCCTTTCGCCGGGCACTGGACGAGCGCCGGCGAGAGGAGATTGCCCGCGGCATGACGCTGGTCGGCCCGCACCGCGACGAGGTGCGCTTCATCGCCAACGGCATGGACTTGGGGGACTTCGGCTCGCGCGGGCAACAGCGCACCGCAGTGCTGGCGCTCAAGCTCGCCCAGGTCGCCTGGATGCGCGAGCGCACGCACGAGGAACCGGTGCTGTTGCTGGACGAAGTGCTGGCCGAACTCGACCCGCACCGACGGCGCTGTCTATTACAACGGATCGGCAGCGCGCATCAGACCATCGTCACCACGACGGATATTCAGCGCTTCGACCAAGATTTCGTGCGCGGCGCGGCCGTGTTGCAGGTATGCGCCGGAGTAGTCTCGGCGATGGCCTGACCGCCGTGTGACCTCCCTCGCTCGCGCCCACTTTGTGCAAGCGCCGGAATATTTGTTGACAAACATTGAACGCAGGGTTACATTTAATCTCTGCCGAATGTTCGAGCAATACAGCGACGAGCCCGTTTACAACGTCAAAGCTGTCTCGCACCAGACCGGTGTTGCCGCGGCAACGCTGCGCGCTTGGGAACGGCGCTATGGCGTGCCCTCGCCCCCGCGTACCGACAGCGGCTACCGGCTGTACTCGGCGCGCGACGTGGCTATCATCCGCTGGCTGAAATCGCAGATCGAAAACGGTATGAGCATCAGCCAGGCCGTGCACCTGCTGCGCTCGCTCGAAAGCCAGTCTGCCGACGGGCGCGTCGGCGAGCCGGCTGCCGAACTGCTTCCGCCGGATGCGCCGGCTTCGTATCAGCGCTTGCACGATGAAATCATCGCCGGCGCCGTCGAGTTCGATGAAGCGCACATCGAATATGTGCTGGGGGAGGCGTTTTCGCTCTTCCCTGTGGAAGAGGTGTGCCTGAACCTGATCCAGCCGGCGCTGGTGACGCTGGGCGAGAAGTGGCACGTCGGCGAGATTAACATCAGCGTCGAGCACTTCGCGACCAACATCATGCGCCGCAAGCTGCTGGCCTTGATGTCGGCGTCGCCGCCGGTGAGCCGCGAAGAACGCATCGTCAGCGGATGTGCGCCGGGGGAGTATCACGAACTGGGCATCTTGATGATCTCGCTCTTCCTGCGCCGCCGAGGCTATGGGGTGATCTACCTTGGGCAGAACATCGCCGCGGCGCGCTTCCAGGAGATGCTATCGAAGACGCAGCCCGACCTGTTGCTGCTCTCGGCCAGCGGACTGATCGCCGCAGCGAACCTATTGGAGGTGGTCGAGGAGCTGAGGCATCACTTCGCTCAACTCGGCGCATTGATCGCGTTCGGTGGCCGGGTATTCAATCGTGCGCCCGAGTTGCGGCGGCGCGTGTCCGGCGTGTATGTCGGTGACGACGCGCAGGCCGCAACGCGCCGGATCGTTGAGTTGCTGGCCGACAAGGCTGCTGAAGTGATGCCGCAGGTGGACTACGCGCCGGTGGAAGCCGATACGCTGAGTGCGCTGGATGCCGTGCGGCGGCACCGCCCCGAAATCATCGCCATCGCCACGCGTTTGATTCAGAACCACGCCGAATACGAGTCGGTGCATAAGCAACTGCTGCAAGCAAACGAAAACCTGCTGCAGATCATAGAATCGGCGCTGCGCTTCGGCGAGCCGTCGGTCTTGAACGACCGGACGAATTGGCTATGGGATGCGCTGCCTCCCGACGGCATCTCCAGCGCACAGTTGCAGCGCGTCGCCCAGGCTTTGGCCGAGGCGGCAGAATCTGTCCTGCCATCGCCGCAATTAGAGTGGCTCCAGCCCTACTTTCAGGCGATTCAGGGTGCGTTCGATTGGCGCGAGCCTGCCTGAAGGCGTGTTCGCGGCGACGTTTCATCTCTTCGTCTTCCCTCGGCTGGACGAGCTTCCAGCCGGCCAGATTGAACAAACTTTGTGCAACCTATCAAGCGGGACTCACCGGAGTCTCAGCATGCTTGGTAACCTTGAGAATCTGGACTAATCACACTCGATCGTCCGAGATAACGGCGTTACGCCTCGGATGCAAGTGAACGTCATCGGAGCTGATGGACATGATCCTCGTCACTGGTGCAAACGGCTACGTTGCCGGACATACCCTGCAACAACTGCAAGCGCTCGCCCGACAAAGCGCCGGAGAAGCGCCGCGTGCCAAGGGCCTGATTCGCAATCCCCAGCGTGCCGACAAAGTGCGCGCGCTGGGCGCCGAGCCGGTGATCGGCGACGTCACCGATCCTGCTTCGCTCGCCAAAGCCATGGCGGGTGTGGAGAAAGTGATCCACTTGGCTGCCGTCAACCGCGACCGCGGCGCGGTGACCATGGAACGCGTGAACACCCAAGGCACGATCAACGTCGTCGAAGCGGCGAAGCAAGCCGGCGTGAAGCACATCATCAACCTGGTCGGGCTAGGCGCCGACCCGAAGCGCCCCTATCCGCTGGCCTATACGCAGGGGCGGGGCGTAGAAGCGATCATCGCCAGCGGCATTCCATACACAATTCTGGAAGCCTCGGTGATCTTTGGTCCGGGCGACGAGTTTCTCAACACCCTGGCCGGCCTGGCGCGCATCCCGCCATTCATGATCGTGCCCGGCGATGGCCAGACCAAATTTCAGCCGATCGCCGTGCAGGACGTCGCGGCTTGTCTGGTGCATTCACTATCCAAGCCCGAGGTGATCAACCGCCGCTTGCAGATTTGCGGCAGCGAAGTGATCACGCTCGAAGGCATCATAGACGCGATTCTGGCCGAGCTGCGCGTCAAGCGCATCAAGCTGCATATGCCGGTCTTCCTGTTGAAGCCGGCCGTCGCCATCATGGATGTGCTCCTGCCTAGGCCGCCGGTGACACCCAGCCTGCTTGCGCAACTGGGCGTGGATAACGTGGCGACGGACAACGCCACGACCAAAGTGTTCGGCATCGAGCCGATCAAGTTGCGCGACGGCATCGGATTCGTGCGTGAGATGTCCTTCGGCAAGTTGATGGCGCGCACCTTCGGCCGGGCGGAGTATCGCTGAGACGCAAGACTTAAGACGCACCCCCCCCCCCCAATGCGCCGTTTCGAGTATTCCTTCGTCGTGAACGCGCCGCTCGACAAAGTCTGGGCGTTCCACGACGACCCGACCGCGCTGCCGAAGGTGATGACCGGTCCGGTGAAGATGCACGTGCACCATGTAGATCGCCCACTGCAGCCGGGCAGCCGCATCCTGATGACGATGCAAATCGGGCCGATCCGCCGTCGCTGGAATGTCCGGCTGCGCGCGAAGGAAGCCCCGCGCTTCTTCACCGACGAGCAGATCGAAGGCGAAGGGCCGTTTCGACGGTGGCGCCACACGCATGCATTCGAGGCGATAGATGCCGATCGCACCCGTGTGATTGATCGTCTGGAATACGAGCCCCCGTTCGGCTGGCTCGGCAAGATCGGCGATGTGCTGTTCGGCGGCATCGTCATGCGCGGCATGTTTGCTTCGCGTGCCAGAGCAACCCGGCGATGGCTGGAGTCGCAGGCTTCGGATGCAACGCGGCCGGCCAGCGCCGAGCAGTTGGCAAAGTGAGTTTCTCTGAGTGCCTTGAGTTGGAGCAGTGATGAAAGATCGAGTCGTTGTGATCACCGGCGCAAGCAGCGGCATCGGCCGCGCTGCTGCGCTGATGCTGGCGAAGGCCGGCGCCAAATTGGGGCTGGCGGCGCGCAACTATCACGCGCTGATGGAAGTGGCCGACGCTGCCCGGCAGCTCGGCGCGCAGGCCATCGCCGTCCCCACCGACGTGACGCAGAAAGACCAGGTGGCCGACATGGTGAGTGAGGTGCTGGCCAGCTTCGGGCGGATTGACGGGCTGGTGAACTGCGCCGGCGTGGGCGTCATCCGGCCAATCGAGCAACTGACCGAAGCGGATATTGACCGCACCTATGCCGTGAACACGAAGGGCGTCATCCTGGTCTCGCAGGCGGTCGGAGCGGCAATGCTGAAAACCGGCGGTGGCAGGATCGTCACGCCGGTGGGCACGATGGGGCGCTACGTGATGCGCGGCAGCGCCGCCTACAGCGCGAGCAAATGGGGCGCAGTGGGTGCGCTCAAGGCGATGGCGACCGAGTGGCAACGCAGTGGCATCGGCATCACATTGCTCTACCTCGGCGGTGTGAATTCCCCGTTCTGGGACGCGATTGACATGAAGGTGCAGCGCGACAAGATGCTGAGCACAGAGGATGCCGCTCAGGCGATCCTCTACGCGCTGCAAGCGCCGCCGAACGGTGTGCTCAACGAGATCGTGCTACAACCGGAAAGTCACCAGTTCATCTAGTTGCAACGGGTCAGACCGCGCGAAGCGGTCTGACCCGTAAAGATTTACCCACCGACGAACGTGCCGGCAACTGTAAGGCCGGCGATGACCCCGCCCAAAATCAACGAGAGCACGAAGATGATGACGTTGACGATGATAGCGGTCAAAATAGCCTTCTGCGTGTCCAGGCCGGCGGCTTCGCGGATGGCCAACACCGTGGCAACGATGCCCAACACCAGCGCGATGATGGAACCGACCAACGGGATGATGACCGGGATCTGGAAGATGTAGGTATGTCCCAAGATGCGCAGCATCTCCGTTGTGTTCGTCTGGCCCTGAAAGAACCTCGACGCCACAAAGGCCGTCAGCCAGCTTCCCAGCAACCAGCCAATCAGCGCCCCGAAAATGGATAAGAGGATCGCGCCTATGAAGCCGAGCGGGCTGCCTAGCAAGCCACTGATTACACCAACCAGCAAGGTGACGACGATGACGATGATGGCCGCCGGCTGGAGCGCGTTTGCATCGTGCGCCACTTCGCGATAGACGGGAGCTTTGAACGTAACGATGCCTTGCAGTCGTTCAATTAGAGAAGCTGACGATGTCATGTGTGTTACCTCCGAGTGAGTCTGCTTGAGCAAGATATCCGTTCTGTGTTAAGAACGTGCTGAACCTTGGGTCACTTGTCCGCACCCGAGTATGGGCGCGACACTTAGGATGTGCAGGACTTTCAAACCACGATGTTGTTGGTGCGCACGTATTGGCCGCAGAGGTTCCCCAGCAACACGACGATGTAGGGCGCGGCCAGCAGTGAGATGACGAGAGAGAGGATCTGGCCTAGGCAGGGGATGATGTTGAGCACACCGACGATCAGGCTGAGGACGATGGCAATGCCGATGATCACGATGAAAATCATCAGGTAGTCGCCGCTGTTGACGCGCGCGGTGTTCAACAGCTCGCCGATGCGCAGGCAGGCGCCGATGTCTTTCGTCTTGGTGTACTGGATGTAGATCGCCGGCGAGAGGTAAGCCAGGAGCAGACCGTAGATCAGCGCCAGACAACCCATCGCGAACATGAGCACGCCGATGCCGGCGGCAGCGGCGCCTTGTACGGCTTCGCCGCCTTCGGACAGAGCCGCCAGGCCGCCGCTGGCAATCGTGACGATGCAGCTCAGCAGGATAATCGGCAACCCGAGGATGAGGGTGACGACGAACAGCTTCAGACCATCCATGAACTTTTCGCCAAGGTTATCCCAGGTGGGCAACGGGACATCCATGCCGTTCGATGTGTTCTTGAGGTGTTCGATAGCGTAGCCGCTCAGCGCGAAGTTGAGGATGGGCACCAATGCGATCAGCGCGCCGATGCCGAGTTTGCTGGGCCAGTTTTGGTCTTCGGTGGGATGCTGCACGGCCCGTCCGATGTCAATCATTGCGTAGCTCCTTTGAGAAATAAACGCACGGACGCGCAACGGCCGGCAACCCTCTCTCGGCCCGTTTCAAGCGCATCCCGTGATGGATTAATTGAACTGCGCCGAATTGTAGTGACCGTCTGCAAATTCACAAGTTGAGACACGCTTAGGCCACGCGACCTTCGAGCGGTTCACCGTTGAGCGCGCGCCGGACGTTGGCGTAGAACTCGGCAAACTCGCTGCTGAATCCGCTGTCGTTGCAACTGCCGATATGCGGTAATAGGAAGATGTTCGCGTCGGGATCGCTGTCGGCCAGCATGAGGAGCGGGTTGTCCGGCCGGATCGGTTCCCACTCATAGGTGTCGAACGACGCGCCAGCCAGATGGCCGGATCGCACCGCGTCGGCGACTGCTTGCTCATCCACCACGCTGCCGCTGCCGGCTTCCACCAACCAGGCACCGGGCTTCATCATGGCGATTCGTGTCGCGTTCAGCCAGAGGTCGGTTTCCTGGAAGTAGGGGAGCAGGCACACGACGATGTCGCTCTCGCGCAACACCTGCTCTGCGTCACGATGGACGATGCCTAGCTCCTCCTCCACGAAGCGCGGCAGCGGATGGCGCTTGGCGTAGAGCAGCCGGCAGCCCCATGGCCACAGGCGGCGCGCCAGCTCCGCGCCGATCTCGCCGAAGCCGAGGATGCCGATGGTCTTGCCGTAGATCAAGCTCACGCGCGTTTGTCCGCTCCAGTTGAAGGCGAATACGTCCTCTGTGGTGCGGCGCGGACCGGAGGGAAGGAAAGCTTCCGGCGGCATGTGCAACACCTTTTGCAGGGGCACGGCCCGGCGCAGCACGGCCAGCATTTGCAGCATCAGGTTCTCGGCCACGGCGATGGTGCCGCGAATCGGGCGCACGCACACCGGCACATGAAACTCGCGGGCGGCATCCAGGTCTATGTCGTGGTAGAGCGAGCCGATGCGCTGGATGATCTTCAGGCGCGGCCCGGCTTCGATCATCGCGCGATCCACGCCGCCGGCGCGCTCGGTGATCAACGCATCGGCGTCGCGCAGCAACCGAAGTACTTCATCGCGCGAAACCTCGGTGCTGCGGCGCATGACGACCTCGAACTCGGCGGGGGCAGCGGACAGTCGCCAGGCTTGATGCTGTTTGCCCAGGGGGCAGAGGTAGAGGACGGTGTATCGGGCCATGCGGCGAGTTTACAATGTACGGCATGAGCGAGGTTGTGGCCGTCTCCAGGGTGACGCAAGCAGGGGAACGCGTTCCCCCGCTCGAAAACGGCGACCGGCTGACGCGCCGGGAGTTCGAGCGGCGTTATGCTGCCATGCCCAACGTCAAAAAGGCAGAGCTGATCGAAGGAGTCGTATACATGCTCTCCCCTCTCCACGTCAGCGCACACGCTGAACCGCACGCCACCATTGTAGGCTGGCTATGGACCTACGCAGTCAATACGCCTGGCGTGCGCCTCGCCGACAACGCCACGTTGCAGTTGGACATGGACAACGAGTTCCAGCCCGATGTCATGCTGTTTGTTGACCCGGCGTTGGGCAGCCGGGCGCGCATCACGGACGACGACTACATCGCCGGCGCGCCGGAGCTGATCGTCGAGATCGCCGCCAGCAGCGCTTCGATAGACGTGCACGACAAGTTGAAGGTCTACCGGCGCAGCGGCGTGCAGGAGTTCCTGGTCTGGCGCACACGCGATGCCGCGATAGATTGGTGGGAGATGCGCGAGGGCGACTATGCGCCCTTGTCCCGCGCAGGCGGCGTGATCGGCAGCCGCGTCTTCCCCGGCTTGGCCTTGGATGTGGACGCGCTGCTGCGCAACGACCTGGCGCATGTGCTGGCCGTGCTGCAGGACGGTCTGCGTAGCGACCTGCACGCAGGTTTCGTCGAGCAGCTTCGCCGGCGCGGGAGCGGAGCGCCATCGCGCGTATGAGCACGAAGATCGTCGTCATCGGCGCAGGCAGCGTGAGCTTCGGCCCGGCCATCCTCAGAGACCTCTTCGCTTTTGCCGGCGACCTGCGCGGCAGCGAGATCTGGCTGGTGGACATCAACGCCGAAGCGCTCGACGTGATGGCGCGCTATGCGGACAAGTTGAATGCCGCCTTCGATCAGCCCTTCACGTTGCACGCCACGACCGATCGCTGCCAGGCGTTACCCGGCGCGCGTTTCGTCATCGTTTCGGTCGCCGTAGATCGTTTGGCGACGTGGAAGCTGGATTGGCAGATCCCGCTCAAACACGGCGTGCGCCACATCCTGGGCGAAAACGGTGGGCCGGGTGGGTTGAGCCACACACTGCGCAACATCCCGCTGCTGCTCAGCATCGCCCGCGACGTGGAGCGGCTCGCGCCGCAAGCCATGCTGCTCAACTTCACCAACCCGATGAGCCGGCTGTGCATGGCGCTCGACCGATATACGCGCGTGCGCTTCGTTGGGCTGTGCCATCAAATCGGCGAGGGATACCACATCGTCAACCGCGCCCTCGGCCTCGTGCCGGAGAGCGGCGATTGGTGGGCCGACACGCACGCGATTCAGCAGCGCATCCACATCACGGCCGCCGGCCTGAACCATTTCACGTTCATCCTCGACTTACGCGATGCCCAGACGGGCGAAGACTTGTATCCGCTGTTGCGCGAGCGGTTGGCCAAGATGCCGATGGACTTCGAGTTGATGTCGCGCCGGTTGATGGACGTCTTCGGCCTGTTCTGTGCGACGGGCGACGGCCACGCCGGCGAATACATCGGCTTCGCTGCGGAGACGATGGCGCTGACCGGCTACGACTTTCACCGCTACGAGAAGCACGGGCATGAGCAGTGGGAGCGCATCCGCCGCATCGCCGGCTCGACGGATCCGGCTGATTTGGTCGAGCTGAAGGCATCCGTCCGGCATCCTGGCGAACGTGCCGTGCCGATCATCCATGCCATGCTGCGTGACCTGAACCAGTATGAGCTTTCGGCCAACATCCGCAACGACGGCTGCATCAGCAACTTGCCGGGCGATGCCATCGTCGAAGTGCCGGCGATCGTGAACGCGCGCGGCGTCCACGGCATCCATGTCGGCCCGCTGCCGAAAGGGCTGGCCGCCATCATGCGCCGTGAAGTCGAGATTCAAGAGCTGGTGGTGGAGGCTGGCGTGAAGGGCGACCGCAACGCTGCACTCCAGGCGCTGCTGCTCGACCCGCACATCCACAGCTATGCGCAGGCCACGCATCTGCTCGACGACCTGCTCAAGGCGCACGCCAAGTACCTGCCTCAGTTCGCTTGAAGACAGGATGAACACAATGAGCAGTTTGGGGCTGTTTGCGTTCGTAGAAGCGAAACTTCTTTTTGAACTCCAACCATTCCGTCCTAGATGAACGACTTGACCGAAGTTCGCAATTTCATCCTCGCGCGCCGGCAGGCGACGCTCGCCGTCTGCGCCAACGACGAGCCGTTCACCGCAATGACGTCGTATGTGGTCGAGCCGGGCGTAGCCGGCCTGCTCATCCACCTCAGCGACCTCGCGCCGCACAAACGCATGTTGCTGGCCAACCCCAAGTGCAGCGTGCTGATCGCCGAAGCCGACGACGGCCGCGCCGAGGTCATGTCGCTGGCCCGCGTGGCTTTGCAGGGCATCGCAGCGAAGATCGAGAAGCACACAGACGACTATGCGCAGGCCAAAGCGCGCTTTCTGGCTCGCCTGCCGTCCAGCGAGATCATGTTCGGCTTACCCGATTTCGACCTATTCCGCATCACGCCGACCGGCGGGCGGTTCATCGGCGGTTTCGGGCGTGCCTTCGCCTTCACCGCCGACCAACTCATTCAAATCTCCAATCCCTAATCTCCAATCTCCAATCTCAAATCTCAAATCTCTTCACCACTGCACCATGAGCACACTCTCGTTCCCTCCCGGTTTCCTGTGGGGCACAGCGACCTCCTCATATCAGATCGAAGGCGCAGCACACGAAGATGGCCGCGGGCGATCCATCTGGGATGACTTCTGCCGCTACAAGGACGCCATCCAGGACGGCAGCGACGGCAGCGTTGCGTGCGATCACTATCACCGCTATCGAGAAGATGTGGCGCTGATGAAGCAACTTGGCTTACAGGCCTATCGCTTCTCGATTGCCTGGCCGCGCATCTTGCCGAAGGGTTACGGCGCGGTCAACCCCAAGGGGGTCGCGTTCTACGACCGGCTGGTAGATGAGCTGCTGGCTGCCGGCATCCGCCCATTCGTCACGCTGTATCACTGGGATTTGCCTTCAGCGCTGCACGCGCAGGGAGGCTGGACGACGCGCGACAGCGCCGGCTGGTTCGCCGATTACGCCGCGGTCGTCGTGCGCGCCCTAGGCGACCGCGTGAAGGACTGGATCACGCTGAACGAACCGTGGTGCAGCGCCTACCTGGGCTACGAGTTTGGCATGCATGCACCGGGTTACCAAGACAAAGCCTTGGCCTCACGCGCCGGTCACAACCTGTTGTTGGCGCATGCGCTGGGCATGCAAGCGATCCGTGCTGCCGGCAATGCCGAGACCCGCGTGGGCATCACGCTGAACTTCGAGCCACGCCTGCCGGCCACCGACAGCGACGAAGACCGCCGGGCCGCCGAGCAGGAGTTCGACTGGCAGTACGAGGGCTTCGCCGAGCCGATCCTGACCGGCGCCTACAGCCAGCGCATGCTCGATCGCATGGCCGGCGCTGCCGATATCCGCGCCGGTGACCTCGCGATGATCGCGGCGCGCAACGACTTCATCGGCGTGAACTACTACAGCGCCGTGCGGGTGAGTGCCACCAGAGGCGCAGTGTACGACGATGATCCTGAATTCACGCGCATGGGCTGGGCAGTGCGGCCGGACGGGCTCTACGCCATCCTGATGAAGCTGCACCGCGCCACGCAGGGACGCACGCCGCTCTATATCACCGAGAACGGCGCGTCGTTCAGCGATACGGTCACCGACGGGCGCGTGCATGACGAACGCCGCGTCGCGTATCTGCGCGCGCACTTCGCAGCGACGCACCGGGCGATTCAAGACGGCGCCGACGTGCGCGGCTTCTTCGTTTGGTCGTTGATGGATAACTTCGAGTGGTCCTTCGGCTACCAGCAATGCTTTGGGATCGTGCACGTGGACTATGCGACGCAGCAGCGCACCATCAAAGATAGCGGCTATTACCTGCGCGACGTGATCGCTGCCAACGCAATTTGATCGCGCCTACGGCGCCGGCCGACGTCGCAGCCGCCACCACACGCCAACCGGATAGCCGAGCATCTTGGCGACGTCGCCCACGACGCGGATGACCGGCACCAGCGCAATGGTCTTCAGCTTCTCTGACCAGGGCAAGCCGCGCCACCAGCGCCCCAGCCGGCGGTAGGGCGTCCGCGTATATGCGACGACGCCGGCCAGCAGCAGGAGCGCGGCGAGCAGCTTGACCGCCGGCGCGCCCCAGATCAGGCCGACCAACAGCGCCGGCAGCACCACCAGATACGTCATGTAGCGCACCCAGTGCCGCTTGAGGAATAGGTTCGCTTTGCCGTCGCCGCGGGCGTAGCGATAGTATTGCTTGAAGAACGCGCGCAGCGAGCCGCGCGGGCGAAAATACACTACGGCCTCTGGCACAAAAGCGAAGTCGCCGCAGCGTTCGCGCAACTTCATGTCGAAGATCAAATCCTCACAATAGTCCAGCCATTCCGGGTAGCCGCCGGCGGCTTGCCAGGCCGACTTGCGGAAGGCCACCGAGCGCGACGAGGGCAGAAACGTCTCTGCTTTGATGTCGCGCAGCTCCGGCAGCACCGTTGCGCCCATGGCTACCTCGAACGTCGTATGAGGATCGGGCGTGAAAAAGCCGGCGACGGCATGGCAGCGCGCATCGGCCAACGGCGCGACGATCTTCTCGAGCCAATGTGGATCAAGCCGCACGCCGGCGTCGGTGCAGGCGATGATGTCGTGCGACGCTGCGGCGATGGCCAGGTTGCGCCCACGGGAGATGTTCGCGCCGAGCGCTTCGATCACGCGCAGGTTGAAGCGCCGCTCGCCGCGCAGCAAGGCGACCGTGTCATCGCGGCTGCCGCCGTCGCACACGACGATCTCATCCGGCCGGCGCGTCTGCGCGGCGATCGAGTCCAGCAGTGCCGGCAGGCTCGCGGCCTCGTTCAGCACGGTGAAGACCAGGGTGACGCGCACGTTTTTCCAGAGGTCAGAAAGTCAGATGGTCAGAAGTCAGAGATTTCAGAGATTTCAGAGATTCGAGATTCGAGATTAGAGATTCGAGATTCGAGATTCGAGATTCGAGATTAGAGATTAGAGATTAGAGATTAGAGATTGGATCTCTCATCCCTAATCTCTAATCTCCCAATCACCCAAGACGGCTCGCCCAGCGCTGCCTGCACTACATTCGTGTGCTCCGGCGCGACGATCATCACCATGCCGATGCCGCAGTTGAACACCCGTCGCATCTCTGCGTCACCGATATTGCCGGCCGACTGGATCAGCGCGAAGACGGGGGGCATCGGCCATGCGGCGTAATCAATCTCCGCGCGCAGGCCGGGCGGCAACACGCGTGGGATGTTTTCGACGAAGCCGCCGCCGGTGATGTGCGCCAGTGCCTTGATCGGCGCGGCGGCACGCGCACGCGTGACGACATCGAGATAACTGCGGTGCGGCGCGAGCAGCGCATCTACGAGCGGATCGTCCGGCTGCGCCGAGGCCAACCGGTCGGCCAGCACCTTGCGGATGAGTGAATAGCCGTTCGTGTGCGGCCCGGACGAGGCGAGGCCGATCAAAACGTCGCCCGGCGCGATCGCATTCAGCCGTGGCAAGAGCGCCTCGCGTTCGACCACGCCGACGATCGTCCCGGCCACGTCGAACGCGCCGTCGGCATACACACCGGGCATCTCGGCGGTCTCGCCGCCTAATAGCGCACAACCGGCATCGCGGCACGCTTCGGCCATGCCTTTCACGACCGAAGCAACCTGGCTCGGATCGAGCTTCGACGCCGCGATGTAGTCCAGGAAGAACAACGGACGCGCCCCCTGCACCAGGATGTCGTTGATGCAGTGGTTGACGATGTCATGGCCGATGGATTCGTAGCGACCAAAGGCCGCGGCCAACTTGACCTTGGTGCCGACGCCGTCTGTGCTCGCCACTAGCACCGGCGCGCGCATGTCCCGCAGTTGCGCCGCGTCGAACAAGCCGCCGAAGCTGCCGATGCCGGCCAGCACGTCCGGCGTATAGGTGGACTGCACCGCGGCTCGCATCAGCGCAACGGCTTCATTGCCGGCGTCAATGTCCACACCGGCGGCGGCATAGGCAGAGGTCATGCGCGAATGATATATGATTCGTAGTAGCCATCGCTCGGCGTTCGGCGGGCACGATTCTGTGCCGAGCGCTGGTCGCCGGCGATTGCGCGGATGCCATGCTCTACACCGAAGCCCTGGATTATCTGTATTCACTCGCCAATTACGAACGTATCCCGATTGGCGCCTATACGCCCGAGACGCTGAACCTCGACCGGATGCGCAATGTGCTGGCCCGCCTGGGTAACCCGCAGGAGCGCTATCGCACCGTCCACGTGGCCGGCACGAAAGGCAAAGGTTCGACGTGTGCGCTCATGGCGTCGTGCCTGAAGCAGCTCGGACTGAAAGTCGGCCTGTACACCTCGCCGCACCTGAGCAGCTTCCGCGAGCGCATCCAGGTGAACGGCGAATTGATCGCGCCGGAAGCCGTCGGGGTGCTGGCGCAGAAAATCAAAGAAGCTGCCGAAGAAGTGCCCGGCCTCACCACGTTCGAGGCAGCAACGGCTATGGGCTTTTTGCACTTCTCGCGCCAGGATGTGGATTGGGCGGTGATCGAAGTCGGCCTGGGTGGCCGGTTGGACGCCACCAACGTGATCACGCCGCAGGCCGCGATCATCACCTCGATCAGCTACGACCACCAGCATATCCTCGGCAACACGCTGAGCGAGATCGCAGCGGAAAAGGCCGGCATCATCAAGCCCGGCGTGCCGGTGATCAGCCAGGCGCAGCCGGCAGCAGCGATGGCCGTGATCGAGCGCGTCGCGCAGGAACGCGGCGCGCCGCTCACCGTGATCGGGCGACATTGGCGCTGGACGCCAGGGCCGTTCTCGCTCGTCAAGCAATCGTTCGAGATCAAGAAGGTGTCGCTCATCCGCAGCAAGGAGAAGCCGTTCGTCAACGATCTGGAGGGTTGGTATGAAATTGCCTTGCTCGGCAAACACCAGATCGAAAACGCGGCGACCGTGATCGCGACGGTGGATGTGATCCGCGACGCGTTGCTGGCCACCGGCGCGCATGACTTCGGCGCGCGCGCCGTGCGCGATGGCTTGCGGCTGGCGACCTGGCCGGGCCGCTTCGAGATCCTGCGGGCCGATCCCCCCCTGATTGCTGACGGCGCGCACAACCTGGACAGCGCAAACAAGTTGGCAGCGACGCTAGCCGAGGTCTTCCCCGGCCGGCGCTGGACCTTCATCTTCGGCACGCTCCGGGACAAGGACGCCGAGGGCATGATCAAAGCGCTCAACCCGCGCGCGACGCGGTGGATCTTCTCGCAACAGTCCGACTCGCCGCGCGCCGTCCCGGCCGAGCAGCTGTTGGCGATCGCGGCCCAGGCGGACATCTCGCGCGCGGTTGCGTTTCCGGATTTGGCCGGTGCGCTAGACGTCGCAATCAAGGGTGACGAGCCGGTATGTATCTTCGGCAGTGTAGCTTTTGTCGGCGAGGCGCGCGTGAAATGGGCGCGGTTGACCGGCGCCGAAGCGCTGCCGGCGTGCGATTGATTCGATGAATAGTTCGTTCACCTCCCAAATGCAAGACTGGCTGATCGGTGCCAGCTTCGGCAACGGGCTGCCTCAGCAGGCCGACGCCAAAGCGCAGTTGCCGGATGTCTTCGAGGCGCCGATCTTGCCGTTGCGCGATCTGGTCGTGTACCCGCGCTCGGTCATGCCACTGACCATCGGACGCGAGCGATCGCTGCGCGCACTGGACGTGGCGCGCTCAATCGGCCTGGCCGTCACGATTGCGCAGAAGTCGGTGGATGTCGAGGATCCGCGCCCATCCGACTTGTATGAGATCGGCACCGCGGTGGCGATCGGCCGCATGCTGAATCTGCCGGATGGGTCGGCCAGCCTGATCGTGCAAGGACGCGCGCGGGTGAAGGTGGTGGAGTGGCTACAGGCCACACCGTTCCTGATGGCGCGCGTCGAGGTGCTGCACGAGCCGCAGGTGCAGTCACCGGCAGCCGAGGCGCTCATGCGCGCCGTGCTCACCCTGTTCGACAATGTCGTGGGGCTGAACGAGCGCATCCCCGAGGAATCGTTCGTCTATGCGATGAACATCCACGAGCCGGGATGGCTGGCCGACTTCATCGCGCAGACCATACCGCTCAACGTTACATCGCGCCAGAGCATCCTCGAAGCCGTGGATCCGGTGAGCCGCCTGCAGAAGATGAGCACCATCCTGGCGCGCGAGCTGGACGTGCTGGAGCTGGAGGATCGCATCCATGAGCGCGCGCAGAGCGAAGTGGACAAAAGCCAGCGCGAATACTACCTGCGCGAGCAGTTGCGTTCGATCCAGACGGAGCTGGGCGAGATAGACGCCGGCGTCGGCGAGATCAACCTGCTGCGCGAACGCTTGAAGAAGAAGGCTCTGCCCGATGCCGTGCGCGAACGCGCCGAGCGCGAGATCAACAAGCTCGAACAGCTCCACAGCATGTCACCCGAGGTGAGCATGGTGCGCGACTACGTCGAATGGCTGCTCGAGCTGCCGTGGACGGAGCACACCGAAGACATCCTGGACGTGAAGCGTGCTGCGCGCATCCTCGACGAGCGCCATTACGGCCTGACCAAGGCTAAGGAGCGCATCATCGAGCACATCGCCGTGCGCAAGTTGAAGGGCGATTTGTCGCGCAGCCCGATCCTGTGCTTCGTCGGGCCGCCGGGCACGGGCAAGACCTCGCTGGCGCGCAGCATCGCCGATTCGCTCGGCCGCAGGTTCGTGCGCATGTCGGTCGGCGGGGTGCACGACGAGGCCGAGATCCGCGGGCATCGGCGCACGTATGTCGGCGCACTGCCCGGGCGCATCTTGCAGACCATGCGCCGCGCCGGCACGATCAACCCGCTGTTTGTGCTCGACGAAATTGACAAGCTGGGCAGCGACTTTCGCGGCGACCCAAGCGCCGCTCTGCTCGAAGTGCTCGACCCCGAACAGAACTTCGAGTTCGAGGATCATTACCTCGACATGCCCTACGACCTGAGCCAGGTGATGTGGGTGACGACGGCCAACTATCTATACGACATCCCGCCGGCGCTGCGCGACCGGCTGGAGATCATCGAATTCGCCGGTTACGTCGAGGAAGAGAAGCTGGAGATCGCGCGCCGCTTTTTGGTGCCCAAGCAGATCGCCGAGAATGGCCTCGAGGCAGCGGAAGCAAGCAATGGGCACAAACCGATCACGTTCAGCGACGAGGTGCTGCGCCACATCATTCGCGAGTACACCTACGAGGCCGGCGTGCGCAACTTGGATCGCGCCATCGCCACCATTTGCCGCAAGATCGCGCGGCGCGTCGCCGAGGGTAAGCCGCACGTACACCGCCTCACGCCCAGCATGCTGCATCGCTTCCTCGGCCCGCCTCAGTTCGACTTCGGCAAGATGGACGAGCAGGATCAGATCGGCGTGGCGAACGGTGTGGCGTGGGATGAAGCCGGTGGTGATCTGATGCAGATCGAGGTCACCCTCATGGAGGGCAAGGGCGAGCTGACGCTCACCGGCCAGCTCGGCGAGGTGATGCAAGAGAGCGCCAAAGCAGCGCTCAGCTATGCCCGCGCGCGCGCCAACGAGTTCGGCATTGCCAGGAAGACCTTCGAGAAGAACGACATTCACATTCATGTGCCGGAGGGCGCGATCGCAAAGGAGGGGCCGAGCGCCGGCATCGCCATGGCGACGGCGCTCATCTCGGCACTGACGAAGATCCCGGTGCGGCGTGACGTGGCGATGACCGGCGAGATCACGCTGCGCGGGCGCGTGTTGCCTATTGGGGGCCTGAAAGAGAAGCTGCTCGCCGCCCACCGTGCCGGCATTCGTACCTTCATCATGCCCAAGAAGAATGCCAAGGACCTGGAAGAAGTGCCCAAGCGGATCCAGCGTGACATGCTGCTGATCCA
The DNA here is from genome assembly GCA_025998955.1 of Candidatus Roseilinea sp. Lineage (NCBI taxonomy): Bacteria > Bacillati > Chloroflexota > Candidatus Thermofontia > Candidatus Roseilinea > Candidatus Roseilinea sp. Next base: position 3,758,626 of record AP024676.1, read on the forward strand.
GGCAGCGACGATGGACGAAGTGCTGCGCGCAGCACTGGTTCGCCAGCCACAACCTGCCCCGCCAAATCAACAAAACAACGGCGTACAAAAACCGCGCCGGTCGCCCAAGAAAACTTCATCTTCAACGAAGCCATCTAGGCGCTGACGCTGCAATCATCTTGCGACATTCATGGCAATTTCGTAAGATGTTGCTGCCGCCGGTGCACCCGCATTGGCGGCACATCGCGTTCGATTTCATCGGAGGAAACGATGCCTGAATGGCTTCGCACTGTCTTGATCGTACTGGCTGTTTTGGCCGCGATTTACTTGATCGCAGTGGTGGTCCAAATCGTCTTGGCGCAGCTGCTGCGCCGGCAGGCCGAGCCGATGCGCGCCAGTATCCAGAAGGCCCAGCAGGAGGTCGCCGACGCTGCCAACAAACTCGAAGCGATCGCGCCGGCCATCAATAGTGGTCCGCGCGAGATGCCTTTCGGCCCCCTCTACGACCAGGCCCGGCTGATGCTCAAGCGCGGCACAGCCAACGTCAGCGAGGTGCGCGAACAACTGGCCGCCATCACGGCGAACGACATTCCTGCCCAGCCCTGGGTTGCGGCATTCAAACTCGTGCCGATGACCACCGAAGTCATCCGTCGCTGGCAAACGCAGCGGGGGGTCAAGACCGTGTCGGTGCATCTGACCGAAGTCAACGATACGCTGGCCCGCATCAAACAGATCCAGGCGGATATCGCCACGATTCCTCGGCGTGAGAAAGATGCGCTGTCCCAACTGCAGAGGCGCGCCGCCGAAGCCGCTGCGACGATCGAGGGCGAGACTCGCCCGAAGCGGCCGCTGATCGAAGAACACAGCCTGTTGAAGGAAGTGAACGCCTACCTAGAGCAAGTGGACAAGCTGCTGGCGGTGCCTGAACCATCCCAGTCCGCCATCATCGCCGCCTATCCGCTGCGCATGAGGGCAAACGAGGCGCTGCAATCGCTCGACAAAATGATCACCGCCGCCGTCGAGCAGCGCACCGGCGCCGAGGCAGCGCTTGCCAAGTCCGGCGAGCAGTTGAACACATTCAGGTCGGCCATAGCAGCAGACGAGCAGGCCGGTTGTGTGCGCTCGCGCTTTGTTGCCGCAGCCGGCCAGCTTGCCGAGCGCATCGCAGCTATCCAGACGCTCGTCGCGCAGGGCGAGTATGCGTCGGCCATGGACGCGCTGGCTGGTGTAGACAACGACCTGGCGGCACAACGCGACGCCCTGGCGGCGCTCGATCAGGAGCGGGCGCGTGTGGCCGGCCTGGCCGACAAAGCGGAGCAGCGGCTCGGCGTCATCCGGGGATGGATCGCGGAGACGCCGGCGCGCTTCGAGCGCGATGTGGTTGGCGCGGCCGCAAATCAGCTTCAGGCGCTGGTCGAGCAGTTGCGCGCCTTGATCCCGCTAGAGGAGATCGAGCGCTTGGCCGAGGCCACCGAGCTCGACCGGCAGGTGGAAGATGTGTTCGCCCGCGCCGACCAGGCCAATGACGCCTTTGTCGCAGCGCGCACGCGCTTCGAAGCGATGATCGGCAAGCTGAACGAAGAGCAAGTGCAGTCGCTCGCGTCGTCGGCGGCGCACGTTGCGTCGGCGTTGGACGAGACGAATCGTAACTACTGGGACGATCTGACACCCGAGGCGATCACGTCCGCCGCTGAGGTGGTGACGGCACGGTGGCGCGCCATCCGCGATCGCCTTGGCGCAGTCAAAGAGGGCGCGCTGAGCGAGGTGCTCACGCAGATGGAGGGCGTTGCCGAGGTTTTCGACCGTGCCGGCGCGCTGCGCGATCGCGCGGCGCAGGCGCTTGCGCAGCGCGATGCCGACAAGCTGCAGGCCTCGACCGCGCTAAACGACGATGCGATGGCGAAGCTATTGGCCGACATCGCACAGATCGCCACCGAGTCGCCGTCGCTGGCCGAGTTGCCGGCGCGCATTCACCAGCGCGTCGAGGCGTTGCGTGGCGAACTGCAAACACCCGCGCCGGATTATCGGCGCATCCATACCGATGCAGATCAGCTTCGCAAAGAGGCGGAGTCATTTGCGACGAACTACCGCCAACAGTTGCAGCAAGTGCGCAGCCAGCTCGGCTTGTTGAAGTATCGTCTGGAGGAGGCGCAAGGCAACCTAAGCCGGCTGCTCCAAGACCCGCGCCTTGACTTCGCCGCGCTCATCGAGCCCGCGAGCGCGGCCATCCGCGAGTGGCTGTCCGGCTACGAGGCAGCCGTCGCGGCGCCGCTGGATGCTGCGCGCGGGGTGCTGGCTGCCGGCGAGGGCGTCGAGCGCGATGCAACCGCCCAGTTGTCGTCCGCGACGGCTATAGCGAAATCCATCGGCGACAAGCTCGCTCCCACAAAGGTCGCGCTGGCCGAGTTGAACGGCGTGCTCAGCTCGGCACAGAGCGGCCTTCACGAAATGGCCAACATCGGCGGCGAGCGTTGGGGACAGCCGATGCTCGCGCCGATCCGCGAACGGCTCGATCACATGTTCGACCGGCTGGGCCGGCTGGATCAACCGGCGCAGAAGTTCACCCCGGCGCACGCGCAGCAGGAGATGGCAGTCATCGAAGCAATGTTGAAGGACGTGCGCAAGCAAGCGGAGGAGGCGCACGCTGACATCGCCCGGCGCGTCGCCGAGGTGCGCGAGCGCAGAGCGCAACTGGCGCAGGCATTCGCTGATGGCGACGCGCTGGTTGTGGCGAACCCGGCGCTGGAGGAGGAATGGCAGCTCGTCCGGCAGCAGGTCTCCGGCTTGGAGCTGCGCTGGACGAACGCGACCAGCTACGCCGAAGGGCTGGAGGCGATGACGCAGGCCGTCCAACGCATACAGCGATTCATCGAGCTTGGGTCGGCAAATCGCTAGAGCAAATCCCACACCACCGATGTAGGGTGCGGACTCTATTCCGCGCTTCAAATTCAGAATCGCTGTGGAGAGCGATCCATATCCATTCCATTTAGAATCTGTGCCCGATCTCGCGCGGCGTCTTGTCAGCTCAGCGTCATGCAAGCAACGGCGTTCATGAATGTAATCATTCGTGGAGGATTTTTACAGTGACTCGACCGATCGTTTACGAGCAGACCAACCGACCAGGTTGTTTGCTACAAATTCTCTGGTTTGTGTTCATCGGCTGGTGGCTGGGCGCAATTTGGGTGGCCGTGGCCTGGGTGCTGTGCCTGACCATCGTCGGCCTGCCGCTGGGCGCAGCGATGTTGAACAACGTGCCACAGGTGATGGCGCTGCGTGGCCGGCGACTGGTTCGGGTGTCGCCGGATGGCAGCATAAGCAGTGCGCCGCAGATCAACGTCTTCATCCGCGCCATCTACTTTCTGTTGATCGGCTGGTGGCTGAGTGCGATCTGGATGGTAATCGCGTATGCGCTGTGCATGACGATCATCGGCTTGCCGCTCGGTTTCTGGATGTTCGACCTGGTGCCGACGCTCGTCACGCTCAAGCGGACGTGAGTGCAACGGATCTAAGCGGGGCAGGCCGCGTGGCGCATGGAGTGGAGCCGAGGTGCATTTTGGTGCACCGGCGAGTCTTTCGCGATCCACGCCGCACGGGCCAACGTGGCCGACCTCGGCTGATCGGCTGGCCTGACTTGCGTATCGTGCAGGTAGCCCATGCGGGCCACAAGTGATCAAGCGCTATGCAGGGCGCAGGCGGGTGTCGGTTGAGCGTCGGCTGGCGCACGGCCGGATGCAGGCTGCCGAGTCCATTATTCACATGTTTAGACGACTGATGAGCTACTCCGTTTTCAGAACCAAGCGCGAGTAGCTCCACGCTATCTTGCAGTGCTACCGCCGTGCATTAACCCCCGTAGAAAATCACCCTTGCATAGGAGCATTCGCGCATCGAGGCGAAAACGGCGCGTGGTAGAGCGCGGACTCCGTTTCGCGCCGACGGTGTAGCGGCAACGGTACGCGGCGGAGCAGAGCGCGCCCTACCAAACGCCTGCGCTTTGCCCCCGTTGACAAATACCTCTGCACAGGCCCGCCGATGCAAGATGCTGCAGGCGTGAAGCCGGCAGCTACCGGCTGCGGCTGCCGTCGTGTGTACGATTCGTCGGCATGGGCAAGACGACTTTGACCCTTGCGCAGATTGCAGCGCTGCGCGCCGAACGCTACCACCGCCGGCCCGATAGACATCTCACGTCTGCTGAGGACATCCGCGCATTCATGAACGAAGCCGGCGTGTGTTTGCTCTTCCCCGTGCAGGGCATCGAGATGCCGAACGTGTATCAGGCCGTTGCCGGCTTCGAGAAGCCGATGACCACACAGCACGACGACCCACACATCGCGCTCACTTGGCATACGAAGGATCGCGCGCTCGACCAGCGTTGGTGGTATTACGGCAAGCTAATCAAGGGCAAGGCCACGCTCGTCTCGCTCGACTTGTTACCATACTTCTACGCACTGAGCGAGAACTTCGGCGATGAGGACGATTATCTGCACGAATATGAAGCCGGCACGCTCGGCGCCGACGCCAAGAACATCTACGAAGCGTTGCTCCGACATAGCCCATTGCATGCCATTGAGATCAAACGCAAGGTCAACTTGTATGGCGACGCACTGAAGGGCAGGTTCGACAAAGCACTGACCGAGCTGCAGGTCGGCTTGAAGGTGCTGCCGGTAGGTGTGGCTGAAGCCGGCGCATGGCGCTACGCGTTCATTTATGAGATTGTGTCGCGCTGGTTCCCCGATCTGCCGGCCCGGGCGCGGGCGATCACGCGCGGCGAGGCGCGGGCCACCATTCTCGCGCGCCACTTGTTCAACGTCGTCGCCGCACAGCCGAGGGAGTTAGCCCGGTTGTTCGGTTAGAAACCTGCCGAGGTCGAAGCCGCCGTGCGTAGGCTGATCGAGCGCGGTCAGGCGCGGATGGGCATCGTCGCAGGCATAGCGGGCCAAGTCGTAATTGCAATTGATCGAGTCTGATCAAGTCTGATCGCGACGGGGATTCAAAACCGCGCTACCGCGTAGCGCCGCCAGCACCATCCCATCGCCAATAGCGCGACGCCTGTCACGACCAGTAAGATGGGCACTGCGGGGTCGCCGCCGACCGGTGGCAGGAGGATGACTACGTCGCCGGTACGCAACAACGGCGGGCCGAAAGCCGTAGGACGGCGCTCCGGCGCGAAGAGCAAGCCGCCGTCCGGTGGCCGTTGCCCCAGGAACAGCCGGTTGCCCTGCACGGTCGCGATGTCGTATTCCACCGGCCGCGCGCGCAGATTGAGGCCGATCAGCAGGCATCCATCGGTCGTTGTCAAGTCTTGTTCGATGCCGACAAACCACTTGTCGGCGCCACATGTGCCTTTTGCCGCGCCGTTCAGGAAATCTGCCGTGTTGAGCACATAGGGTGTCAGCAGCGCACGCCGAATGGCGAACTCCACATCCCACGTCTCGGGGATGATGGGCGAGAGGCCGCGCATGATGAACCGGCCTTCGTAGCGTGTGCGCAACGTGGGGATGGTGCACTTGTTGTCGGCGAACGAGGTCACATCGAGCTGGTAATCTGCACCGGCGATGGTGAGTTCGCGCCGGGCGAACGGCCGGCCCGGCCAAGGCTCGCATTCCGTGCTGCTCCAGATGCCGCTGAACAGCGGTGTTTGTGCGCGCGGCGCAGCGCGCGCCGGACGGGCGACGGCCATGAGGGTTGCCAAGATCGCGAGCGCGAGCAGCAGGCGAGCGATAGAACGCATCAACGTGCCTGGATTGTATAGAAACGCCTTGCGCCTGCACGTGGAGGCCGGCTCATCTCGCTCTTAGTCGCGCCGTCTATGCTGCGTCCGATGACGTTGTTCAAGACCGGCTTGCGCTACCTGCTGCGCCGGCCGTTCCAATCTATCCTGTGCATCCTCGGCGTGGCGCTCGGCGTAGCGATGGTGATCGCCATTGACCTGGCGAACGGCAGCGCGTCGCGCGCGTTCGAATTGAGCACCGAGACCGTCGCCGGCCGTGCGACGCATCAGGTTGTCGGCAGCGGCGCCGGCCTGGACGAAGACGTGTATCGTCGCATCAAAGTTGAACTGGGCGTGCGAGAAGCCGCACCGGTGGTCGAGTCGTATGCCACGGCCATCGAGCTGGACCAGCAACCGCTGCGCGTGCTGGGTATAGATGCGTTCGCCGATGCGCCGTTCCGTAGCTATTTGGGCGAGGGCAACGCTGCACTTCAGCAAGGTGACCTGACCGATTTCTTCGTGCGACCCGATGCGATCCTGATCGGTGAGGCACTCGCCCGGCAATATGGCCTGCGCGTGGGCAGTGCGATCACGCTGCGCGCCGGCGACCGGCGCCAGCCGATGCGCGTGGCCGGTATCCTCACGCCGGCCGATGAAAACAGCCGGCGCGCGCTCGATGGCCTGGCCATCGTGGACATCAGCACGGCTCAGGAGCTGTTCGACATGTCGGGCCGGCTCAGCCACATTGACCTGATCGCCGATGAGCGCACCGAGGCCGGCCGCACGCTGCTGGAACGCGTGCGTAGCGTCTTGCCCGAAGGCGCGCAGATCGTCAAGCCACGCGCCCGCAGCCAAAGCGTGGAGAGCCTGACTGACGCCTTCCGCCTCAACCTGACGGCGCTCAGCCTGTTGGCGCTGGTAGTCGGCATGTTCCTGATCTACAACACGATCACCTTCTCGGTCGTGCAACGCCGGCCGGTGATCGGCACGCTGCGTTGCTTGGGCGTAACGCAGCGCGAAATCTTCCGGCAGATCCTGCTGGAGACGCTGCTGCTTGGCATCATCGGCGGCGTGATCGGGATCGGGCTGGGCGTCTTGCTCGGTCGCGGTGCGGTCGGCTTGGTCAGCCAGACGATCAATGACCTGTACTACACGGTCAACGTGCGCTCGGTGACCATCGAGCCGTTGACCTTGCTCAAGGGGTTTGCGCTGGGACTGGTTGCCTCGTTGGTTGCGGCGCTGGCGCCGGCCTACGAAGCGACCAGCATCCCACCGATCACGGCGCTCAAGCGCTCGAACGTGGAGCAGCGCGTGCAGCGCCTGTTGCCGTGGATCGCGCTGGCCGGCGTTGTGATGTTCGCCATCGGCGGCGCGATGTTGCTGCTCACGCGCGCGCTGGTCGTTAACCTGGCCGGCATCTTCTTCGTGCTGATCGGCCTGGCGTTCGTCTCGCCGCTGTTGACGCTGGCGCTGATGCGCCTGCTTGCGCCGCTGCTCGACTGCATCGTCGGGTTGGTCGGGCGTATGTCGGCGCGCAATGTCGTGAATTCAATCTCGCGCACGGCCATCGCCATTGCCTCGCTCATGGTGGCGGTGTCGGTCATCATCGGCCTGCAGAGCATGATCGGCAGCTTTCGCACCACGGTCGAGTCGTGGTTGGATGCTTCGCTGACGGCGGACGTGTATGTAGCGCCACCCGCAGCCGGCGCGAACGCCGGTGACCCTACCATTGAATCGGCGGTGGTCGAGGCGTTCGAGGCGCTGCCCGACGTGATCGACGTCATGCTCTTCCGGCGCACACCGGTGGACTTCCGAGTGGCCGTGCCGCGTGCCGGATCGGGCGACTCGATGACCCAGCCACCGGCCGACTACAAGAGCGCCGCGCTCCTCGCCATCCGCTCCGACCGCGAGCGTGCCGATGAGACCTTCGTGTGGACGGCGCGGCCGGCGAATGGCTTATGGGGCAGCATGGCCGGCCGGGATGAGGTGCAAGTCTCCGAGCCGTTCGCCAACAAACACGGCGTCACGCCGCAAAACGACCGGCTGGTCTTGCGCACCGAGCAGGGCGAGCGTGAGTTTCTCGTCGTCGCCGTGTATTACGACTACGCATCCGACGCCGGCGTGATCCTGATGCGCCGCGATACCTATCGGCGCTACTGGCGCGACGACAAAATCTCTTCGCTGGCGCTCTACATAGACGATGCGCGCGTGCGCGACGTCGGCGCGTTCGTCGAGCAACTGCGCCGACAGTTTGCCGGGCGCGAGCTGGTCATCTCGGCCAATCGCGAGCTGCGCGCCGATGCCCTGGCCATCTTCGATCGCACCTTCGCCATCACCGGCGCGCTCAACCTCTTGGCGATGGTTGTCGCGTTCATCGGCGTGCTGAGCGCGCTGATGGCGCTGCAGATCGAGCGCACGCGCGAGCTGGGCGTGCTGCGCGCCAACGGCATGACGCTGCGCCAGCTTTGGCGGATGACGCTGCTGGAAACCGGCCTGATGGGGGGGACGGCCGGCCTGCTCTCTATGCCCACCGGCTTCCTATTGGCGCTCATCTTGGTCTACATCATCAACCTGCGCTCCTTCGGCTGGACGATCCGGCTCGACCTGCAGTGGGAGACGTTCGCACAGGCCATGCTGGTTGCCGTGATTTCGGCGCTGCTGGCGGCGATCTACCCCATGCTGCGCCTGGGGCAGATGGAGATCGCCCGCGCCGTGCGCCAAGAGTAGGCGTATCATTCGTGTCATGAGCACTGCGACGCCGACAGTCGAGATGGCCGGCGACAACCCCTCTCGGTTCGGGGTGGTGCAGTCGCGCCCGATGACCTACGCGGAGTTCCTGGCGTGGGCGCCGGAAGGCGGCTTGACCGAGTGGATCGACGGCGAAGGAGTGCAATACATGCCGGCGACCCACGTTCATCAGCGCGTAGTCAATCTCCTGATTGCACTGCTCCTGCTGTACTTAAGCCTGAAGCGACTGGGCAAGGTGTACTCGGGGCCGTATACGCTGCGCGCACAGGCACAAGGCAACGCCCGTGAGCCTGATATCTTCGTGGTCTTGCAAAATAACCCGGGACAGGAGACCAGCAAGGAGTTCATCGGCGCTGCGGATGTGGTCGTCGAAGTGATCTCGGACGACAGCCTGTTCCGCGACCGGGTGACGAAGTTCGACGAATACGAAGCTGCCGGTGTGCGCGAATACTGGCTGATTGACCCGCGCCCTGAACGCAAGCGCGCCGATTTCTACGTGCTCGACGCGGACGCCGGCCGCTACCGCCCCGCATCTTTGGAAGCTGACCGCATCTTTCGCTCGACCGCGCTGCCGGGCTTCTGGCTGGATGTGGACTGGCTGTGGCAGGAAAGCCCTAACGTCGCGGAGATCTACGAAGCCATCCGCCGCGGCAACTAATCGAACAACGTCGGCCGGCGCGCGCGATACATCTCCCAAATCCGCCGGTCGCTGCGCGTCAGTGCAAGTTGCTCGACTTCCTCCGGCGCGGCCCAAAACAGCCGGTCGTAGCCGTCCGCGCGCAGCGGCGTTCGGCCCGGCGCCGGCAGTCGGATGAGCCAGACGCGCCGCGTCAGCTTGAAGTGGGTGAAGGCGTGCTTCACGATGCCGAGTTGCTCTGCCTGGGTCGCCTTTACCCGCAGGCCGGTCCTGTGCGCGATCAGGTCGGTCAGGTCAGAAGGATGGGGGTCGGTGGATGGGCATGAACGGTGTCGCGCAGCAGCACCGGCCGGCGCGCGCGGCGCGGAGATAAATTCCCACAGGCCGCCGAGCAAGCCATGGCGCGGGCGTTGGCCCAAGAGCGCACGGCCGGCGCCGTCCACCAGCACGACGGTCAGCACTTCGTGGTGCGGCGTCTTTTGCTTCGCCGGCTTGGACGGATACGCCTCGGGGTTGCCGCCGGCATAGGCTTGGCACAGCGCGTGCAGCGGGCATTCCGCGCACTGCGGCGCGCGCGGGGTGCAGATCGTCGCTCCCAGCTCCATCAGCGCCTCGTTGAAGGCGCCGGCGCGCCTGCGTGGCAGCAGCGACTCGGCCAGTGCCCATAGCTCCGCCTCGCTCGGCCGGGCCAGCCCGAAGATGCGGCTGAGCACGCGCCGGACGTTGCCGTCCAGCACAGGCGCAGGCGCGCCGAACGCAAGGCTTGCGATGGCGCCGGCGGTGTAGCGCCCGATCCCCGGCAGCGCCATCAGACCTTCGACCGTGCGCGGGAGCTGCCCACCGTAATCGCGGACGACGATCTGCGCCGCAGCGTGCAGGTTGCGCGCCCGCGCGTAATACCCCAGCCCTTCCCACAGCTTCAACACGTCATCCAGCGGCGCGGCAGCCAGCGCCTCGAGCGTGGGGAAGCGCTTGAGCCAGCGCTCAAAGTAAGGGATCACCGTCGCGACCTGCGTCTGTTGCAGCATGACCTCCGAGAGCCAGACCCGATAGGGGTCTCGCGGCTCGCGACGCCAGGGCAGGTCGCGCTTGTGCCGCTTGAACCAGTGCAGCAGCCGTGCGACCAACGCGGAGCGTTTCATCGCGCGATCGGTCACAGCGAGCGCGTAAAAAGGTAGGCCGTCGCAATCAGGCCCATGACTACGACGAACCCGCGCAGGTCGCGCTGGTTCACGCGCTTGGCGTAATGCGCGCCGAAGTAGCCCCCCAGCAGTCCGCCAACACCCATCAGGATTGCCAGCGGCCAGTTCACGATGCCGCTCAGGGCGAAGAAGGCCAGCGCCATGCCATTGATGACGAACGCCAGCGCGGTCTTCAGCGCGTTCATGCGGTGAATGTCCTGCAAGCCCATCAGGCTGAGCGAAGCCAGCATGAGGATGCCGATGCCGGCGCCGAAGTAGCCGCCGTAGGTGGCCACGAAGAGCTGAAACAAGATGCCCCACACGCGCGCGCCGGGCGACACGTGGCCGTCGTCCGCGCGGCGCCTGGCCTCCACGCTGCGCGCGGCCATGCGGTTGAAGGCGTCGCGTGCAGCAAAGATGAGCGTGGCGAACAACACCAACAGCGGCACGATGCGCCCGAACAGCTCGGGCGGCGTGCGCGTCAGCAGCAGCGCGCCGAGCCAGCCGCCGACGAAGCTGGGCGCGAGCAGCAGGATCAGCAGGTTGACCAATGGTTTGAGGTCCTCGCGGTAGGCCCATACGCTGCCGATGGTGCCCGGCCACAATGCCGCGGTGTTCGTCGCGTTGGCGATGATCTTATCCACGCCGAACACCACCAGCGCCGGAAAGGCGATCAGGCTGCCGCCGCCGGCCACCGCGTTGATCGCGCCGCCGATGAACGCGGCGGCGAAGAGAAAGACGAGGCCGATGAGTTGCTCGATGAGGGTCATGGTCAGGACCGGTGAGACCGAACGGGTCCATCAGGTCGGTCAGATCAAGAACTGGCCGTTGCGGTAGAACACCTCGCCGTCGGCGCTGATCTCGGCGTCGTGCGCGCTGGCGATCATGTCCCAGTGCACCGCGCTGGTGTTGGTCGAGCCTGTGTCGGGATAGCCGGCGCCGACCGCGATGTGGAAGGTGCCGCCGATCTTCTCGTCGAACAGGATGTTACGCGAGAAGCGCGTGATGCCGTAGTTCGTGCCGATGGCGAATTCGCCCACGTAGCGCGCGCCGCGGTCGGTGTCGAGCACCTGGTGCAGGAAGTCCTCGTTCTTGTCTGCCGTCGCTTTCACCACGCGGCCATCTTCGAACCACAGTTGAATGCCGCTCACCTCTCGCCCCTGGTAGATTGCCGGGTATGAGTAGCGCACCCAGCCGTTGACCGAGTCCTCGTGTGGGCCGGTGAAGATCTCCCCGTCGGGAAAGTTGCGCTTGCCCTGGCTGTTCTTCCACGTGCGACCCTCGATGCGCAGGGTGAGGTCGGCGTTTGCCCCCTGCACGCGTAGCACTTTCTTGTCGCGCAAAAAGTCCACGTAGCGTTGCTGAGTGGCGCCGACTTCGCGCCATCGCGCGACCGGATCGGGATCGTTGACCAGGCACGCACCGAACACGAACTCGGTGTATTCGGCCAGGCTCATGTCGGCGTCCATGGCGTATGCGTCGGTCGGGAATTGGGTCACACACCAGTTGTAGTTGCCCTTGGCGCTGCGCTGCAACCGCCGAGTCAGAATCGGACTCATCGCTGCCTGGTGGCGCCGGATTTTGGCCGGGTCGGCGTTCGAGAGCCGGCGGGTGTTGGTCTCCGCGCCGATGCGGATGTAGGCGTCGAACTCGCCCTCCTCGACCGAGATGCGGTCCACCGGAGAGACGAAGTCGAGCTGCGCATCTTGCGCGTGCGCGTAGAAGATCTCCTGCGCGCCGGGCAGGTCGGCGCGCAGAAAGGCGTTGCCGCCGGCCTTGAGGATCTCGCGATAGATTTCCAGCATCAACGGCGCCGCCGGCGTCTGGCCCCAGACGTATACCGTCTGGCCGGGTCGAACTTCGATCGAGTAGTGGACGATGACTTGCGCCATCTTATTGAAGCGAGAGTCATACATGTTGGGGATTGTAGTCGCGCGTACCGGTCGGCATTTGTAAAATGCATGGGTCATGCCCCAATCGCAACGGCGTCACTTGCGCGATTCGACCGGTCGGCGGCGGCGTCGCTTCATCCGCCCCTCGGTCATTTTTCACCCCAATTTGCTCGATGGGATCAACCTGATTGCCGACGCGGTGAAGCCGACGCTCGGACCGTTGCCGCGCGTCGTCGGCATCGAGAGCATGACGCGCGACCGGCCGCCGGAGGTGCTCGACGACGCCGCGACCATCGCCCGCCGCATCATCCAGATCGCCGATCCGACGGCGGATGTGGGCGCGATGATGATGCGACATGCGCTTTGGCGCATGCACGAAACCTGCGGCGACGGCTCGGCGACGATGGCGACCATTGCGCAGGCGTTGGCGCAACAGGCGGCGAAGGCCATGGCCGCCGGCGCCCATCCGGCTTTGCTGCGCACGGGCATCGAGCAGGGCGTAGCGCAAGTATGCACGGCGCTGCGCGCCGGCGCGGTGCGCCCGATGAGTGGACGGCGCAGCCGCGAGCTGTTGGCTGCTTTAGCCAGGTCCGTGTGCCACGACCCGGAGCTGCGCGACGTGTTGGTGGAGATCGTGGACATCCTCGGCGCCGACGGCGCGATTCAGGTCGTCAACAACGACGCGCGCCGCGTGGATCGCGAGTACATTGAAGGCGCGATGTGGGACTCGCCGTGGCTGACGACCGGCTTCGCGACCGATGCTGCGCAGTCCATCGCCCGCATCTCCGATGCCGCCGTGATCCTGCTCGATGGCAAGCTCGATTCAGCCGTGAACGTGCTCGAGGGCCTCAAGCGCCTCTACGACTTGGGCCATCGCAGCGTGCTCATCATTGCCGGCGACTTGAGCGACGAAGCCAAAACGGTGCTGATCCAGGCCAAGCTGAGCGGCGTGATGAGGATCCTGCCGGTCAAAGCGCCGGGCTTCGATGCCAAGCGTGCTGTGGCGTTGCAGGATTTGGCGGCGCTTACCGGCGCGCGCGTCCTGTTTGGCGATGCCGCTGCGTTCGCCAGCCTGGCGCCGGAGGATGTCGGCAGCGTGCGCCGCGCTTGGGCCACGGCGCGCCAATTTGGGATCATCGGCGGCAAGCGCGACCCGATTGCGTTGCGAAACAGCATTGCCTCGGTGCGCCGGAAAATTGATGACACGCTGAACCTCGATGAGATCGCCGAACTGCGCCTACGTCTGGGCCGGCTGTGTGGTGGGCTGGCGATCGTGCGGGTCGGCGGGGCGACGAGCAAGATCCAAGAGAGCCGCCGGGACGAGGCGGTGCGCTTATCGCGGACGTTGCAGATGGCAGCCGGGCGCGGCTACGTAGCGGGTGGGGGTGCAGCGCTGTTCAAAATAGCCCAGACTTTGCTGAACGACGCAGAGCGTAGCAATGGCCGCGCAGATGATATAGCGTTCGGTGTGCGCTGTCTAGCGCGCGCGCTCGAATCGCCGCTGATGACGATCGCAGGCAACGCCGGCTTCGAAGCCACGGAGGTCGCCGACCAGGTGCGCGCTGCATTGCGCGCCGATCCGCATGCCCATCATGGATTCGATGCGCGCAGCGGCCGCGTCGTGGATATGATGGCCGCCGGCATCGTGGACTCGGCGGAGGTGATCGAGCGCGCGGTGCGCGTGGCCGGCAGCCTGGCCGCGACTGCTATCACGACCGACGCCGTGGTGCACCATCGCAAGCCGGCGCTGGCGACGAATCCGTGAGTGGCTCGCGCGTCGCGTCTTACGTGATACGCAACCTGAATTTGTAACCCATCTCATGCCAGCCTATCTCTTCATGCTCGACGGCGTGCGGCCGGACGCTATCGCTGCTGCCGACTGCCCGACGCTGAACGCACTCATGGCGCGCGGGGCGTACACGATGAACGCGCGCAGCGTCATGCCTTCGATCACGCTGCCCTGTCACACATCCATCTTTCATAGCGCGCCGCCCGAACGCCACGGCATCACGACGAACGTATGGACGCCCATGGCGCGCCCATTGCCCGGCCTGGTGGATTTGGCACGACAGCAGTTGGGCCTGCGCTGCGCGTTCTTCTACAACTGGGAGGAATTGCGCGACCTCAGCCGGCCGGGCAGCTTATCGCATGCCTTCTATGTGGACGCCAGCTACCTTGAATATGGCGATGACTTGGTGGCTGAAGCAGCAGCGCGCACGATCGCGCGTGAACCGTTCGATTTCGCCTTCGTCTATTTCGGCACGGTGGATACCGCCGGCCACGCCTACGGTTGGATGTCGCCGGAATACCTGGCGCAACTGGAGCGCGTGGATCGGCAACTCGCGAAGGTGCTGGATGTGTTGCCGGACGGCGCCGCGTTCATTGTTCAGAGCGACCACGGCGGCCACGCGCGCACGCATGGCACCGACGCGCCGGAAGACATGACGATTCCGTGGATTGCGGTTGGGCCGAAGATCAAGGCCGGCTACACGATTCAGTCGGCGGTGAGCCTGCTGGATACGGCGCCTACCTTGGCGCGTCTGCTCGGCGTCACGGCGCACGCCCAGTGGGAGGGCCGGGTGATGGAAGAAATTTTCGACGGGTGAGCGCCTCGACGCCGATCTCCTACGCGCAGTTCGCGACCTGGGTACAGGATGCTTTGAATCACCTGTACGACTCGCCGCGCCTTCAGGATCATCCGCTGGCCGGACTGTTGGCGGAGCGGTCGGCCATGCGCGTTCAACGTGGCCAAACCTTGCGCCGCCTGTTGATCAACGCCATCTTGTCCATGGCACCGGAGCCGGGCACGCCGGCGCAATCGCCGGATTGGCGCGCCTACCGCATCCTAGAGCTTCACTTCATCGAGGGCCAAACGCCGGCGCAGGTGATGAGGACGCTGGGACTCGGCCGCACGCTGTACTTCAAAGAGAAGGCGCGCATGGTCGAAGCGTTGACGCAGGTGTTGTGGGAGCAGCATGCCGAGCGATTCGCGCTCGATGAAGCCCAAGCCGACGCGCTTCCCCGGAATGGCCTCGAGGAGTTGACCTCGATCCAGGCGCGGGTCGAGCATTTGAACCTAGGCCAGGTGCTGGATGAGTTGTGCGCGATGATGATGCCGCTGGCGCAAGCCAAGGGTTGCATGTTGGTCTGCGCTCCTGCCGCCGATTTGCATGTGCGGGCGGATCGCGTTTTGCTGCGACAGGCGATTGTGGACGTGCTCGGCCATGTGCTCGAGATGTCAGATACGCTCTCGCTCACGTTGGCGGGCTTCACCGACGCCCGATCGCGAGGCGTGCGCATCTCGATTCAGCCAACGCCAGCGCACGCGGCGCTGCCGGCATCGGCGCTGGCGCTGGCAACCCAGTTGATGCGCTTGATGGGTGGTGAGGTCACTGTGCAGTCGGGCGAAATTCACCTGCGTTGGCCTGCCGAGGACGCTGCGGCGAAAACACTGTTGGTCATAGACGACAACGCCGGTCTGATCCAACTCTTCCGCCGCTATCTCACCGGACATGCCTGGCGCGTGATCGGCGCGGGCAATTTGGCCGAGGCGCTGGCGGTGGCCGCCGAAACCACGCCCGATGCCGTTGTCCTCGATGTGATGCTGCCTGGACAAGATGGCTGGGAGGCGCTGCGTACACTCAAGTCGCACGAGCACACCCGCCGTGCTCCGGTGATCATCTGCTCGGTCATGCACCAGCCGGAACTGGCGGCGCAATTGGGCGCAGCAGGTTATCTGAAGAAGCCGGTGACGCAGGCGCAGTTGTTGCAGGCGCTGGCGTCTTTGGCATAGACGAATCTAGCTTATCCCAACCCGGCGCGAGGGCGTGTAGCGACGCCTCAATGGCGCGGACTAACTCACCCAGGCGGAAGCCCGCATCCTGGTAGAGGGTCAGCGCGCCGGGCAACGGTAAACGGGCGTGATCCTCGGCATGCCCGGAGATCACGATGACCGGAATGGCCGCCCAACCACGTTCGGCCATGCATCGCAGCACCTGCAGCCCGTCCATGTCCGGCATGACCAGATCGAGTAACACCAGATCTACGGCGTGTTTTTCCAATTGCGCGAGGGCTTCGGCGCCGGTGTGTGCCACGATGATCGTCTGCACAGTGGACTGAGCGCGCAACATCCGTTGCAGCAGCCGCACCATCTTCGGATCGTCGTCTACGATCAACACGGTGCAGGGCGCAGCCGGCAGTCGCTCGAGTGCTTGAAGGAGGTCTTGGCGCAGGACCGGCTTGGCCAGGAAGTCTTGGACGCCCAAAGCCAGCGCGATCTCTCGCTGGTTGGGTAGCGGACACCGCACGACGAAAGTCTCCGGAGGTGCTTGGGGGGTCGGCGCATCGCGATCTATGATCAAGGCGATCGCCTTGACCTCGGCGGCCAACTTTGCGCCGGTTTCTGGGTCGGCCGCATGCAGGGCGCGGTGATGGCTGAGATGGCGCTGAATCGCATCGCTCACCCGTGCATCTTCGCTGGCCACGACGATCAGCCGCTCGGTATGGTCTAGGGGGACGTGCGGGCGATATCGTGCCGGTGGCATCACAGTGGCGGCAGGCATCTGGTCGCAGGGCAACGTGAACCAGAACGTGCTGCCTTTGCCCACTGTACTGGTCACCCCCATCGTCCCGCCATGCAGTTCGACGAATTGCCGGCTGATGGGCAAGCCAAGGCCGGCGCCGCTGTGCCACGTCGAAGTCGGCAGTTCAGTGGTGTGGAAGGCCTCGAAGATCTTTGGCAGATCTCGCTCGGCGATTCCGTGCCCGGTGTCGCTCACCGCGATCCGAATCGCACTTCCGGGCATCTGGCCGTCGTCGGTCAGTGCGCATCGGATGGTGATCTGACCACGATCGGTGAAGCGGGCCGCGTTCACCAGCAGGTTGAGGATCACTTGACGAATGCGCAGCCGATCTACCCATACCGGCGGCAGGTTCGGCGCGATCTCCACGCACAAGCGCAACCCTTTCAGGTTGACGTAGTCGCGGATGGTATTCGCGGCTTCCTCGACCAGCGCGGCCAGGTCGGTGGATTCGCGCACCAGCGACAGTTTGCCGGCCTCGATGCGCGACATGTCGAGGATGTCGTCCACCAGCGCCAGCAGGTGCTGCGCGGCTTGATAGATGGCGCTCAGATCGGAGCGATAGGCGCTGGGCAGTGCGATGCCCTCATAGCTCTCCGGCGCAGTCAACATCACTTCGCTGAACCCGACGATCAAGTTCAACGGGGTGCGTAACTCGTGGCTGACGTTGGCGATGAACTCGGTCTTGGCCCGTTCGGCATCCTCGGCCTGCTTGCGGGCAGCGACGAGGGCCGTGTTGGCGCGTTCCAAGCGATAGTAGGCTTGATCCAGGCTCTTCACCATGTCGGCCAATTGGGCGCGGTGACGCTGTGTTTCTTTCAGGGCATCGCGGGCTTCCATGAAGTGCCTGAGCGACCATTCCGTGGTCGTCGTCAGTGCCGAAGATGATGCCCAGCCGATCAGCGCACCCATCCCTCCGCTCAAGATGGCGATCCACTGCTGGGTGGCCGAAAGCGCCGGCATACCCGGCCAGTGTGCCGCTCCGATTACCAGCCCTGCCGTCAATACACCGGCCGGCAGGGCCGCGGGTGCGCCGATCAACACCACGGCGAGCAGGGGTAAAAAAGCGTAGAGGAATGCTGTATCTCCGTCTTGGAAGACGTAGAGCGCCGTGGTGACGCCGGCAGCTAACCCCAGCAGCCAGACCAGGCTCGATGCCAACATGTGTTGCCGGGATAGCCACAGGGCCAAGCCGCTGGCCGGCAAGATGCAAAACGCAACAAACCATAGCGCGCCGCCGAAGCGCTCCGGCCAGACCTGGGTGGCCACCACGTGCCAGACGCAATACGTCAGCATCACCGTCAGAATTAGCAGGCGCGTGGTACTCAGAAACAGGTCTTCGGCCGACGTCTGGAATTCTGGGTCTTTACGTCGCGCCACGATCAGCAAGTACCACATGGATCACCTCGGGGTGAACGGTTTGTGAACGCATCGTGAACTGAAACGATTGCAGCGACCGGCAGGATTGTGCTATCAATTCCTACTACTGGCAGGTTTGACGCGCATTTTGCCCTCGTTGTCGCTGCATCGCAATCGCCGTTCGCCGGCGCCGCCTCTGCCAGGAAGTGGATTCGCGGAAGTGCTGCCATGCCACCATCGCGCGCATTGCGATGACCACAGTCACGGTCATCGCTCTGCTAAACCGAAGCGTAACAGAAAAAGGAGGTAGACCCGATGTTCGAACGAACTCAATCCATGTCTCGGCGACGTTTCTTGAAAGCTGCGGCTTTCGGCGTCACCGGCGCACTGGCGGCCTGCGCCCCACCCGCCGCTGCACCGCCAGCGCAACCCGCTCAACCGGCAGCGCCTGCGGAAGCGCCAGCAGCGGCTGATGGTGAGCTGAAGGGCGAACTGATCTTCTGGGGCCATGCTGACCATCCGATCTATGACGCTGGCCAGGCCTTCATGAAAAAGTACCCCGGCGTCACGTTCACCCAGGTCGAGATCACTGACGAGCGCACCACCAAGGTCGAAGCGGCGCTGGCCGCCGGCGAAGGTGCGCCCGACCTGAACTGGCTGGAGGCGAACGAGGTACAGCTCTACGGCCGGCGTGGCGTGTTGCTCGATGTGACTGACGTGGTCAAGCAGTATGAGAAGGACCTCGTGCCGGCCAAGTTGGCTGAGGCGCGGGTGAGTGGCCGCTACTATGGCATGCCCGGCGACATCACGCCCAACACGTTGTGGGTGCGCCCGGATATCCTGGAAAAGGCTGGCGTGCCGATGTTCGAGAAAGATGTCAAGTACGAGGACTTCCTCATCGCGGCCAAGACGGTGAAAGAAAAGGCTGATTCCAGCTTATACGTCTTCGGCGCGGATGGTGGCGGCCAGAGCAGCTTGATGTTCCAGTGCCCGTTCTACGCGCTGGGCGGTAATGTCTCCGACGAGAGCGGTGAGGAGATCCTGTTCGACCAGGGCGACGCGGCCGTTCGCGCCGTAGAATATGCCAAGATGGCCTGGGACGCCGGCGCCGGCCTGGATGCCGGCTGGTTCTCGCCGCCCTACTGGGCCGCGATCAAGGAAGGCAAGCTTGGCGGCACCTACTCGCCGCCGTGGATGCGTGGCTTCTTCGAGACCGAGGTGAAGACGCCCGAGACCGGCCAAGGCAAATGGAAGAGCGTGGTCCTGCCGATCTACGCAGGTGGCGAGAAGCATCGCACCAACGTATGGGGCGGCGCGACGCTGTGTTCATACACCCAGACCAAAGTGCCCGACCTGGTCAAGAAGTTCATGGAGTTCACCTTCGCTACAATGGAGGGCGCACAGGTCACGGCTGACTGGGGCATCGTCCCGCCCTATCTGCCCTGGTTGACGACCAAGTTGAAGGACGTGAAGCAGACGCTGTTCAGCGACCAGACTTGGACCGACACGCTGAATGAAGCGCTCACGTTGATGCGCGAGGACTACTATCGCACGCCGGCCTACGGTCTGTCCGGCATCGCAGGTGGCGGGCCGCTCTACGACAAGTACTTCATCCCGATGATGAAGGGCGAAATCGACATCGAGGCGGGCGTGAAGCAGTGGGCGGATGACTTGCGCACCGAGAACAAGAAGTTGTTGGAAAGCCTGAAGTGACTTGTAGCACGACAGGCGCGTTAGCCCGGCACCGGGTCGCTCGAATCAACCCGGTGTCGGGCCCAGACAGGAGCGATGGCGCAGGCGATCGGAACGACAAGCGCGGTTCCACAGGCGACGCGCAGCACGAAGTGGCGTGCGTTGCTCAGGGAAATGTGGAAGCATCGGGTGGACTACCTGTTCATCTCGCCGTTCTTCATCGTCTTCCTGGTGTTCGGCGTCTACCCGACAGTGTGGGGGCTGCGGCTTAGCTTGTCGCGCTGGCCCGGCGGCCAAAAGCCGATGGAGTGGGTCGGCCTGAACAATTACATCGGCCTGCTCACCAGCGATCCGCTGCTCGGCAAGGCCTTCGTGAACACGATGATGCTGCTGGGCTGGATCTTGCCGACCGGCCTGGCGTTCGCTCTCATCGTCGCCGTGATGTTGAACGCGCGCCGGTTGCGGGGGCGCGGCATCTTCCGCACCATCTACTTCTTGCCCTTCGTCACCTCCGGCGTCATTGTTGCCATCGTGTTCTCGCAGTTCCTGGACAAGAACTACGGCTGGGTGAACTTGTTGCTGGGCAAGGTCGGCATTCCACCGGTGCCATGGTTGACCGAGGCGATCCCTGCCCAAATTTCGGTGACGCTGCTCTTGCATTGGATGGGCAGCGGCACCAACATCTTGATCTTCCTGGGTGCGCTGCAAGCGATTGATCGGGAGCTTTACGAGGCCGCCGAGATTGACGGGGCCAACGCCGTGCAGAGCTTCTTCCGCATCACCGTGCCGATGCTGCGGCCGGTGCTGCTGTTCATGATCATCACCGCCACCATCGGCCTGATCAACCTGTATGCTCAGGTGAAGCTGCTGACGAACGGGGGCCCGCAGAACAACACCTACACGATGTTCATGCGCATGATGGACCTGATCGCCGGCAATCGCTTCGGCGAAGGGGCAGCGCTCGGCTTTCTCATGGGCGCCGTGATCCTGGTGATCACCTTCGTCCAGCTCCGCCTGCTGCGTAGTTGGTGGACTGTGGAAGGCAATCTCAAGGGCTGATTTCAGATGGCTGCGCTCGCTCCCGCTTCCCCCGCGCGACCGTCGAAGCGGTCGCGTTCGCTGCGCCAGGCGATCGGCTACGGCTTGCTCTACGTCTTCCTGACCATCCTGGCGGTCATCTTTTTGTTCCCCTTCTACTCGATGGTCGTCGGATCGTTGATGTCGAAGGAGGAACTCTTCCGGTCGTATCCACAGTTGTGGCCACCGAACGGCCCGCAGTTCACGGCCTACCGGCTGTTGCTGCAAATAGCGACGCCCGAGGAAGTGGCCGCGTCCGGCCTGCAGAACATCAACAACTACAACTTCGTGCGCTACATTTTCAACACGCTGCTGATCGCCAGCGTCGCGGTGGCGCTGCAGGTGTTCTTCAACACGCTGGCCGGCTACACCTTCGCCAAGCGCAACTTTCCCTTCAAGAATCAGTTGTTCAGCGTCATCCTGGCCACGTTGCTGCTGCCGGCAGCCATCAACTTCGTGCCGTTCTATCTGCTGGTGGCCGGCACGTTCGGCTGGAAGGACACCTACTGGCCGTTCTGGATCCCCAGCTTGGCGACGGCCTTCGGCATCTTCCTGATGCGCCAGTTCATCGCCTCCACCATCCCGGACGAGCTGATTGACTCGGCGACGATTGACGGCGCATCGCAATTCCAGATCGTCACCCGCATCGTCATGCCGATCATGGCCGGCGGCATGGTGGTGCTGGGCATCCTGACGTTCGTCGCCGTCTATAACGAATACATCCTTACCAACCTCATCATCAGCAAACCCGATCTGCGCACCGTGCAGCTCTTCCTGGCCAACTTCAAGCAAGCGACCATCCGCGCGCCGTTATACGACCTGCTCTTCGCCGGCAGCGTGATGGCGACCATCCCGCTGCTCATCCTCTTCTTCGTCTTCCAGCGCAAGCTGGTCGAGGGCGTGATGTCCGGCGCAATCAAGGGATAGCGCGCGTGGCGACCTCGGCCGGCCTGGTGTCCACTAAAATCCCGCTGCGCGCCGACGCGCGACTCGACGCATCTATGCACTGGAAGCACTTCGACGAACCCGCTGCCGTCTTTGCACTCGCCCCGCAGCCGGGCGGCGGTTGCCTCGCCGCCACCGAGCGGGGCTTATGGCAGTTCGACCCTCGGGCCGGCCACTGGCGACCGATTGCGCCCCAGTTTGATCAGGTGCCGCTCACCGCAGTCGCTGCTTGCGGCCCGACCTGGCTGATCGGCTCCAACGGCGACATCGCCTTCTCTCACGACGGCGGCCAGAATTGGCAACTTGCCAACCTGCCGGTGAAAGCGCGGGTGCTCGGCTTGGCCATTTCGCCCGCCTTCGAGCGCGACGGCATCGCGCTCGCGGCCACCGCCGAAGATGGCGTGCTGCGCAGCGCCGACCGCGGCGTAACCTGGCATGCGTGGAACTATGGCCTGCTCGACCTGGGTGTAAACGCCATCGCGGTTTCGCCGGATTTCGGCGAGGATACGACGTGTTTTGCTGCTAGCGATCACGCTGTGTTCATGAGTGTCAACGGCGGTCGGGCGTGGCAGGAGCTATCTGCGCCGATGCAGGCCGGGCCGTTCACCTCGCTGGCTATCGCCAAGACCGCGCGGGGCGCAACGCTTTACGCCGGCACGGAGGGCAACGGCCTGTGGGCCTCTGTCGCTCCCTACGAAACCTGGCAGCAGATCAAAGCGGTGCGCGCGGGCGAGATCAACTTTGTGTTGCCCGGCTGGGCAGCAACAACCTCAGGGGTGTATGCCGCCGAGGGTGGGCGCTGGCACAAAGCCTCAGACCAGCCCGACGTGGTGTGCATGGCGCTGCTCGACGATGGCACATTGGTCGCCGGCACGGCCGGGAGCGGCATGTGGCATGCGGCTGCCGGATGAGTGGCGACACGGCGTAGCGAATGCGTTCGCATGAGCAGGAGCGAACCCGTGTGGTCACCGGCAGTCGCTTCGAGGCGACCCTCACCGCAGGTACTTCGCGAACCAGTCCAGGGTGCGCTGCCAGGCCAGCACGGCGGCAGCTTCGTTATAGCGCGCGCCGGTGTCGTTGTTGAAGGCATGGCCTGCACCGACGTAGATGTGCTTCTCGAAAATTTTGCCGGCGTTCCTCAGCGTCTCCTCGAGCGCGGGAATAGTATTGTTGACGCGAGCGTCGTTCTCGCCATACTGGCCGAGGATAGCGGCATTGGTGTTGGCCAGTTGTGATACCGGCTCCGGCGTGACGCCATAGTATGGCACCGCCGCCGCCACTTTCGGGTTCGCCGCTGCCAGGCGCAACGTATAGGCCCCGCCGAAGCAGAAACCGACCACACCGACTTTGTCGGGTTTCACACCCGCTTGAGCCAGTAGGAAGTCCACGCCGGCGTTCAGGTCTTTCACCAGATCTTCAGGCGAAGCCGACCCTAGCGCGCCGGCGATCTGATCGGGCGCCATACTGGCCGTGCCGCCCATTCGCGAGACCAGATCCGGTGCCAGCGCCACGTAGCCCGCTTTGGCCAGCCGACGTGCCACATCCTTGATGTGGTCGGTCAGACCGCGATTTTCGTGGATGACGATTACGCCGGGATAGACACCCTCGGCGGATGGGCGCGCCAGGTAAGCCATGACCTCGCCTTCACTTGTTGGGTAGGTGACGTCGGTAGCAACGACGGCCGGATCGTCGGCCGCCACGCGGAGGGCAGGCTTGGATGCAGCGTCGGTCGGCGCAGCCGTTGCTTCGGCGATTGGCGTGGTTGGGGCTGATGTGGCCGGCAGCGGGGACGGTTCGGCTGTGGGTTCCGCCGCCGTTGGTGCGCCGGTCGGCTGAGCAGCCGGTGTGGGGGCGGCCGTCGGTGGCACGCCACAAGCCGCAAGCACAGTCGCGGCGGCAGCGCTCCCACCACAAATCACGATCAGCCGCTTGAGCATAGCGCGGCGCGAGATGATGCCGTCCTGGTAGTCTTCGATCGTCTCCTCGCCGAGATACCACTGCATCTGAGTGAGCGCATCTTCGGGCACGAGCGTGCGATTCTTGGCAGACATGTTCGACCTCCAGCAAGGGATGCGTTGCTACGGCACAGGAGCTGATTGGCTGTGACCTCGCAACGCGACCAACCGTAAGGTCTGTTTCTGAGAGGACGATGAACACCGATCTATTCTGGGCCAAGATACGAAAGAACCCCGAGGATCACTCGGGGTTCCAAATGAGTTTCGGTGGAGAGAGGCTCTGCCTGTTAATCGTCGCCAGCGGTACTGCTGTAGCCTTCTGCGTAGCCATAGCCGCCGCATCCGTGCGACATGGAGCCGCTAGCTTTCTCGACGGTCTTAACTTGCTCAACAGATTTGGCGGCATCGGTCGCCGGAGCGGCTTTGCTGGACTGCTCGGGCGCGGAGGATGGCTGGGGCGCTTTCTCCTGGGCCGGCGCGGGCAGCGTAGTGCGCTCGTCTGCCGGCAGTGCAACAGGCGCGGCTTGCTCTGTCTTAGTCGTCGTGAAATTGAGCGGCTCTACGATTAGGCCGTTCGGGCCGGTTGCGATCTGGCGATTGCTCACGGCGCAGGCGGTGAGCACGAACGCGGCGCCGATGCCGGCAGCGATTACCCTGACGATACGCTTGTTCATCATCATCCTCCCATTTACGAGCAAAAAGTAGAAGCTTGGCGCAAATGCTAACGGCTGTATCAAGTTTGTCAAGCGTTTGTGCCAAAATGACACGAACCGACGTCATTGGGTTGGGAGTGGTAGTCGTTGGGTTGGGAGAGGTAGTAGGTCATGTGCTGAAGGTGGAGCACAGGGTCAATGTTCTCCACGCGCACATGCTCGGGCACGATGAGATTGACCGGCGCATAGTTGAGGATGGCTGTGATCCCAGAGGCGATGGCCAGATCGGCGACTGCCTGCGCGGCTTCGGCCGGCACGGCAATCATCGCCAGCCGGATGTCGTGCTCGCGGACGAATTCCGGCAGCCTGCGCACGTCGCACACTTCGTAAATGCCCACCGTCGTGCCGATCTTCTTGGGGTCGTTGTCGAAAACGGCGCACACGCGAAAGCCACGATGTGTGAAGCCCGGATAGTTCGCTATGGCGCTGCCGATGTTGCCGGCGCCGATGATGACGATCGGCCACTCGCGCTCCAGGTTGAGGATCTGGCGCAGCTTCTCCTGAAGGCCGGCAACCGAGTATCCGGTGCCTTGCTTGCCGAATTCGCCGAAATGCGACAGATCCTTGCGGATTTGCGCCGAGCTGATGCCGAGCCATTGCGCCAATTCTTGCGAGGAAGTGACCTCCTTGCCGCCGTTCTGCATGGCGCTCAGCGCGCGGAGGTAGAGCGGCAAACGGGCGATGACGATGTCTGGAACGCGTTTCGCGGGCATCGGACTTTTTCAGGATGTTAACACAACCCCCTGCTGGGAACGATCGAGTGCATTCGCGTATCGGGGCGACGGTGTCGCGTGGATAGGCACGGACGCCGTTCTGCACCTGCGCTTGCCTCGTTGACACATGCAGCCGAAACGATCCGCGATAATCGTGGTGTGTGGATCGGCATTGATGCGAGCCGCGCGACCGGTGTGCGCCTCACCGGCACCGAGCGCTATTCGCGCGAGATCATCGCTGCGCTCCTGCGCAGCGCGCCGCGGCACTGCTTTCGCCTTTACCTGCGCGAGGCGCTTGATCCTGACTCCCTGCGCCTGCCTCGTTCGCCGGTTAGCGTCGAGCCGGTTGTCATCGCCCGCCGCCGACTATGGACGCACCTCGGCCTGGCGCGCGAGCTATCGGCGCGTCCGCCCGATGCACTGTTCGTGCCGGCGCATGTGTTGCCCGCCTCGTTCATCCGCTCGCCGGTGCGACGTCGCATCCGAACCGTCGTCACCGTGCACGACGTCGGCTATCGCCACTTTCCAGAGGCGCATCCGCTGACTCAGCGTTGGTATCTCGACCTCGGCACGCGGCTTTCGGTGCGCTGCGCTGGCGTAGTGATCACCGACTCGGAGGCCACTCGCCGCGACGTGCTCCGTTTCTATGGCGTCGCTCATGATCGTGTCGTCGTTGCCTACCCTGGCCCCTTGCCGCTGACCGAGGTGCAGGAGAAGGATGTAGCGCGCACACTGGCGAAGTTCGGCTTGGATGATGGCCGGCCCTACGTGCTGCACGTCGGCACGCTGCAACCACGCAAAAACCTGCGCCGCCTGATTCAGGCCTGGGCGCGCCTGCTCACCCGAACGGATTGGGCCGGGCTGCGCCTGGTGCTGGCCGGCGGGCGGGGATGGGGCGGCGAGGACCTGCGTGCCGAAGTCGAGGCGGCCGGCTTGCAGGCCTCGGTCGTCTTGACCGGCTACCTGGACGACGTCGAGAAGACGGCCTTGTTGCGCCATGCGCGAGCGTATGTCTTTCCTTCGCTGCATGAAGGCTTCGGCTTTCCGGTGCTGGAAGCACAGTCGGCCGGCGTACCGGTGGCCTGCAGTAATGCCTCATCGCTGCCGGAGATCGCCGGCGAAGCCGCGCTGCTGTTCGACCCGTTCGACGTCGAAGCGATCGCGCATGCACTCGAAATGATCATCCGCGATGAAAGCGTTCGCACGCGGCTCGTCGAGGCCGGCTATCGCAACTTGGCCCGGTTCTCCTGGGACGCATGCGCGCGCATCGTGCTGGAAGGCCTAGGGGCGAATGACGCAAAACGAGAGACGCAAGACGTAAAACGCAACACGACATGAAGGTCGCTCAACCCAAGCCGGTCGCGGCGATTGTCCTGGCTGCGGGCACTTCGTCGCGCTATAGCGGTGCCAACAAGCTATTGTTGCCGTTCGGAGACGGCACGGTGGTGCGCAGCACGGTGCAGGCTGTGCACAACGCCGGCATCGTGCATGTCGTCGTCGTGACCGGCCACGAGCGTGAGCGCATTCAGGCCGCCCTGGCATCCTTGCCGGTGGCCTTCGCGCACAACCCGCGCTACCGTGAAGGCGAGATGCTCTCCTCGATCAAGGCCGGCCTGACATACTTGGAAGAAACGGAAGTCGAGGCGGTGTTCATCGTGCCCGGCGATCAGCCGTTGTTGCCGGTGTGGCTGTTCCGACGCATGCAACAAGCGTTCGAGCAGGGCTGTGGCGAGATCATCGCCCCGAAGTTCGGCGACGTGCGCGGCCATCCCGTGCTCATCGCGCGTCGCTGGTGGCCGGCAGCCTTGGCGCTGCCCGATGGCGCTCAGATGCGCATGCTGATCCGAGCGAATCCGCAAGCCGTAGCGCACATTCTGGTCAATACCGATGTGGTGCTGCTCGATGTGGATACACCCGAGGCATACCGGCAGGCCCTGGAGCGAGATCGGGAATTGAGAATTGAAAAGAGGGGAATTGGGAGTTGACGCAAGACGTAGGACGCAAGACGACGTGCGTCCCTTGCGATTACCACTGCTCCAGATACAGGTTCAGGTCGTCCGGCGAGTCGAGGTCGAGGCAGATCGAGTCGGAGCGGAACCAGATCGGCTGTATCCCGCGTGCTTCGGCGCGTTGGGCGTGACGCAGCGCGCTGTTCGCCCCGAAGTCGAAGTCAATGACGTCAGGGGGCTTGAGCAAGAGCGCGTTGGTGCCGCGGCCATGCCGATCCGGCGCGATGACGACGCAGCGCTCGCCGGCATGCTGCACTGCCGCGAGCATCGCCTGCACGTCCGTCACGCTCAGCGCCGCCAGGTCGGAAGGTAACACCAGGACGGCTGAGGCATGCGCATGACGGGCGCGCGCCTCGCGCAGCGCTGCGTTCAACCCCCGCCGATGCTCGCGCAAGTGCCCCACGCGCCAGCGCTCGGCCCATTCGGCCACCCGGGCGTCGCGACTGATGATGACGATATCGCCGATGCCTGCAACGGACTGCAGGGTGTGTACCACACGCCGGAGCGAATCATGCGTCAACTCGATCCGGTGCGCCAGGTCGAGTTGACCGCTCAAGCGCGACTTGCCGTGGATGAGCGGCTTGACCGGGATGAGCGCAGTGACGAGAAAGTCGGCTCGGTTGCGATTCGCGTCACCGATTTGCATCCGTGGATGGAAGGGGCTGTTCCTGCGCCGGGGAGGGCGGGTCGAGTTTGCAGCCGCCCAGCCGCTCTGGACGCAGCCGGTCGGCAAACGTGACGACTTCGCATGCCAGCCGCGCGCGGTCGTCGGCGTCGCGCATGAGCGTGTCGGCCAGCAACACGCCCATCCCCATCGCTTCGATGCGCGGCTGTAGCTCGGCATCCCGCTCGTCGAGCACAAAGCCGTTGAGGAACTCGGCATAGTGTTGGGCAACTGTGGCAGCCGAAGCTTCGCTCTCCAACTCGCGCATCAGTTTGGCAGCTGGCCCCTTCACTGCCTCGCCGCCGATGATCGGCGTCACGGCGATGATCGGCGCGCTGGCGTTCAGCAGCGCATCGCGCATGCCCGGAATCGCCAGGATCGGATCTATGCTGAGATACAAATTAGACGGCGCGATAATGATCGTGTCCGCCGTCTCGATGGCGCGCAGCGCGTCGGGCAGCAGCTCGGCCTCTTCGGCACCTTCGTAGATCAGGCTGCGCACCTCGGGCTGCCAATGGAGCTTGACGAAGTATTCCTGAAAGGCATATAAACCTTCGTCGGTGTCTACAACCGTGCGCACCCGATCGTTCGTCATGGGCAGGATGCGCGCTTTCACGCCGAGCCGTTCGGCCAAAGTGCGCGTCACCTCGGCGAGCGTTGCGCCATCGTGCAACATTTGCGTGCGCAGCAGGTGCGTGGCCATGTCGCGATCGCCGATGTGGAACCAGGGCGATACGCCGTATCGTGCGAGCATGTCGAAGTTCTGGAAAGTGTCCCCCTTGATCCCCCAACCGGTTTCGGGATTGGCGATGCCGGCCAGTGTATACATCACCGTGTCCAAATCCGGCGAGATGTGCAGGCCGTAGAGTTCGAAGTCGTCGGCGGTGTTGACGATGATCGTGAGCGATGCACCGTCTACGCTGCGCGCCATGCCATCCGCGAGCTTCGCGCCGCCTACGCCACCGGCAAAAACCACGAAATTCATGCGCTCGATTGTGCGCCAGACCATCCGATTGTGCAAGCACTGAACAGCACGCGTTACACAACGCTGTCCGGCGACTCGAGTAGAACGTCACCGCAGCACACAGTCGGCGTTGAGCAGGGCCTGGGCGCGCGTTTGCGCTAGCACGAGCGCGTCTTCCAGCGGTTGGCCTTCGATGATCTGGCGTATGGCGTTCGATAGCTCCGCCTGCACACACGGCCAGCCGCTCAACAATGGCGCCGGCCGGGCAACCGGCGCAATCCGCTGCAACGCCTTGATGCGTAGCGCGTCGAGCGGCTGTTCCGGATCTAGCTCCATTGCGACGAGCGCAGAAATGCGCGCCGGCATCTCCTCGGTCCCGGCAGCCCACTGCGCCGTTTGTTCCGTCTCCAGCAACCAGTGGATGAACTTCCAGGCGGCGCGCTCACGGTCGTCCGTGCGCTTCGGAATCACCCACAGCGGCGCATGGATCGAAGCAACAGGGGCTGCCGAGGGCAGTGTTCCCACGTCCAGTCCGAAGTTGCTGCGTTCGCGCACCGTCTGCGTGAAGTCGCGCAGACGATCGGTCGAGGTGAACGCGAACAATACACGCGCCGCGGCGAAGTCGTCGCGGCTGCGCTCCGACGATATGGCGCGGTACGCCCGCCCGGACTGCAAGTAGTTGAGCAGCGTTTCGATGGCCGATGCCACGCCGGGCGAGGCGATCTGCACCTGCTGCGTCGTCGGGTCGTAGAGCGGCGCACCATGCGCATACAGCCAGTCCTCTGCCGAAGGGTCGTTCGGGTTGAAGCCGAAGCACGCCGTGCCGGCGATTCGGTCGGTCGCACTCTCACAGGCTTTGCCGAACGCCTCCCACTCCGCCGGCATTTCGGACTGGCCGAGCGAATTCATCCAGTCCCGATTGCTCAGCACTATCTGCATGTCGCCACCGAACGGCACACCCAGCAATTGCCCCTGCGGTGTGCGCCCCGCTTGCTGGACGAAGGGGAATAAGTCAGCCTGGTCGCCGGCGTCCCAGCTCATCGTCACGTCATCGCTGCCGATGAATCGGTCGAGGGGTGCCAGTAGCCCGCGTTGCGCGTAGAGCGCTGCTTCCGCGGGCTGGACCAGCGCCAGATCGGGCAACAAACCCGTCGCCGCGCCCTCCAACAATGCGCGGTGCTGCGCAGCAGGCTCGCGACGCTCCGGTATGACGACGATACCATCGCCGTTAGTCTGATTCCAGCGATCTACGAGCCGTAGGAAGCTGCGTTCGCGCGCGTCGCTCAGGGTGTGCCACACGATGATCACCCGGCGCGGTTGCACGCCGGCACACGCGGCGTGCATGAGCACGCCCAACGTCAGCAGCGCATGCACAGCTCGGCGCTTAATGCCGGTGCTCATTCGGGTGCGCCTCCTGCTTCGAGCGGGACGACCGAGAACAGCCCTTTGTCGTTGCGTACCAACCGGCCAACCGGCTGGCGCGTATCGTGACAAGAGACCAGCACCGCGCGGCGCTCGAACGCCCATTGCTGCCATCGGCGCTTGGTCTCGATCGTCACCATCGGCAGCACGTCGTAGGCCGTGACCCAGGGCAGGCGCTCGAAATGGATCATGAACGGCGCCATGTCGCCGATCAGGAACACGGGTGGGGAGGCAGCACCCCCTGAGTGAGGCTCGATGATCACGCTTTGGTGGCCGGCGGTGTGGCCGGGCGTAGGAACGACGCGCACCGAGGGGGTGATCTGCGCCTCGCCGTCCAACAGCGTCAACACGCCGTGTTGCATGAGCGGGACGAAGTTCTCGGCGAAGTAGGTGTTGCGCGTGCGCTCGTTCGGATGCGTCGCATCCTCGTATTCCCGGCGCTGCACGTAGTAGCGCGCGTTGGTGAACGTGGGTATCGGGACGCGATCCCGCGATGCTTCGCCGACAGCTTGCGTTGTATCCGCGCTCAGCACCGTCGTCCAGCCGGAATGGTCGCCGTGTAGATGGGTGAGGATGACGATGTCAATGTCTGCGGGGCGCAGGCCGAGCCGCGCCAGATCGTCTATGAGCGTGCCATTCGACCGGCGCACGTCATACTGCGTTGCAATCAAGTCGTTGGGCTTGTTGCCGACGCCGCAATCCACCAAGATGCGCTTGCTGTCGGCTTCGATCAGCACGCAGCGCAGTTCCTGTGGGACGCGGTTGAGTTCGTCAGGCGGGAGGAGCTTCATCCAGCGGATGCGCGGCACCAGCCCAAACGTGCCGCCACCATCCCAGTAGGATGTGCCGTCGCTGAGCAGGTGAATACACGCCTGGCCGCAGCGCAGCGAGAAGGGGTTCGCGTTCATGTCTGCAAGTTGGCAACTATAGCGCAGCGAGCCACGAATACGGGTGCATTCGCGCATCGGGGCAACATTCGCATGGTCGGGCGCGGACTCCGTTCCGCGCCTATCTATGCCGCGAATGGGGCGGAGCGCGCCCTGGCTAATACGGGCGTTCAGCCCTCTCATCGTCCGGTAATCTCTGCGCGGTATGATAGTTTGCGTTCAAAAGCGAAAGCCCGGGTCGCCCCCGAGCTACTAGATACACACAACTCAGGAGAAAAGGGATCATGGCAAAACCAGTCGTTCTAACCGACGCCACCTTTGAAGAAATGGTGGAGAAGAGCAAGGGCGTGACGCTCGTGGATTTCTGGGCGGAGTGGTGCGGCCCCTGCAAGATGATCGCGCCGATCGTCGAGCAGATCGCCGAAGAGAACGATGGCAAGCTCACCGTCGGAAAGCTCGATGTGGACGAGAATGGCGAGACGGCGATGAAGTTCGGCGTGATGAGTATTCCGACGCTGATTTTGTTCAAGGACGGCGAGCCAGTAGAGCGCCTCGTCGGCTATCGCCCCAAGGAACAGCTGATGGCGAAGATCCGCCCGTATCTGAGCTGAACGCGTCGCGCTCAACCGTTCCAGGCGCCGGCTCGGACTCGATCGGCGCCTGGAACGATTTTTCCGCTCGGTCTCCGGCGGTGCTTGGCTATCGCGGGGGCGATGTTGGCGTGGGAGGAACGGCCTGCGATGCGAGCGGCCGCGTGATGACCAGCACGGCCTCGAGCCTGTCGAAGTCCACGCCCGGGCGCACGATCGCCTGGCGCGACGTCTCGACGTCTTGGCTGATCACGCGCTCGACGATGCCCACCGGCAGCGCCTGCGGTAGCGTGCCACCCAACCCGCTGGTCACGATCAAGTCGCCCGGCTTCAGTTCCTCCGTCTGCGGCACGTTCTGCAACAGCAGCATGCCCTCGCTCGTGCCGGCCACCGTGCCCGAGGCGCGCGATTCGACCAGCCGGACGTTGATGAACGACGCCGGGTCGGTGAGCAATTGCACCTGCGATGTGGCATAGCTCACCTCGCCCACTCGGCCCACCAGCGCCAACCCGCCGGCCACTACCGGCATGCCGATCTGGATGCCGTCGCGTTCGCCCACGTCTATGGTGATGTAACGCACGAACGGGCTCGCGTCGCCGGCGATGACGTTGGC
This sequence comes from Candidatus Roseilinea sp., assembly GCA_025998955.1. Lineage (NCBI taxonomy): Bacteria > Bacillati > Chloroflexota > Candidatus Thermofontia > Candidatus Roseilinea > Candidatus Roseilinea sp. The sequence goes on from AP024676.1 coordinate 3,790,953, forward strand.
GCACTTGCCCGCGTCCGGCGCGGTCGGTTCTTTGTCCTTACACCGGATTGCGTCGCCGACACCGATCACATCGGCTCCGACCAATTCGTAAGCCGGGTTGTCGTTGGCGAACTTCAACAGGTCGCGATACTGCTTGACCTCGGCCTGGAATTCGCGCAGACGCACGTTCTCCGCTTCTAGCGCAGTGACCCGACGCTGGAGTGCTTCGGCGCGAGCGCGTAGGTCTACCAGTTCGCCGGTCGAGCGGAAGAAGTCGTTGATGATGCGCCCGGCGTCGCTCATCACCCGTTGGATGGGGGCGAGCACGATTGAAAATGGCCCTTGAGAGACCGGCGCCTGGGAGAGAAAACTCACGAACAGCAAGATGGCGCTGATCGCCACGAGCACCACGACCAGGACGGGTGAGCGAGACCGGGGACGACCCATAGCACTCCGTCGCGCGGCAAGGCCTGCACGTCATCGTGTGGCTCAACGCCGGCGTTCAGGCGACGCGCCGTGCGCTGGTCATCGCCGGTCGCGACGTGCTGTTGCGCTCCAACCCGACCAGCACTTGGCGCAGGTCGTCCAGGTTCGCCAGCACCGCTTCGGCGCCGCGTGCTACGCAGGTGAGCGCGTCTTCGGCCACCCAGGTGTGGATGTTGGTCTCGTCGGCGATGCGCTCGACCAGCCCTTGTAGCAATGCGCCACCGCCGGCCAGCGCGATGCCGGTTTCCATCAAGTCGGCTACCAGTTCCGGCGGCGTTTCGTCCAGGGTGCTGCGCACCGTCTCGACGATGGTGTTGACCGAGTTCGACAGCGCCTCGCGAATCTCGATTGAGGACACCTCGACCGATTCGGGCAGGCCGGTCACCAGGTTGCGCCCGCGCAGCGTCATCGTCTTTTCCTCGGGCAGCGAGAAGGCGGAGCCGATGGCGATCTTGATCTTTTCGGCCATGCGCTCGCCGATCAGCAGGTTGTATTTCTGGCGCGCATAGTTGATGATGTCCTCGTCCATCTCGTCGCCGGCGACGCGGATGGAGCGGCTGACCACGATGCCGCCGAGGGCGAACACGGCCACCTCGGTCGTGCCGCCGCCGATGTCCACCACCATCGAGCCGTGCGCCTCGGTCACCGGCAGGCCGGCGCCGATCGCTGCCGCCATCGGCTCTTCGATCAGATAGACCTCGCGCGCGCCGGCGGAGAGCGCTGCGTCATGCACGGCGCGCTTCTCCACCTCCGTCACGCCGGAGGGAATGCCGATCACCACCCGCGGCCGCGGCACGTTGAACAAGTTGCGGCTGTGCGCCTTGCGGATGAAGTAGTCCAGCATCGCCTCGGTGATCTCGAAGTCGGAGATCACGCCGTCGCGCAGCGGGCGAATGGCGACGATCTTGGCGGGCGTCCGGCCCACCATCTCTTTGGCTTCAGCACCGACCGCGAGCACCTGGCGCGTTTTACGGTTGACGGCAACCCACGAAGGCTCGTTGATCACGATGCCTTGACCGCGAACGGCAACGAGGGTGTTGGCCGTGCCCAGGTCAATTCCCAGGTCGAGCGAGAACAGCCCGAGGAATCGGTCTATGATGCTAGGCATGTCTCAGTCCTCATGAATCGGTGGATTATCCGCACGGCGTTCCGGCGTCTATAAGAATCAACGCGCGCGAGGCGATTAGAAGGCTCTAAGCACACACGCATCGGGAATCCATCGCCGGGGTTCCGGGATGCACGGTATAACCTGGATTATTATAGTTGACTACCCACAGACGGATTTCGAGGTCTTCCCGGCGGATGCCCTTCAAGTGTCCGCTGGACGATAAGTTATCCACAGGAGATTCACAAATTATGCTCTTCGATTCACATGTGGCGTTCATCGGCGGCGGCGTCATGGGCGAAGCCATGATCAAAAGTCTGCTTCGCTCCGGCGCGTTGCGACCCGAGCAGATCACGCTCTCCGAGCCGAACACCGACCGGCGCGGCCTGGTCAGCGACCAGTATCACATCCACGCCTGCGCCGACAACGCCAGCTGCGCGCGCCACGCCGACGTGGTCGTGCTCGCCGTCAAGCCCCAGGTCATGGACAAAGTGTTGAATGATCTATGCGGCGCGATCCGGCCGAACGCGTTGATTTTCTCCATCGCCGCCGGCATCTCGATCGCCACGCTGCGTGAAGGGTTGGGCGGGCATGAGTATATCGTGCGCGTGATGCCCAACACGCCGGCGCAGATCGGCCAGGGCATCTCGGTTTGGACGTGCACCGACGCCGTGACCGATGCGCAGCGCGAGCAGGCCATCCAGATCCTCAAGGCGATGGGGGATGAAGTGTTCGTCGAGGACGAACAGTACCTCGACATGGCGACGGCGCTCAGCGGCACCGGCCCCGCCTACGTCTTCCTGTTCATGGAGGCGCTGATAGACGCCGGCGTCCACATGGGCTTCTCGCGACCCATCGCCGAGCGGCTGGTGATCCAGACCATCCGGGGGAGCATCGAGTATGCGGCCGCTTCCAAGCTGCACGCGGCGCAACTGCGCAATCAGGTCACCTCGCCGGGCGGCACGACCGCGGCAGCACTCTACCAGCTCGAGAAGGGGTCGTTCCGCACGGTGATCTCGAAGGCAGTCTGGGCGGCCTACGAGCGCAGCGTGCAGTTGGGGCGGAAGGCGTAGGACGCAATACGCGATACGGAAGACGCAAGACGTAGGATGCAGGACGTGTTGCGTCTTGCGTCTTACGTCCTACGTCTTGCGTCTTGCGCGTTCTACTTCACCCGCAGCGGTGCGCCGGCGACGAGCAAATAGGCTTCGTCGGCAGCGTGCATGACGATTTGATTCGCCCGACCCAGCGCGTCGCGATACGCCCGCGCCGCCGGATGTTCGGGCACGGTAGCCATGCCGACCTCGTTGCTGACCACGATCCAGTCGGCCGGCGAATCGCGCATGGCCGCGATCAGGTCGTCCGTCAGCGCAGCGGCTTCGTCTTCGGCATTCGCCGGCAGGTCGCCGTCCGTGAAGAGCGCCCCGCTGACGAAGAGCGACAGGCAATCGAGCAAGACCACCTGCACGCCGGCGATTGCGCGCAACCGTTCACGCCAGCGATCGTCCAGTGCCACGGTTGGCCAGGTGGCCGGCCGCGCCGCGCGATGCCACTGAATGCGCCGTTGCATTTCGGCGTCGGCGATGTCCTCGCGCAGCGTCGCCACGAAACATACTGCGTCGCCGCCGCGCTGCTGTGCCAAGTGCTGCGCAAAGGCGCTCTTGCCGCTGCGCGCGCCGCCGATGATGAAGGTCAGGTGCATCGGTGACTCCTCGCTAAAAGCCCAGCGCCAACAGCTCGCCTAACGACTCGACATCGTGCTCCATCGCGTAGAGCAAAACGCCGCTCACGCCTTCGACCCGGCGCAGCCGGGCAACGAAGTCGGCATTCCAGCGCAGAGCGGTCGCGCGCCTCCGACCGGGCAGCTCGCGCGTCAGGGCATCCACGAAGGCCGGTGAGACGCTCGCGCCGGGCACACTGCGGCTCAACCAGCGCGCCTGCTCCGGCGTAGTGACTACCGCGACGCCGGCAATCAGCCGGCCACGCGCCAGCGCGCCGAAACCGGCCATCTGCCGGGCGAAGGTGGTAAATCGCTCCAAGTCGAAGACGGCCTGCGTGGCGATGAAGTCCGCGCCGGCGAAGACCTTGGCCGCGGCGCGCTCGGCCTGAACCTCGACCGGCCGGGTGAACGGGCTGCCCGCCGCGCCGATCAGGTAGTTGGGCCGACTGGCGACGGCGCGCCCGCTGTCGAACCGGCCGTCGTCGCGCAGCTGCTTGGCCAGCCGGATCAGACCGAACGAGTCGAGGTCATACACCGGCTGGGTGGCGTGGTGGTCACCCAGGGCCGGGTGGTCGCCGGTAATGCACAGCACGGCGTTGATGCCCAGCGCGCCGGCGCCCATCAGCTCGGCTTGCAGCGCGATCCGGCTGCGATCTTTGCACGACAGGTTCATGATGGCTTCCATGCCGGCCTGTCGGAAGGCAGCGCATGTTGCCAGTGACGACATGAACGGCTGGGCCAATGGGCTATCGGCCACGTTCACTGCGTCCACCTGCGGGCCGAGCGCCCGGTAGCGGGCGATGGTCGGGCTCAAATCGGCATCCGCCGGCGGCCAGAGTTCGGCTAGGGTGACGAATTCACCGGCGGCCAGCTTGCGCGCCAGCCGTCCCGGGATGCGCGGTGTAGTCGGCGCAGCATCCTGCTTGTGCGCGTCCGGCGCCAGCCGCCACGGCAACTGATCGAGGACGGACGGATAAGGGCAGGTGATGTGTGGGCCGACCTCGCACGCGCCGTCGTCGCGTACGCCGCCGCACGGGCCGTTCAACATGCGCTTCGGGCAGCGCGCGCGGGCTTGGTCGAGCGTGAGCGTCATACGGATTGCAGATTTGCGATTGCGGATTTACGATTTGCGCACCGGAAGGGCGCTTTGGAGTGCGGATTGTAAATTGCAGATTTCGAATTGTGGATTGTGGATCGTGATCGTGGATCGTTGGCTAAGCAAAATTGTAGGGTCTGTGTAACATGAAATCGTAAATCGCGATGGATCACGTCCTCTCCGCCGCCGATGAACGTGGGCTGAAGGCGCTTTCGCTGGACAGCCGGCTGCGTCGCGCGTTCTTCGACCTGCCGGCCAGCACGATCTGGGAGCTGGCCGAGGCCGTGCCGGAGCACGCCCGCCGGCGCGGCCTGACCTACTGGCGCGACGGCAAGGAGGAAGTGATCAACATCTTCCTGCGTCCCACCGGTGTGCTGGCCGAGCAAATGAACTACTTCCACACGGTGTCCATCACGCTGCAGGAAGCGTTGAAGCGTGTGCCCGACCTCTACCTGGAGAACGCCGCGGTGCGCGAGGTGACGCCGCTGTTGCCGGAGGAGGAGGCTTGGCTGCGCGAGCTGTGGACGCCGGCGCATCGCAACGCACATTGCGTATTCGGCCGGCTGGATGCGATGGTGGACTTCACCAGCCCGACCTGGAAGGACACGTTGGCCTTCGTCGAGCCGAACCTGGTGGGCGTCGGTGGCATTTCGCTCATCCCCAGCGCGGAGGACGTGGCGATGGAGGTGATCGTGCCGGCGCTGCAGCGCGTCGCGCCGGATTTGCACCTGGAGCGGCACGAAGACCTGCGCGAGCTATTCATGCGCGAGTTGCAGGATCACCTCGAACAGATTGGCCGGCCGGGGGGCAACATCGTGCTGGCCGATGCCAAATACTCCGGCGACGGCCCGGCGGAATTCGAGACGCTGCGCCAGTACTACACCGAGCGCGGCCACAACGTGTTCTACGCCGATCCCACCGAACTCTACCTGCGCGACGACGAGGTATGGTACGAGGGCCAGCGCGTGGATCTGTTGTACCGCGACTACGCGCTGGCCGACTTCCCTTACCTCAAGGAGGAGGGCGGCGACGTCGAGGCGATCCGGCTGCTCTTCCGGCGCAACCAGGTGGTCTCCTCGATGGCCGGCGACTTCGACCACAAGAGCACCTTCGAGCTGCTGACCGACTCGCGCTTCAGCTCGTTCTTCACGCCCGGCGAGCGGCAGCTCCTGCGCCGGCACGTGCTGTGGACGCGCGTGCTGACCGACCGCAAGACAACCGACCCTACCGGCGACGAGGTGGACTTGCCCGAATACACGCGGGCCAACCGCGAGTTGCTGGTGATCAAGCCGAACCGCTCCTACGGCGGCGATCGCGTATTGATCGGCCCGGCGGCCAGCGACGCCGAGTGGCACGACGCGATTGATCATGCGCTGATCGAGCCGGGCGAGTGGGTGGTGCAGCGCCTGGCGCGCATCACCGCCTACGAGTTCCCGGTTGTGCAGCCCGACCGGACGATCAGCGTGCAGCCGTTCTACATGGTAGTCGGCTTTGCGCCGACGAAGTACGGCACGGCGGTGTTGGGTCGCGCCTCGCAGAAGCAGGTGGTGAACGTCGCGCAGCGCGGCGGCATGTGTGCGGTGCTGGTTGGCCGGCAGGGGGAGCGACTGAGGTAGGGGGAGTGGGTGTCGTTAGTGTCGGGCAGTGTCGTTGGTGTCGGCGGGACGGCGCAGGCGATGGAGGCTAACGCGCCGTTAACCACGAGGCAAGCCGGCCTTAACGCAGTCATGCTATTCTTCCTACTGAGCAAAGGCTGGCAATCATGACATATCCCACTGCGCCCGGCCAGGTCGCGCCGGAAGCGCTGTTCCTACCGCCCCTGCGCCAACCGCGCCTCGACCGGGTTGCCGGTTGGGTCTCCAATGCCACCCATCCCCCCATCGTTGGCATCTTCAGCGTGATCGTCGCTGCGCTCGTTTCGGCAAAGGCCATGGCCTGGGTGTGGGGCGTCGGCTACCTGGCGCTGGCCGTCCTGTTGCCTACGCTCTATGTGGCTTGGTTGGTGCGGCGTGGCGAGATCGCCGACATGCAGCTGCCGGATCGCCGCCAGCGCCTCAAGCCGTATTGCGTCGCCATCGCCTGCATGGGGCTGGCGGCGCTGGTGTTGCAGTGGGCGCATGCGCCCCGCCTGTTACAGCAAATCGCGTTGATCAACGTTGTCCAGTCTGCTGCCTTGTTCTTAGCCACCCTGCGCTGGAAGATCAGCGCGCACTGCGCCTCGATGGGCGCGCTGGCCATGCTGACCTGGGTGCTGTTCGGCGCCGGCAGCCTGCCGTTTTGCGCCGCCGTGCCGGTGGTGGCTTGGGCGCGCGTGCGCCTGAAGCGGCACGACGCGACGCAGGTGTTAGCCGGTGCGATGCTGGGCATCGCCGTCGCCTGGATCGTGCTGCGCTGAAGAAACGGCAATCGAGAGATGCGCATCGCCCTGTTTACCGAAACCTTCCTGCCGCGCGTGGACGGCGTGACGAATACGCTGTGCCGCCTGCTCGACCACCTGGCGGCGCGCGGGCACGAGAGCGCGCTGTTTGCGCCGGAAGGCGCCCCGCCGCGCTATGCGCATACGCCGGTGGTCGGGCTGCCCGGCCGGCGCTTGCCGATGTATCCCGACTTCAAGCTGATCTCGCCCTTTGCGCCCATCGGCGGGCCACTGCGCGACTTCGCGCCGGACTTGGTGCACACGCTCAACCCCGTCACGCTCGGCCTGGCGGCGATCCGCCAGGCGCGCAGCATGGGCGTACCGGTCGTGGCGTCGTATCACACCGACGTGCCTGGCTTCATGGCACGCTGGGGCTATCCCTTGCCGGCGATGTTGATGACGCGCTACATGCGCTGGGTGCACAACCAGGCCGACCTGAACTTGTGTCCGTCGTGGGTGACCCTGGAGGCGCTGGCGCGCCAGGGCTACCGCCGGCTGAAGGTGTGGAGCCGCGGCGTGGACACCACGCTGTTCAATCCGAACAAGCGCAGCGACGCCTGGCGCGCCCGGCTGACGTGCGGCCGGCCCGAGCGTCCGCTATTGCTGTTCGTCGGGCGGCTCTCACACGAGAAGCGGGTGCACTGGATTCATCGCGTCCTGAACGCTTTGCCGGACGTGCGGCTGGCGGTGGTGGGCGACGGCCCGGCGCGCGAAGGGTTGCAGCGCCTGTTCTTCGATGCGCCGGTCGTCTTCACCGGAGTGCTGCGCGGCGAAGATTTGGCTGCTGCCTATGCCAGCGCGGACATCTTCGTCTTCCCCGCCGCCAACGAGACGTTGGGCAACGTGGTGCTGGAGGCGATGGCGTCCGGCCTACCGGTGGTCGCGCCGCGTTCGGGCGGCCTGCTGGATCACGCCGTTCATGGCGAGACGGCGCTGCTGTTCGAGCCTGAAGATTGCCAGGCGCTGGTCGCCGCCGTGCGCGAACTGGCGCAGGATCCGGCGCGGGCAAAGCGCATGGGTCAAGCCGGCCGCGCGCGCGTCGAGCCGCGCACCTGGGCAGCCGTGCTCGACGGCCTGCTGGACGACTATCGCGCGCTGCTGGCGTCGCAGCCTGCGCCGCGCGCCGAACGAGCGCTATCCAAGAGTCCACTTCGACGAGCCGACCGGCGCAGCCTCGCGTGAGTTGCCCAGCCGATGGTCTCCCACACGGCAATCGAGACGCGCCTTACCCTACTGCGGCTGGCCGCCATCGTCGCCGTCAGTTTCGGCCTCACCCTCATCAGCAGCACGCTCGAACCGGCGCTGCTGGGCAGTAAAGTCATTGCCCTCGTCCCCGACCGCTCCGCCGACGCCGCGGTGTTCGGCGCGGTCACATTCAGCGGTTTGCTGGTCGCCGTCTTCGCCCAACCGCTCATCGGCGCCTGGTCGGATCGGGCGCGCACGCAGCTGGGCCGGCGGTTGCCGTTCATGCTCGCGGGCGCGGTCGGCGCCGTCGCCGGTTTGATCCTGATCGCGACGGCGGACTCGATTGCGCTGCTGGTGGCCGGCCTGCTCCTCACCCAGCTCAGCACGAACAGCGTCCTGGCATCGTGGCAGCCGGTCATCGCCGAGGGGGTGCCGCAGGCCCAGCGCGGCCTGGCCTCGGGTTTCAAGGCCGGCTTCGATCTCTTGGCAGCAATCGTCGGCCGCTTGGCGGCTGCCGAACTGGTGAGCCTGCAACCCGAGTGGGGGAGCGCAGCGCTGTATGCCGCCATCGCCGTCCCGATCGCCGGCCTGCTTCTCACGCTGCTCGTCACCGTGCGAGCCATGGGCGTGGACCGGTCGCCGCCGAAGTCCGAAGCGCCCCTGCCCATTTCGAGCGCGCTGCGCCAAGCCTTCACCGTGGACGTGCGCGCGCACCCGACCTTCGGCTGGTGGTTCGCCAACCGCGTGCTGTTCTGGGCGGGAGTGATCGGATCAAGCGTCTTCTTGTTGTTCGCTGCGCGCGATGTGTTCGGAATGAGCGAGGCCGAGGCGCAGCGCGTGATCGGCCGGGTGATCGTGGTGTTGGGCGCGGCGCTGGGGCTGGTGATCCTGCCTGCCGGCTGGCTGGCGGATCGGGTGGGGCGCCGGCCGATGGTGATTGCAGCCGGGCTGATGGCTGCCGCCGGTGCAACACTCGCTGTCATCAACTTCAACCTGATCCTGCCAGTGGCAATCTTGATCGGCGCAGGCACGGGCATCTATCTAAGCAGCAGCCTGGCGCTGATCAACGACAACGTGCCGAAGACGGACGCGGCGCGCTACCTGGGCGTGGCCAACATCGCGACGGCGAGCGGCAGCGCGCTGGCCCGGCTGGGGGGTGGTGCGCTCATCAGTGGGTTGAACGGCGCGACCGGCTCCGGCGTTATCGGCTATCAGGCGCTCTATGCGGTGGTCGCGGTTTTCTTTCTGCTCAGCGTAGCCGTGATGGTGCTCGCGCCGGCGGCGCGTCCGACCAGTAGCCCCAGTCGCGCCCGCGCCAGCGCGACGGCAGCAGATTGAAGTACAGCAGGAAGCAGCGCAGCGAGGAGTGCACGACCTTGCGCATCACGCCGCGCTCCAGCCGGCGGTGATCGCGCGCATAGACCACCAGGCCGGGCGCGAACATCGTCCGGTAGCCGCGCCGCTTGATGCGCCAAACGATCTCGGAGTCTTCATTACACGTCAGGCGCAGGTCGAAGCCGCCCACGTCGCAGAAGGCGGCGCGGTTGATGAGCAGGTTCGAGCCGGTGGCAGCCGGGATGCCCAGCGCAGCGAAGAATCCCTGGGCGCGGGTGAACCAACGGTGGTAGGGGATGAAGCGGTCGCAGGCTTTCTTCGCGCCGTAGATCGCGCCGAGGTGCGGGTCGCTCGCGTCCAGCCGGGCCAGGTCGCCGAAGTAGGTGAGCGAGAAGATCACGTCGGCGTCGGTGAAGAGCAGCCAGGTCGTGTTGGCCGCTTCGGCGCCGATCTGGCGCGCAGCCACGACGTTGCACGGCTGCTGGATGATCGTCGTGCGGCGCGGCCGGATGTCGTGCACGAGCTGTGGCGTCTCGTCGTCGCTGGCGTCCACCACGATGAGCTGTGCTTCATCGGGCAGCGAGGCTAAAAAGGCGCGGATGTTGTAGCGCTCGTTGCGCGTCGGCAAGATGATGGTGAGATCTTCGACCTGCACAGTCAATCGTCCTCTTCGTTCAACAGCCAGTTGGTCAGCCGGCGTTCCAGCACGAGCTGCGCCGTGTCGCCCGCGTCGCCATCCTGTGCAGCCGGCCGAAACGTGATCTGGCACACACGCCAACCCTGCCGGCCCCACTTGTTGAGCGCCTCCGCCAGTTGCTCATCGGCTGGCTTGGCACGTTCGAGCGCGACGGTCTCGATACGATACTCGAATCGTTGCACAGTGCGAATCATCGTCCGCGCGTGTTGCGCGGTGATTAAGGAAGTGTAAAGCGAGGATAAAGGGTGGGGCGTGGTGTCGGTGGTATCGGTGGTGTCGCTGGTGTGAGGTGGCGATCATCACGCTTAGGATGTAGCGCAGATTTGTGGGAATCACCGCTGACGACATGGACGGGTCACGGCATCGAGTCGCGCTGGGGTGAATCCCGGCGCTGAGCATACGGGCAAACCGCACGCATCTCCCGTCGGCTCAGCCCAGGCGTTGGCGCCGGGGCGGGTCTCATCGAAACGGGCTGTGCTGATGTCGGGCAAGTTCAAGATGCTCTGGAACACCAGCTATTCCCACAGAAAGATGCACCTGCGCAGCGCTGGCCGAGCGGGCACAGGCAGCAGAGCGTGTCCGACGCGTGTCGCTTGCCTCTAGGATATGCGCTTGCAGTTTGACAATTCAGCCGCTCATGCCTAAATTCCCCGCAATCCCCGCGCGGCGCGCCGAGCCACGACGCTGCCACACCTGCCGGCGCCGCTGCCGGGTCGGCGAGAGGATCGAGCAAACAACAGTCCGGTTTTTCAACAGTTTGTCATGAGGAGGAAAGACATGTCACGTCGTTCGGATCGCATTCATCCTGCCGTGCCCAAGCTGCAGAAGCAGCTCCAACATGGGCGCATCAGCCGTCGCGAATTCTTGCGCACGGTGACCTTGCTCGGCGTAAGTGCTTCGACGGCCTACGCGATGGCAGCGTGCGCGCCCGCGCCGGCTGCCCCTGCGCCGGCCGCACCGGCCGCGCCTGCCCAGCCGGCTGCCGAGCAACCCACGGCCGCGCCGGCAGCCGCCGGCATGCCCAAGCGCGGCGGCGTGCTCAAAGTCGGCATCCCCGTGCCGGCGGTGGATCACCCGGCGCGCTTCTCGTGGGTGTTCGACAGCAACGAGTTCCGCCAGGTGTACGAATATCTCACCGAAACCGGCCCCGACAACATCACCCGCCCATATCTCCTGGAGAAGTGGGAAGTCAACGACGACCTGACTGAGTGGACACTCTTCCTGAGGAAGGGCATCAAGTGGAGCAACGGCGACGAGTTCACCAGTGAGGACGTGCTGTTCAACTTCAAGGAGTGGCTGAAGCCGGAGACCAAATCGTCCATCCTCGGCCTGTGGGAAGGCTTCCTCAAGATCGAGAACGTCAAGGCGGTGGACGACTACACCGTCAAGCTCATGCTCGACGGGCCGAAGCTGGACGTTCCGGAGACGTTGTTCCACTATCCGGCGCAGATCATGCACCGCAGCTTCAACGGCGACCTGACCACGCTGAAGAACCCCGGCACCGGCCCGATGAAGCTGGACGAGTTCAAGGTGGGCGAGCGCGTGGTGGTGAGCCGGCGCGACGGCTACTGGCAAAACGGCGCCGACGGCCAGCCGCTGCCCTATCTCGACGGCATCGAATACATTGACCTGGGCAACGATCAGACGGCCTATGTCGCCGCGCTGCAGTCCGGCCAGATTGACGTGATCTACGACCCGACGGTGGATACGTACCTCGCCCTGCGCGACAAGCCCGGCATCGTGGTCGAACCGATCACCACCAGCCAGGTGCGCGTGTTGCGCATGCGCGTGGACCTCGACCCGTGGAAGGACAATCGGGTGCGCCAGGCGTTCAAGCTGATCCAGGATCGCGAGGCCATCTTGGAGAAGGCCTACTTCGGCCAGGGCCAATTGGGTGGCGACTTCCACGTCTCGCCGGTGCACCCTGAGTATGCGCCGATAGACCTTCCTAAGTACGACCCCGAGCGCGCCAAGGAACTCTTGGCCGAAGCCGGTATCACCACACCGCTCAAGATGAAGATCAGCGTGGGCACGGGCTGGACGGACGTGGTCGCCTACGCCGAAGCGGTGAAGGAGAGCGGCAAGGCCGGCGGCTTCGACATCGAGCTGGACACCATGCCCAACAGCGCCTACTGGGACTTGTGGACCGAGACGCCGGTGGGCATCACGCCGTGGACGCACCGCCCGCTGGGCGTGATGGTGCTGCCGCTGGCCTACATCGCCGACGCGAACGGCAACCCGGTGCCGTGGAACGAGAGCCGCTGGGTGGACGAGGAGTTCAGCGCGCTGCTCAAGAAGGCGCAAGGGACGATTGACATCGAGGCGCGCCGGGCCATCATGAAGGACATCGAGACCATCCAGCGCGATCGCGGCTCGGTCGCCATCGCGTGGTGGCAGAACGTGTGGGACATCAAGTTGCCCAAGGTGAAGGGCACTTCGGCGCATCCGACGCATTACCAAATCTGGCGCGAGGCGTGGCTCGACCCGGACGCGAAGTGAATGAAGAATTGAGAATGCAGAATTGAGAAAGCCCGTGTGCGCGTCTCATTCTGCATTCTCAATTCTCAATTCTCAATTCTCCTGCGATGGCTCGTTTTCTTCTGCGTCGCAGTCTCTCCCTAGTGTTGACGTTGTTCCTCGTCTCGATCGCCGTCTTTGCGATCAGCGAGATCGCGCCGGGCAACATCGCCATCAACTCACTGGGCAATACCATCACCCCGCAGCAAGAGGCCAGCTTCAACGCGCAGAACGGCTTGGACCAGCCGGTGCTCACGCGCTACGTGCGCTGGTTGATCGGCAGCGACTGGCAGGCGCAACAGTTGATCGGCAACCCGGTGACGCGCATCTACGACGCAACCAACAACCGCACGAGCTGGTGGGGCGTGCTGCCCGACGGCACGCTCTACCAGAACAAGACGACCGACGACGGCAACGCCATCATCCGCATCGAACGCCGGCTCGACCCGGCCACCGGCCGGCCCGTGATCCGCGAAGTGACGCTAGGCGAGGACGCGTGGACGACGAACGCCGAGGGCTTTCAGGTGTACTGGGGCATAGATACCGAGGGCCGCGCCGCGATGTGGGTGAAGGGCGAGCAAAACGAAGCGTGGGTGTTGACCCAGGCTTCATGGAAGAACACCAAGGGCGCGCCGAGCCAGTACATCCCGCTGCAATACGGCCTGCTGCGCGGCGATCCAGGTGTCTCGTTCCGCACGCGCAAGCCGGTGGCCGAGACGATGATCCCCTGGACGTTGAACTCGCTGCTCCTGGCCGGCATTGCGTTCGTGGTCGTCATGCCGTTGGCGCTGCTGCTCGGGCTGATCGCCGGGCTGAACGAGGGCAAGTGGGTGGATCGCTTCCTCTCGGTGACCAGCCTGATCGCCACGGCGACGCCGGAATTCGCCACCGGCGTTTTCCTCATAGTCATCTTCTCGTCGTGGTTGGGGCTGCTGCCCGGCGCCGTCGTCGTCACCAGCAACCAGTCCATCCTGGCCAACCCGGCGCAGCTCATCCTGCCCGTCCTCACGCTCACGCTGATCGAGTTAGGCTACGTATTGCGCATCACCCGCGCCAGCATGGTCGAAGTGATGCGCACGAACTACATCCGCACGGCCACGCTGAAAGGGCTGCCGCGTTCGCGCATCGTCTTCAAGCACGCGCTGCGCAACGCGCTGATGGCGCCGATCACGGTTATCATCCTGCACGTGAACTGGCTGATCGGCGGCATCGTGGTGGTCGAGACGTTGTTCGGCTATCCCGGCTTGGGCCGCTATGTGCTGGAGGCGGCGTTGTTCAAAGACGTGTTTGCCATTGAAGCGGCCGCCATGCTGCTCGTCGTCATCGCCGTCGGCACGCAGCTCATCGCGGATATCATCTACACGTATCTCAATCCGAGGATCAGGTATGCGTAGTGCGTGTCACGCATCACTCATCACGCGTCAAGCGTCACGTCTTGCGTTTTGCGTTGCGCGTGGTATGCAATGCGAGATACGCGATGTGGTCTCATGTCGGTCATTGAAGCTACTCCGGCTCGCGTAAGCGCTCCCGCGCGCCCCTCGCGTTGGGGTCGCCTCAACGCGCGACTGCAGCCGCTGTTGCGCTCGAAGACGGCGCTGGTGGGCTTGAGTCTGGTGATGTTTTGGGTGATCGCAGCACTGTTCGCCGACGACTGCCTGATTAACCCGGCCTGTTGGTTCGGCAGCCCGGACTACACGCCGCGGCCGTTGATCGCGCGCTACGACCCGTTTCAATCCTTCCGCGGCGCCGGCCTGCAAGGCCCGAGCGCCGAACATTGGCTGGGCACCGACCGGCAGGGGCGCGATCTGTGGGCGCGCATCATCCACGGCGCACGCATCATCCTGGTGCTCGCGCCGGTCAGCGTGCTGGTGGCGCTGCTGGTCGGCGGCACGCTCGGCCTGATCGCCGGCTATTTCGGCGGCGGCGTGGACGAAGTGGTGATGCGCTTCCTCGACGCGATGATGGCCTTCCCGCAGATCTTGCTCTACCTGGTCATCATCGCTGCGCTGGGGCCGAGTGCGGTGAACATCGTGCTGGCGATCACCATCGCCGGCGCGCCCGGCATCGCCCGGCTGGTGCGTAGCCTCACGCTCGACATCAAGACGCGCGACTACATCGCTGCGGCGCAGACGCGCGGCGAAAGCCCGTGGTACATCATGTTCGTCGAGATCCTGCCCAACGCGCGCGGGCCGATCTTGATAGACGCCATGCTGCGCGTGGGCTACGCCGTGTTCGCCATCGGCACGCTCGGCTTCCTCGGCCTCGGCCTACCGCCGCCCTCACCGGATTGGGGTAGCATCGTCAACGCCGGCCGCAAGTTCATCCAGGCCGGCCACATTTGGGATGCGCTGTGGGCGTCGCTAGCCACGGCGTCGCTGGTGGTCGGCCTCAGCTTGCTGGCCGATGGGCTTTCGGAGCAGTTGAACAAGTACCGCTAATTCGCCTTGAATCAGCACCCCGTCGTTTCCGTCAGAAACTTGGCCATCGCCTACGAGACGGCGCGCGGCCTGGTGCCGGCTGTGCGCGACGTGTCGTTCGACATCCACCGCGGCGAAACGCTCGGCCTGGTGGGCGAAAGCGGCTGTGGCAAGAGCACCGTGGCCTACGGCCTGGTCAACTACCTGGGGCGCAACGGCCGCATCACCGGCGGCAGCATCCTATTCCAGGGGCAACCGCTGGTCGGGCAGACCGAGGAGGCGCTGCGCAAGCTGCGCGGCAACCAGATCTCCATGGTCTATCAGGACCCGATGACCTCGCTCAACCCCGTCTTGCGCATCGGCGACCAGATGACCGAGGTGCTCATCGTGCATCAAAAGATGCGCAAAGACGAGGCGCGCGCGCGATGCATCGAGATGCTGCGCCGCGTTTACATGCCCGATCCCGACAAGGTGATGGAGCGCTACCCGCACCAGATCTCCGGCGGCCAGCAGCAGCGCGTGGTGATCGCCATGGCCCTGCTGAACAACCCGGCGCTGCTGATCATGGACGAGCCGACCACGGCGCTCGACGTGACGGTGGAGGCCGCGGTGCTCGATCTGATCGCCGACCTACGCCGCGACTTCGACACGGCCATTTTGTTCATCAGCCACAACCTAGGTGTGATCGCGCGCGTGAGCAACCGGGTGGGCGTGATGTATGCCGGCGAGCTGGTGGAGCTGGCGCCGGTGCGCGAGATCTTCGCCAACCCGCGCCACCCTTACACGCAAGGGCTGATGCGTTGCGTGCCGCGCTTGGGTTCGAGCAAGCTGGACAGCGTGCTGTATCCGATCCCCGGCCGCGTGCCGCCACCGAATCGCCTGCCGCCCGGCTGCGCGTTCGAGCCGCGCTGTGCGTATGCGCGCGAGGCGTGCCACGCCGAGCGCCCATCGCTGCGCCCGTTGCAGGGCGCGCCCGCGCCGCACCTCACCCGTTGTCTCTTCTCGGAGGAGATTGATCCGCGTCAGTGGCGGCCACCGGACGACTTCGCGCTGCCGCAGCCGGCCAACGACGGCGCCAGCACAGCGCCCATCCTCGCAGTGGAAGGACTGAAGACGCACTACCGGCCGGCTTCGGCCTCGTTGCTCGGCGCATTCGGGCTGGGGCGCAAGGATGTGGTGAGGGCAGTGGATGGCGTGAGCTTCAGCCTGCCCAAGGGCAAAACGCTCGGCATCGTCGGAGAGTCCGGCTGCGGCAAGAGCACGTTGATCAAGACCATCATCGGCCTGGAGGACATGACCGACGGCAAAGCCGAATTCATCGGCTTCGACCTGCGTCGCCGCGCCAACCAGCGCGACCTCGCGCTGATTCGCGAGTTGCAAATGGTCTTCCAGAATCCCGACGCGACCATGAATCCGAGCTACAGCGTCGGCCAGCAGATCGAGCGCCCGCTGCGACGCTTCAAGGTCGTGCCGAAGGATCGGATTCGCGATGAAGTGATTCGCCTGTTGCGCGCGGTCAAGTTGGATGAGCATTACTACGACCGGCTGCCGCGCCAGTTGAGCGGCGGCGAGAAGCAGCGCGTCGGCATCGCCCGTGCGTTCGCCGCCCGGCCCGACCTGGTGTTGTGCGACGAACCGGTCTCTGCGCTGGACGTGTCGGTGCAGGCCGCCGTGCTCAACCTGCTGCTGGAGATTCAGCGCGAGCACGGCACGACCATGATCTTCATCGCCCACGACCTGAGCGTGGTGCGCTTCTTCTGCGATTACATCGCGGTGATGTATCTCGGCCAGATCGTCGAGATCGGCCCTGCCGAGGCAATCTACGCGCCGCCCTATCATCCCTACACCGAGTCGTTGCTCGCTGCGGTGCCGGTGCCTGATCCGGACGCGACGCCGACGCACATCCGGCTGCAGGGCAATGTGCCCAGCCCGGCCAACCCGCCGAGCGGTTGCCGGTTTCACACACGCTGCCCACGGCGCAGCCTTTTGCCCGACGGCGGCCGGATTTGCGAGACGGACGAGCCACCCTGGCGCGACGCCGGCCGGATTTGCGAGACGGACGAGCCACCCTGGCGCGACGCCGGCGAAGCGCATCGCATCTTTTGTCACATCCCGCTCGAACAGTTGCGCACGGTGGAAGGCGCAGGGAAGTGACCCGCGCCCGAAAGTTCACGGGCGAAACGAGCGCATCCCCTCTAAATCGGCCAGGAAGAGCGCACCGCTGTCGGTCTGGTCGAACACCAGCGCGACCTCGGCAACCTCGGCCAGTGGGCTGCCCCCCTGCGCCGCGCTCCTGGAGGCGTTCCTGCACGTGCTCGGCCGGGGGCCGATCAGCCAAGCGGTTTACCCGGTGCCTGCAGGTCACCCTTGTTGGCGCGGTATAGCCAGAACACGATCGCAATGATGGCGACGACGCCAATGATGAACAACGTGGGTGGGAGACTATAGCAGGCGAGATTAGCTTGGGAGGTTGCCTCGCGGGGATTTGACATGATCTTCTACCTCTGGTATAAAATCTACCAATGGTAGAAATGACGCCGGCGCGCGCTCGACGCGAACGCGACAAGCGCAATCAGCGCCAGGCCATCCTTGATGCTGCGCGCGAGATCGCTGCCAGCGAAGGTTGGGGCGCCGTCACCACCCGCCGCGTCGCCGAGCGCATCGAGTACACGCACCCCACCATCTACGAACACTTCGAGAGCAAAAGCGCGCTGCTGGCCGAGCTGACCCGCGAGGGCTACCGGCTGCTGCTGGCCGAACTGCGCGCCGCCCGCGCGAAGGCTGGTGCCCCCCTGCAAGCCATGCACGCCATGGCGCAGGCGTATTGCACTTTCGCCTGGACGCATCGTGAACTCTACGAAGTGATGCACGGCCTCAGCGGCGTCTCTATCGAACCCGAGGCGTATCGCAAAGAGGGCGAGGCTGTCATTGCCGAGGCGCGCGCCGCGCTCGAGGACTGGGCCAAGACCGAGAAGGTCAAGTTGATGAACGCCGATGACGCCGTGCTGGTCTTGTGGAGCACGCTGCACGGCATCGCGTCGCTGGCGTTGAACAAGCAGATCGTGGGCGGCAAGAAACACGCCGCCGCGTTGGCTGCCCGCGCCGTAGGCGATCTCCTGTCAGCGTGGCGCGCGGCGCAGTGTGTGTGATCGAGAGGAGGAATCATGAAATTCAAACAACCGTTTGCGGCAAAGCAGGGAGATGCGGACAACGGGGCGGCGGTCGCCGGCGGCGCGCCGGCGACGTTCGCGTCGAAACCCGTTGACAAGGCGCTCGACTATTTCGACTTCGACTCGCTCCTGCGTCCTGAAGAGCGCGAGGTGCGCGACAAGGTGCGCGCCTTCGTCGAGGCGGAGGTCGTGCCGGTGATCAACGACTACTGGGAGAAGGACGAGACGCCGATGTTCTTGCTGGAGAAGCTGGCTGCGCTGAACATCTGCGGGGGGGCGATCCAGGGCTACGGCTGCCCGGGCTTCTCGCCCTTGCTCACCGGCCTGGTGCAATTCGAGTTGACGCGCGGCGATGGTTCCATCGGAACCCTGTTCGGCGTGACCAGCGGGCTAGGCATGATGAGCATTTACCTGTGCGGCAGTGAGGCGCAGAAGCAGCACTGGTTGCCCCGGCTGGCGCGCATGGAAGCGTTTTGCTCGTTCGCCCTCACCGAGCCATACATCGGCAGCGACGCCTCGCACATTCAGACGACGGCGAAGAAGGTCGGCGACACCTACGTGCTGAACGGCGCCAAGCGCTGGATCGGCGGGGCGACTTTTGCCGATGTCACCGTAGTGTGGGCGCAGGACGACCAGACCGGCCAGGTGGGCGGCTTCCTGGTCGAGAAGGACACGCCGGGCTTCTATCCGACCAAGATGAAAGGCAAGCTGGCGCTGCGCGCGCTGCCCAACGCCGACATTAAGCTGGAGAACTGCGTCATCCCGGCCAGCAATCGCCTTGAGAAGGCCAACTCGTTCCGCGATACGGCCGCCGTCCTGCGCGCCACGCGCCTGGGCGTGGCGTGGGCAGCGGTAGGTCACGCACAGGCCGCGTATGAGCTGGCCTTGTCGTATGCGAAGAAGCGCCAGCAGTTCGGGCGCCCCATCGCCGGATTCCAGTTGATCCAGGAGAAGTTGGTGAAGATGCTGGCCGAGCTGGAATACATGAAGATCACCACGGCGCACCTCAGCCGGCTGAGCGAAACGCCGAACAAGCTCACCGACGGCATGGCCTCGCTGGCGAAGATGAACAACGCCGCCAAGGCGCGGCAGATCGTCGCCATGGCACGCGAGATCCTCGGCGGTAACGGCATCCTCCTGGAGCATCACGTCATGCGCCACTTCGCCGATATGGAAGCAGTTTACAGTTACGAAGGCACCAACGAGATCAACACGCTCGTCGTCGGGCGGGAGATCACGGGGCTGCAGGCATTTGCGTGAAGATACCAGAATCCAGAGCCCAGAATCCAGAAGCCAACATCGAAAGTGGAGGGGCTTGATGCACAACCATGAGAACCTCAAGGTGTAGCAGCGTGGATCGGTCTCATCCGCAAATTGCGGAGTGAATCCAAGTAACATCTTCAAATCTGGACTCTGGATTCTGGACTCTCCAACCATGACTTACAAAATCAAAACCGCCGTCGTCCTCGGCGCCGGCACGATGGGCGGCGGGATCGCAGCGTTACTGGCCGGCGTCGGCATTCCCGTCACGCTGCTCGATTTGCCGGCAAAAGAAGGCGACCGCAACAGCATCGTCAAGTCGCTGTGGGAGCGGCAAGTGAAGGCCAGCCCTGCTGTGCTCTTTCACCCCGACGCCGCCCGGCAGGTGACGCTAGGCAACTTGGAAGACGACTTCGACGCAGTCGGTCGCGCCGATTGGATCATCGAGGCGATCGTCGAGCAATTAGGGCCAAAACGAGAGCTGATGGCGCGCGTGGACGCAGCGCGCAAGCCCGGCAGCATCGTCTCATCGAACACGAGCGGCATCCCCATTCACCGCATCGCCGAGGGCCGCAGCGATGACTTCAAAAAGCACTTCCTCGGCACGCACTTCTTCAACCCGCCGCGCTACCTCAAGCTGCTTGAGATCATCCCAACCGCGGATACGCTGCCCGAAGTCGTGACGTTCATGCGCGACTTGGGCGCGCGGCGGTTGGGCAAAGGCGTGGTGATCGCCAAAGACCGCCCCAACTTCATCGCCAATCGCATCGGCGCGTTCATCGGCCAGTACCGCATGCAGGCAGCAATTGACAACGGTTACACGGTCGAAGAAGTGGACGCCCTCACCGGCCCGATCATCGGTAACCCAAAGACCGGCACCTTTCGGCTGGCCGACCTCGTGGGGTTGGACGTGATGGCGCATGTGGTGAACAACCTGTACGAATACGTGCCGGAGGACGAAAGCCGCGCAGCGTTTGTCATCCCCGAAGTGATGAAGCGCCTGATCGAGCAAAACGCGCTGGGCAACAAGACCGGCGCCGGCTTCTACAAGAAAGTCACGGCGCCCGACGGCACCACCGAATACCACGCCCTGAATTTGCAGACCCTGCAATACGAGCCGCCGACCAAACCACGCTTCGACGTGATCGGCGAAACGAAAGACCTGGAGTTGCCCGAGCGCATCCGTGTTATCTTCGACCGTTTTGCCGATGACCGCGGCGGCATGTTCATCGTCGAGACCACGCTGCCCATTCTGGCCTATGCCGCGCGGCGCATTCCGGAGATTGCCGATAGCATCGCCGACATTGACAACGCAATGCGCTGGGGCTTTAACGCGGAGGCTGGGCCGTTCGAGATCTGGGACATGATCGGCGTGCGGCGCGGGCGCGAGATGATGCGCGAGCGCGAGATCGTCGTGCCGCAGTGGGTGGACGAGATGCTGGCTGCCGGCATCGAGTCGTTCTACCGGCGCGAGGACGGACGCGTCGTCGGCGTGTATCAGCCGCCGTTCACGCAGGAGGCAGAACGCAGGACGCAGGATCAGTCTTCCGTCTTGCGCCCTGCGTCGGCCTATGCGCCGATTCATCGCTCCAAGTTTCATATTGTGCTGGCCGAAAACCGCGGCACACAGCGCGAGCTACGACGCAACGCCAGCGCCAGCCTCCATGACCTGGGCGACGGCATCCTCAACCTGGAGTTTCATTCCAAAGGCAACACGCTCGACAACTACATCAACGACCTGGCGCTGGAAGCGCTGGAGATGCTGGAGCGTGATGACTGGCGCGGCATGGTCATTGCCAACCAGGGCAAAGATTTTTGTCTCGGCGCCAACATCGGTCTGTTCATCCTGCTGGCCGGCACGGGCGATCCGAACGCGATTGAGAACGCGGTGAAAGGACTACAGGACTATTTGATGGCCTTCCGCTTCTCACCCAAGCCGGTGGTGACCGCGCCGCGGCAGCGCGTGCTGGGCGGCGGCGCCGAAGTCGCGATGGCCGGCGCGCGCACCGTCATGGCCGTCGAAACCTACATCGGCCTGGTCGAATTCGGCGTGGGCGTGATCCCGGCCGGCGGCGGATGCAAAGAGCTGCTCCGTCGCGTGGTCTCACCGCACATGACCAACGACAAAGTGGACGCGCTGGGCTACTTGCAACAAGTCTTCGAGACCATCGCCTACGCCAAAGTGAGCGAAAGCGCATTCGTCGCGCGCGAGCGCGGGTTCATCGGCCCATGCGACACCATCGTGATGAACGACGATGACTTGATCGGCGTGGCCAAGGCAACCGCGATTCACCTGGCCGAGACCGGTTACACCCCACCTGACCGCAACGCGCCTTCGATCTACGCCATCGGCCGGCGCGGCAAGGCGGTGATGGAGATGGCGGTGAATAACCTGCGCTGGGGCAAATACATCAGCGAGCACGACGCGCTGATCGCGCGCAAGCTGGCGCATGTGCTTTGTGGCGGCGACTTGTCTGCCCCGCAATGGGTGACCGAGCAGTACATCCTCGACCTGGAGCGCGAAGCGTTTTGCTCGTTGCTCGGTGAGCCAAAAACGCAGGAGCGCATTAGCCACATGCTGAAATACGCCAAACCGTTGAGGAATTAGTTGCTAGGTTGTAGGTTGTAGGTTGCAAGTTGCAGGTGGCAGGTAGCAGGTTACAAGTGCGGATGGAGGGTGAGCGATGGCGACGATTCAACGCTTCGAAGATATCGAATCGTGGAAGACAGCGCGGCAAATGACGCGCACCGTTTACGAGCTATCGAGACAAGGCGAGTTCGCGAGAGACTCTGGTTTGCGCGATCAAATGCGGTGTGTAAACATGTGCATCTCATGCAGCAAGCAAATTCATGCGTTCATAGCCTATCTCAAGGCAAAACCGGAATGATCCGCAACCTATAACCTGTAACCTGCAACCCTCAACATGTAACCCTGAACAGGAGTAATCATGCCCGAAGCAGTCATCGTCAGCGGCGCGAGAACCGCCGTAGGTAAAGCAACAAAAGGGAGCCTGAGAACGGTGCGGCCGGACGACATGGCGGCAGCGGCCATTCGCGCTGCCATCGAACGCGCGCCCGGCCTCGACCCCGATGAGATTGACGACGTGATCCTCGGCTGTGCCATGCCGGAGGCGGAACAAGGGCTGAACGTAGCGCGGCTGGCAGCCTTGCGCGCCGGATTGCCAGATCGCGTGCCGGCGCAGACGGTCAACCGCTTTTGCTCCTCCGGCCTACAGACCATCGCCCTGGCGGCGCATCAAATCATGGCCGGCCAGGGCGAAGTCATCGTCGCCGGCGGCACCGAGAGCATGAGCATGGTCTCGATGTCGGGCAACTTCTTCTCGCCCAATCCCGATCTGGTGGACGTGAACCCCGAGGTGTACATGCCGATGGGACTGACCGCCGAAGAAGTCGCGCAGCGTTTCAACATCTCGCGGCAGGATCAAGACGCGTTCGCGTTGCGTTCGCATCAAAATGCTGCCGCAGCAATTGACGCCGGCAAGTTCGACGACGAAATCACGCCATTGGAAGTCAGCGTCACGCAGTTCGATGGGGCGCGCGTGGTGACGAAGTCTTACACCTTCCGCGCCGATGAAGGCGTGCGGCGCGACACCTCGCTCGACGCGCTGGCCAAGCTCAAGCCGGTCTTCCACGCGCGCGGCACGGTCACGGCCGGTAATGCGTCGCAGACCAGCGATGGCGCGGCAGCCGTCGTCGTCATGAGCGCAGATAAGGCGAAGGCGCTTGGGTTGAAGCCGCTGGCGCGCTTCGTGAGCTTTGCCGTCGGCGGCGTGCCGCCGGAAGTGATGGGCATCGGCCCGACCATCGCCGTGCCCAAAGCGCTCAAGCTGGCCGGATTGACGCTCGACCAGATTGACTTGATCGAGCTGAACGAGGCGTTCGCCGCGCAAGCGCTGGCCGTCATCCGCGCGCTGGAGATGGATATCGAGAAAGTGAACGTCAACGGCGGTGCCATTGCGCTGGGGCATCCGCTCGGTTGCACGGGCGCCAAGCTCACGATCACGCTGCTGCACGAGATGCGCCGGCGCAACGCGCGCTATGGCATGGTCACCATGTGCATCGGCGGCGGCATGGGCGCGGCGGGTATCTTCGAGAATCTCAATTGACTACGATGACACGAAGCGAGTCAGAAACAGGCGGCCAAAACGGCCGCCTGTTCTCTCTGGATGTCCTTCGTGTGCTTCATGGTAAAAGCTCACGCCGGCAATACTTCGCTCAGCCGCTCCCGTGCGACGATGGGTTGCTGGTCGTAGAGGTAGCACGCGGCGACCTGTTCCGGCGCAACCTGATAGAGCGGCGGAGGTGCCTGCCGGCACTTGTCCATCGCGAACGGGCAGCGCGAGGTGAACTTGCAGCCGGCTTCGACGCTGCCATGCTCTTGCTCGCGTGCCACGATCTCTGTCTGGCCCCACTTGCGGTTGATATCCGGCCAGGGGATCGAGTCAATCAGCAGGCGCGTGTAAGGATGCTGCGGGTCGCGGATCACCCGATCTATGCTGCCGGCTTCCATCACCGAGCCGCGATATAGCACGATGATCGAGTTGGCCACATGATACGCCGTGGTCAAGTCGTGCGTGATGTAGATGATCGAAATGCCGTATTCGCGGTTGAGGTTGCGCAGGCTCTCCAGGATCGTTGCCCGCAGGCTGGCATCTACCATCGAGACCGGCTCGTCGGCGACCAGCAAACGTGGCTTGAGCAACAGCGCGCGCGCCACGTTGATGCGCTGGCGTTGGCCGCCGGAGAGTTGGTGCGGGAAGCGCCCTAGAACATCCTCGGGGCGCAGGCCGACGGCGCTGAGCGCCTCGTCCATCTTGTCGCGCGCTTCGCTCTTGCTCCGCGCCAGCCGGAATTTCTCGATCGGCACGGTCAGTAGATGGTCCACCGTGTAGAACGGGTTGAACACGGCGAACGGGTCTTGGAAGACCGCCTGGACTTCTTTTCGAAAGGTGACCTTTTCCTCGCCTTGCAGCTTGGTGATGTCCTTGCCCTTATAGAGGATCTGTCCACGAGTGGGCGTGATAAAGCCTAGCAGCAGCATCGCCAGCGTGGTTTTGCCGCTGCCGCTCTCGCCGGCGACCGTCAGGATCGTCGGCTGGTCATCTTCGATCTTGAGTGACACGTCGTCCAGCGCCGTTGTCGCTGCGCGCGAAAGCAGGCCCTTGGTGTAGATCTTTGTGACGTTGCGAAATTCGAGTAGGGGTGTCATGGGTTCGCTTGAGAACGCGGGAACGACGCTGTGAAGTTATGAATTCTCAGCCCGCCATCCTCAATTCGGCGTTTACCAGATTGCCTTCCCGATCGTATAGGTGACAGGCCACGAGTCGCCCGTTGGGAAGGCGCTCGAGGGCCGGCGTGACGGTTCGACAGATTTCCATCGCGTATGCGCAGCGCGGATGGAATGCGCATCCGGGCGGCCGGCGGATCAGCGAGGGGGCCAGGCCAGGGATGCCTTTGAAGACGCCCTTGTTGTCAAGCGTGGGCAGGCTCTCGATCAGCGCACGCGCGTAGGGGTGCATCGGATTGGTGAACATATCGCGTACCGGGCTGATCTCGGTGAACTTGCCGGCATACATCACCGCGACCTTATCCACGAACTGCGCCATCAGCCCCATATCGTGGCCGATCAGGATCACCGCTGCTCCGAGTTGTTTTTGCACGCGATCGAGCGTCTCCATCACCTGGCGTTGGGTGACTACGTCAAGCGCGCTGGTCGGCTCGTCGGCGATGATGACTTTTGGGCCGAGCAGGATGCCGATGGCGATGCACACGCGTTGCTTCATGCCGCCGCTCAGTTCGTGCGGATACATGCGCGCGACGCTGCGACGCAATTCCACCGATTCCAATGCGTTGTAGATGCGCTCCTGGATCTCGGCATTGCTCATCTCCGGCTGGTGCTCTTTGATCGCATCGCGCATCTGGGTCTCGATGCGTAGCACCGGGTTGAGCGAGTTCATCGCGCCTTGTGGGATGTAACTGATGAGGCTCAGCCGTGCTCTGCGCATCTGTTCCTCGGAGAGCGCGGTCAGCTCGGTATCTCCCACGAAGACCTTGCCACCCTCGATGCGTCCGGGCGGTTTGATCATGCGCATCATCGCCAACGCCATGGTGGATTTGCCACAGCCCGACTCGCCCACCATGCCCAGCTTCTCGCCCGGATGCAGCTCCAAGCTGGCGCGATCCAGCGCCAACGCACGGCCGGCTTCGGTGTAATAGCTGACTTGGAGATCGATGACCCGCAAAACGGGCGATGAATTCGTCATTCGGTCCTCCGCACGCGCGGATTGGCCAGCTCGTCCAGGCCGACGTTGATCAAGGTCAACGACACGAAAATCAGCACCAGCGCCAGCGACGGCCACAGCGGCCACCACCACCAGCCGTTGAAGAATGCGGCTTGCTGCTGCGCAAACCAGATCGTATTGCCGATCAACGGCTCGCGCAACGGCCCGAGGCCAAGCACCGACAGGCCGAACGAGGCGAAGATGCCCGCGAACACACCGCTGACGAAGGCGGCCAGGATGAACGGCAGCATGTTCGGCAGGATTTCCTTGAAGACGATCTCCAGGTTGCTCATGCCGGAGAGGCGGGCGACGTTGACGAACAAGCGCTCTTTGAGCGTGAGCACTTGTGCGCGCATCACGCGCGTTGGGCCCATCCATGCCAGCAGCGACACGATGAGCGCCATCGTGTAGATCGTGACCGACCTTCGATCTATCGAGCCGGCGATGATCACCAGGATGAGAAAGGCAGGGATCGGCAACAACACTTCGGTGACGGCGCGGATGATTGTATCCACTGCGCCGCCGTAGTAGGCTGAGAGGAAGCCGAGGATCACGCCGACGCCGGTGCCGATTGCGCCGGCAATCAGGCCGATCACCGCCGTCTGCCAGATACCACGCACCATGACGGCCAGCAGGTCACGACCGAAGAAGTCGGTGCCCAGCGGAAACTCGGCACTGGGCGGTTGCTTCGGCTTCACCGCCAGTGGATAGGCGCGTTTCTCTGTGTCAATGGTGAGCGAGCCGATTACCGTGAACAACGTCAGGGCGACCACGATGGCCAAACCCAAAACCAGGCTCTTGTTGCGTCGCAGGTAACGCCAGGTGAGCGTCAGGCGCGAGGGTTGCTCGTAGCGGATCTCCTGGGCGTCCGGTTTAGGTCCAATAGCAGCGATCTGCGTCATCTTGATTCGTAGCGTATCCGTGGATCGAGCAACGGATAGACGAGGTCCACCAGGAACATGAGGAGGGCAATCGAAAGGATGACGAAAAGGGTGATGCCGTAGATGACGAAGTAGTCGTTCTTGAGGATGGCATCGCCGAGCAAGCCGCCGAGGCCGGGCAGGCCATACAACTGCTCGACCAGCACGCCGGAGACGATGACGCTGCCGAATGCCAACGCCAGGCCGGTGACCTGGGGCAGCAGCGCGTTACGCACGTAATACTGGGTGAAGATCGTGCGGGGGTGCAACCCCTTGTGCTCGGCGAAGTTCACATAGTCTTCGCCTTGGATAGTGATGCCCATACCGCGCATGCCCAGCGCCCAGAAGCCGAGCGAAGCAAGGATCAGCGATATGGCCGGCAGGATTTGATGCCGCGCCGCGTCGAGGATGAACTCCAGCGTGAGCGACGGGGTGACGCCCTGCGAATATGCGCCGCCCATCGGCAGCAGCTTCAGGCGGAACGCGATGAAGAAAATCAGCAACAGACCGAGCAAATAGGCCGGCACGGCCTGCAACATCATGAGCGGAGCCATCAGGCCCTTCACGAACCTTGGGCTGCGCGGCCAGGAAGCGAGCGCGCCGAGTAAGTTGCCCAGGACGAACGAAATCAGCGTCGTCAGCATGAGCAACACGATCGTCCACGGCAGCGCAGAAAAGATCAGCTCC
The DNA here is from genome assembly GCA_025998955.1 of Candidatus Roseilinea sp. Classification (NCBI taxonomy): domain Bacteria; kingdom Bacillati; phylum Chloroflexota; class Candidatus Thermofontia; genus Candidatus Roseilinea; species Candidatus Roseilinea sp. The sequence continues at coordinate 3,818,245 of AP024676.1, forward strand.
AACACGGTCTTGGGGAAGCGCGTCAACGACGGCCCCAGGTCGCCACGTAGAACGCCGCCCATGTATTCGATGTACTGCTGCAGCAGCGGCTTGTCTAGGCCGAACTTCACCTCGTAGGCGGCGATGATCTGCTCCAAGTCCTTCGGAGCGAAGCCCGTCGAGCGGGCGATTTCGGCGAAGCGCTCACGAATTGGATTGCGGGCGGATAGACGTGGAATGAAGAAAACGATCGTCGCAGCGACCCACACCACCGCCACTAAGAAGAGGATGCGTCTAACCAGGTATCCTAGTCTCATCGGATTGCTCGAATCGCAGCATAGAGATCATAGCCGAAAAGTGGGCTGCGATGAAGGGGGAGGAAGCCCTGGCCTCCCTTCTCGGGGAGGCCAGGACGATTCGCGGGCTCAAGTTTGGGAGCACGCGTCGAGTTTAGCCGGCCGGCTTCAACGCGGCGATGACCCGCGGCCCCGTCCAGTGCCAGAACGCGCCGTTGTAGCCTTCGCCCACGTTTGTCTCGGTCGGCCAGTTCACCCAGTAGGTCTGGTTGTAGGCGATGCGGTGCAGCCACTGGATGATCGGCACGTTGATGACATCCTTGTAGTAGAACTCCATCGCCTGTACGGCCAGCTCGTCGAACTTCGGATCGCCGGCAGGGTACTTCGCCATCTCCAGCACCAGCTTCTCGAACTCGGGGTTGTTGTAGCGCGAGAAGTTGTTGCTGCCGGCGACGTTGCCGGTCGGCTTGGTGTTGAACAGCTCGAACACCGCGAACGGATCGCGCAGGCTGGCGCCGTGGCCGAACATATACAGGCCGGGGCGGCCTTGGGCCATGTTGTTGTAGGCCTCCGGTGAGAAGTCCGGGCCTTCGCCGGTGTCGAAGCCTGCCTGGCGCAGCATTTCGGCCAAGACCGGCACGATGTCGGCGTGGATGCCGGCGAAGCCGCTGATCTGCGTCGGGACGGTCTTGCCGTCCTTCTCCCACAGGCCGTCGGCGTTCTTCTTGTAGCCGGCCTCTTCCATCAGCTTGGCCGACTCTTCGAGGTCGAACTTGCGCGGCTGGTACTTCTCGATGATGGCCTGGACGCCGGCTGAATCAGCGAACTTCTGCAGCGGCGGATAAAGTGGGAAGGGGTAGATGGTGCTCACCTTCGCGCCGCCATACACCACCTCGTCAATCTGGTCGCGGTTGACTGCGCGGTTGATGGCGCGGCGCACGCGCACGTCGCTGAACGGCTCGATCTCCAGGTTCATCCATAGCGCATTGGGCCACCAGTCCAGATAGCCGTGCGGCTCGTTTTGGCCGGTGTGGGTCGTGACCTTGGGGTTCTGCTTCAGGATGTTAGCGATGATGTCGTTGCGGAAGTCCAACGCCGTATCGAGTTCGTTGTTCACCACGCGCTGGGCCACCACGCCCATGTCGTCACCGATGCGCTGCATGATCACGCGCTTGGCCTCGGGGACGGGCTGGAAGCCGGTCTTGATCGCCCACCAGTCCTCGCGCAGGTCGAAGATCTTCTGGTTGTTGGTCCACGACACCAGCTTGTAGGGGCCGGAGTGCGGCATGTCCAGGCCACCGGGGAAGGCGGTCACGTCCGCTTCCTTCTCCAGCACATGCGCGGGGACGATCGGGCGGCCGGTGTCGAAGTGCACGGTGAGCACGTCGAACACGAAGCGCGGCGACGGCTGCTTGAAGATGATCTTGACCGTCTTGTCGTCAACGGCGACCGCTTCCTTCACGTAGGGCGCGACGCGGCTGTGGTAGTCCAGCTTGTCGTTGTCGCGCCAGGTATTGACGGTGAAGACCACGTCCTTCGAGGTGATCGGCGTGCCGTCGCTCCACTCGATGCCGTCGCGCAGCTTGATCGTCACTTCGGTGAAGTCGGCGTTGTACTCGGGGTCGCCGGCCGCCAGCCACGGATACACCGTGTCCGAGAAGGCCGCCCAGTAATACAGCGGATCCCACAACGACGAGTTGAAGTTCTGGTGGTTGTGGCCGGCTGCGAACGGGCTGGTCACGCCGATGTTGTCGAAGTCGCTTGCGCCCCAACCCATGATGACGGTGCGGTTGCGGGGCACTTCTGGGATCTGCGCTTCGGCTGCTGGCGCGGTTGTGGCTTCGGCAGCGGGGGGAGCAGGCTGCGCCGGCTGTTCGGCCGCTGGTGCAGCTGGAGCAGCCGGGGCGGCCGGGGCGCATGCGGCAATCACCGCACCTGTGCCGGCGAGGGCCGACAGGCGCAACAGTTGCCTTCGAGTAATCTTGTTCCGGGTCATATCGGGTCTTATCCTCCTGGATCGAATGGCTGAAATTGGGAATTCATCGGCAGCTTGGCTGCCGGGGAGTGAACGGATTCTCGCGTATAACCGAATCGCGCCTCCTGAATCTGAGCTGATCGCTGTTTTAGCATAAGCCTGTTAGATGAGCAAACGCTAAGGGTTCGCTTTCCTCAGCTTCCCCTACCGTTCCCCGCCGCGCAGCACGTTCACGATTTGGTTGAGCCACACGCCGCCGAAGCCCAGCATGTAGATGAGCATGGGCACGACCGACAACCAGTAACCCAGACGCAGAATCGAGATCACCATGCCGGTGATGTACAAAGTCAACCCCAGCTCGATCCACATCGTCCAATCCGGCCGGATCAGGTAGGCTTTAGGCGCAGCGTGAGGAGTGCTCCAGTGCAGCTTCGGTGTCCGTGCGAAATCGCCGGTGTGCCTTTCGCAGAGCGCCTTGAGCATAGCGACGGTGTTAGAGAAGGAGACGCCGATGCCGAGCATGAGCGAGGCCGGCAGGTCGCGCAGGAATTGAAGCACGGGGCGCCCACGCGCGACGTGCGCAGCGAACATCGAGGCGATCGGTGCGAGGCTCAGCAGGCTGATCGCGTTTACCCACACGGGCATACCGATAGACGCGCCATGCTGGACAGCAATCAGGGAGTGCAGCATCAGCAGCGGTGCAGTCACGCTCATCAGCAAGATGAGCGGATGGATGAAGTAGCCGGTCAGATGCATCCAGGCAGCGAGTTTGCAATGCAGCGGCAGCGGGGAGGCGACGATGGCCGGCAGCAGTTTGCGCACCGTCTGTAATGTGCCACGCGCCCAGCGTGCCTGCTGGCGCTTGTAGGCCAGCACGTCGTTGGGCAGTTCGCTCGGTGCAGACTCGTCGTCCAGATAGATGCCGCGCCAGCCGCGGAGCTCGGCGCGATAGCTTAGGTCGAGGTCCTCGGTCAATGTGTCGTGTTGCCAGCCGCCGGCGTCCTCGATGCACGCGCGGCGCCAGATGCCGCCTGAGCCGTTAAAGTTCATGAGCAGACCGTTGCTGCTGCGCACCGGCTGCTCGATGATGAAATGCACGTCCAGCGTCATGGCCTGCGCCCGGGTGAGCAGGCTTACGTCGCGGTTGAGGTAATCCCAGCGCGTCTGCACGAAGCCCACACGTGGGTCGTCGAAGATGCGTCGTTCGCAGATCAGCCGGCGGAGGAAGTCCGGCGCAGGCAGAAAATCGGCGTCGAAGATGGCGATCAGCTCACCCTTGGCACGAGCCAGTCCGGCGGCCAACGCGCCGGCTTTGTAGCCGGCACGGTGGGTGCGGTGCAGCAGCTCGATGTGGATACCGCGCTGACGCGCGCATGCCACGGCCCGGCGCGCGATCTCCGTCGTGTCGTCGGTCGAGTCGTCCAGCACTTGGATGTGGAGTCTGTCGGGGGGGTAGTCCTGCGCCGCCGCAGCAGCGATGATCCGCTCGGCTACGTAGCGCTCGTTGAACAGGGGGATCTGAACGGTGACGGTCGGCGCGTCGTGGCACACCCGTCTTCGTAGCGTCGGCGATGCAGGGTTGTGCGGTCGTGGGCGCAGATACAACACCAGCAGCACGCCCTGGTGGAACGCATAGGCCGAGAGCAGGATCAGACACAGCGCGTGCAGCGCGATGACAACTTCCATGCAGGTGGCAATGGCAGCGGAGCGCAGCAAACAAAAAGCCACGCAGGTGTTCGTTCACCGCGAATGAACACGCGTGGCTCACCCCGGCTGCGCTCGGGGGTCATTTCTTGTCCAGGTCGTCCAGGTCGAGTGTGCCGAGGAAGTCCTTGAAGGCCCCCAGGTCTTCTTCCGATTCTTGGCTGGCCTCTTCTTCCGGCTCCTGGCCATGTTGGGCCATGATGTCGTCGTCCACGTAGATCGAACAACCGACGCGCACAGCGATGGCGATCGCGTCGCTGGGGCGCGAATCTATGCTCAGGTCTTTGCCGTCGCGCGTCCTCAAGACGATCCGGGCGTAGAACGTCTCCTCACGCAGATCGTTGACCACCACATAGCGCACCGTGGCTCCCAGCTCGCGAATGGCGTTCACGATCAGGTCATGCGTCAGCGGGCGCGCGACGCGGGTGTTCGTGAGGTGAATGGTGATCGCTTCGGCTTCAGGCTGCCCGATCCAAATTGGCAAAAAGCGCTCGGATTCCAGGTCTTTGAGGATGACCACCCGGTGCGAACCCATCAGGTTGACTCGCACTGCATCCACCTTCACTTCTACCATAGTATGTTGCCTCCTCGTGTCTATCTCCCATGAAGTTGCGCCCGGCACAACCGAGCGTCGCCGCGATTCTGACTTCGACGGCCTTCGAATGTTGTAACAGCGGACGAGACGGTCACTTGTCCTTGTCCAGATCGCTCAGATCGAGCGAGCTGATGAAATCGCCAAAAGCGCCGAGGTCCTCCTTGCTGGCCGGCTCCGGTTCTTCCTGGGGCTCGACGCCGGCTTCGGCCAAGACCTGTTCGTCAACGAAGATCGGACTATCCAGGCGCACAGCGATGGCGATGGCGTCGCTTGGCCGAGCGTCTAGCACGATTTCCTGCTCGTCGTCCCCGATGTGCATGACGATGGATGCGTAGAAGTGCTGATTGCGCAGGTCATGGATGAGCACGTGGCTGAGGCGCGCACCGAGCTTGGTGAGGATGTGGGCGGCCAGATCGTGGGTGAGCGGCCGAGGGACGCCCACCCCGTTCAGGTGAAGTGAGATCGCGTCCCCTTCCGTCTTGCCGATGAAGATGGGCAAGCGCCGCGCTCCATCCAGCTCCTTCAGGATCACCACCTGGGTCGCACTCATCAGGCTGATGCGAACGCTTTCGATCTTCATCTCAATCATGCCCGGGCAGCCTCCGAACTGTGCATCACACAAAATTATACTCACGCGGGTATGCTGGACAACAGCATGAGCGTAAATTCAGAACGTGGCGCGGGCCGCGCTAGGCTCAGCCTGTGCCGAGCAGTCTCATCCCTCACGTGGAAATTCATCAAGGACACCTACCGACATGCGAATCACATTCTGGGGTGCCGCTCAAACTGTGACCGGCTCGCAGCACCTGATTGAGGTTGCAAGTGACAAAATTCTGCTCGAGTGTGGCCTCTTTCAGGGCAGGCGCGCCGAGTCGTACGCCATCAATCAGAAACTTCCCTACGAAGCGCGCGCCGTGGACGCCATGCTCCTCTCGCATGCACACATTGATCACTCCGGCAACATCCCCAACCTCACCAAGCGCGGCTTCCGTGGTGACATCATCTGCACACACGCGACGCGCGACTTGTGCGCGGCAATGCTGCGCGACTCCGGCGCGATTCAGGAAGAGGATATTCTTTACCTCAACCGGCATCGTAAATCGCCCCAGCCGCTGGAGCCGATCTACACCGTAGCTGACGCCGAACGATCGTTGCGCCAATTCGTCAGCTACGACTATGATCGCTGGATTCCGATCACTCAGCGTGCGCGGGCTATGTTCGGCGACGCCGGCCACATGCTTGGCTCGGCGTGGGTGCTGCTGGAGCTGACCGAGGGGACGCGCACGGTGCGCCTGTGTTTCAGCGGCGACCTAGGCCGGCGCGGCCTGCCCATCCTGCGCGATCCGGTGCCCATGCCCGAGGCGGATTACCTCATCCTGGAGAGCACCTATGGCGACCGCCTACACCCGCCGGTCAACGAGGCGACACCGGATTTGCAACGCGCGATCGGGGATGCCGTTGCCCGGCGCGGCAAAGTGGTGATTCCCGCATTTGCCGTTGGCCGCACCCAGGAGATCGTGTATCGCCTGAACGACCTGGTCAACCGCGGCGAGTTGCCCAATGTGCCGGTCTTCGTGGATAGCCCGCTCGCGGTGAACGTCACGGAAGCCTTCCGCACCCATCCAGAGTGCTATGACGACGAGACTCGGCGGATGCTCATGGAGGATGGCGATGGCAGCGTGTTCGGCTTCAAGCGGCTGACCTACATTCGGCGCGTCGAGGACTCCAAGGCGCTGAACGACCTGGACGGACCGGCCGTCATCATCAGCGCCTCCGGCATGGCCGAAAACGGGCGTGTGTTGCATCACCTGCGCCACACGATCGAAGACCCCAAGAACATGATTCTGTTCGTCAGCTTCCAGGCGCAGGATACGCTGGGCCGGCGCATCTTGGATGGCCAGCGCTATGTGAAGATCCTGGGCGACGAGTTCACCGTGCGCGCCGAGGTCCGGCGCATCGAGGCGTTCAGCGGACACGCCGATCGCCGTGAGCTGCTCGACTGGGTACGTCCGCAGGCGCGCCGGCTGCGTGGCGTCTTCCTGGTGCATGGCGAGATCGAGCCAATGCGGGCGTTGGCGGAGGGGCTGGCCGATCTGGAGATCGAGCATGTGCATTTGCCGCGCCGCGGCGAATCGTTCGAGCTGTGAAAGATGCGAAAGAAACCGGACCCTCCGAAGGAATCCGGTTTCTGCCAGTCGAGGTGCCGAGATTTGAACTCGGGACCCCTTGCACCCCATGCAAGTGCGCTACCAGGCTGCGCCACACCTCGTCGGGCTTGATTTTAGCACGCCATGCGCTATGATTGCAGCCGTAATGGTCGCAGGCATCTTGAACGTCGTTCGTATCTCGATGCGCATGCCCGGCGTGCACTACCGCGCGGGCTAAAGCGATCATGGTCGACAGCCGATTACCTGAGAGACTCACCGCCCGCGCGCATGCCGGGCGGTTCTTTTTTAAGTCGTAAATGGCGATCCGTAATTCGGCAGCGAGCTGCCGCGTTCATTAGCAATCCGTTACCGGTTACCGACTAATCAACCATCAGCATGGAAAATATTCTCGTTTGTGTCGCCTGGCCCTACGCCAACGGCGACTTACACGTAGGACATGTGGCCGGCGCATATTTGCCTGCCGATATCTTTGCGCGCTACCACCGCCTGAAGGGCAACCGGGTCGTCATGGTCAGCGGCAGCGATGCGCACGGCACGCCGATCGTCGTGCGCGCCGAAAAGGAGGGCAAGACGCCGCGCGAGGTGTTCGAGTTCTATCACGGCCGCTTCCTGGAGACGCAGCGATTGCTCGGCATTTCGTACGACCTGTTCACCCACACCGACACGGAGAATCATCACGCGATCAGCCAGCAGATGTTCCGCCGGCTGCTGGAGAACGAATACCTGTTCAAGGCCACCCAGAAGCAACTCTACTCGGAGACGCAGAAGAAGTTCCTGCCCGACCGGTTGGTAGAAGGCACATGCCCAATCTGCGGCTACGACAAAGCGCGCGGCGACCAATGCGACAACTGCGGCAACCTGCTCGATGGCACTCAGCTCATCAATCCGCGCAGCCGCACGCACCCAGACGACAAGCTGACGGTCCGGGAAAGTGAGCACTACTTCTTCGACCTGCCGGCGCTGCGCGAACCGATTTTGGCCTATCTCTCCGACAAGGACAGTTATTGGCGATCCACGGTGCTGGAGTTCTCGCGGCGCTATGCCGAAGAGATGGAGCCGCGCGCGTTCACGCGCGACCTGACGTGGGGCATCCCCATCCCTGTCGAGGGCGCGGAGGGCAAGTGCATCTACGTGTGGTATGAGGCGCTGCTCGGCTACCTGTCGGCTACGGTCGAGTGGGCCCGGGTCTCCGGCCAGCCGGATGCCTGGCAGGAGTTTTGGTATCAGCCGGATCGCGTCCGCATCTACAACTTCATCGGCAAGGACAACATCCTGTTCCACACCGTGCTGTGGCAGGCGGTCTTGATCGGCATGGGGCGACTTGGCGAGCCGTGGGATGGCCTCGGCGCCACGACTCTGTCACGCAGCGATAACCCGAAGTTCAATCTGCCCTACGACGTGCCGGCCAACCAGTATCTCAATCTAGGTGGGCAGAAGTTCAGCAAGAGCCTGGGCGTCTCGCTCGACGCAATTGACCTGGCGCAGAAGTACGGTGCCGATCCCCTGCGCTTCTACCTCACGCTGATCATGCCTGAAACTAAGGACAGTGACTGGAGTTGGACCGACTTTGCCCAGCGCAACAATAGCGAATTGCTGGCCAAGTGGGGCAACTTGATCCAGCGCACGCTCTCGCAGATCTGGCGGAACTTCGAAGGTCGAATTCCGCAGCCTGGTGAGTTGACCGAGGCCGACCGGGCGTTAATCGCAAAAGTCGAAGCGGGCTTCGACTCGGTCGGTGAGAAACTCAATGCAGTCAAGCTGCGCGATGCGCTGAACGAGGTGCTCGACCTAGCGACGGCCACGAACCAATACCTGGACTTTGAAGCGCCGTGGAAGACGATCAAGACCGACAAGGCCCGCGCCGGCACGCAGCTCTACGTCGCAGCACGGGTGATCGACTCGCTGACTGTGCTGTTCGCGCCGTTCACGCCGGGCTTGTCGGAGCGAGCGCGGTCGCAACTGGGCTATGCCGACCCACTGTTCGGCGAACAATACACCGAGACGCTGCATGAGCGCACGCGCAGCCACGATGTGCTGCGCTACGATGCCCGCCGGGCGAAAGGCGAATGGAAGCCGAGCCAACTGCCGCCTGGGCAACCACTGGGCGGTGAACCGAGAGGCCTGGTGAGCAAGATCGAGTTAGGGAGTGAGGGGTAGTGTGGGGAATCGGGAGTGGGGCAGCCATCCACTGCTCATCCCACTCCCGACTCCCCTCTTTCGCCCTTCTGGCCTCTAGCCCCTGACCGCTGACTCCCTAACTCCTGACCCCTGACCCCTCAATACGCATTCTCGTGCTCGCCGGTGATCGTCTGCCAGATCGTCATCAAGATGATCTTGATATCGAGCCAGACCGACCAGTTCTCGACATACCACAGGTCGTATTTTGTGCGCTCCTCGATCGAAGTGTCGCCGCGCAGGCCGTTCACCTGCGCCCAGCCGGTCATGCCGGCTTTCTCCCGGTGGCGCTCCATGTAGCGCGGGATGCGCTTGCGGAACTCCTCGACGTATACCGGCCGCTCGGGCCGCGGGCCGACCAGGCTCATGTCGCCCAGCAACACGTTGATGAGCTGCGGCAATTCGTCGAGGTTCGTCCGTCGCAGGAAGGCCCCCAGGCGTGTCTTGCGCGGGTCATCGCGCCGCGTCCAGCCGGGGCCACTCTGCTCGGCGTCAACGCGCATGCTGCGAAACTTGAGCAAGTGAAAGCGCTTACCGTCCAGTCCCATGCGCTCCTGCGCATAGAACGCCGGGCCGGGCGAATCGAGCTTGATGAGGATGGCGATCAAGAGCATCAACGGCGATAGCAGCACCAGACCGAACGCACTGCCGATCAAATCCACCGCGCGTTTGAGCGACAGCTTCCAACCGCGCAGCGCCACGTCGCGCAGGTTCAGCAGCGGTAGACCGCTCAACTCGCCGATGCTCAACTGGCCGGCCATGATCTGGAACTGATCCGGCAGCACCTTGATGCTGATCGTGCTGCGGTCGCACTTGGAGATCACGTTGAGCAAGTCCTCGCTGCTGGCCTCTGGAAGGGCGATGATCACTTCGTCCACGGCTTCGCGTGAGACCAGACGCGAGAGATCATCCAGCGAGCCAAGTAAGCGCACGTCGTACCAGGGCTTCTGACCGTCATACGGCACCAGGCCAACGACGTCGTAGCCCAGCCGCGGATTCTGCGTGATGCGTTGTAGCACCGTAGCCGCCGGCTCGCCGGCCCCCACTACCACCACGCGCGTCCGGCCGATGCCGCGCATTTGCAACGCGCGCTGGATGCGCGCCTGCACGTTTCGCCCCAGCACGACCATGACGATGGTCAGCAACCAGGCATAGATCACCATCACGCGCGGGAAGTCGGCGATTGCAGAGTCGCCCCTGAATGTGAGCGAGACCAGCGCAATGCTGATCAGCGTGCCGATGGAGACGGCCGAGAAGATGGTGGTCAGGTCGTCGGTGCTATAGCGTGTGCGGCGCCGGTGATACATCTTGCCGAAGAAGAAGGCGCCGACGATGGCGACGATTTGCAGGGCGAGCAGAGGCAGAAATTGGGTGAAGCCCGGCACGCTGCGCGCCGGCTCGGGCAGCGGAATCAGCAGGCGCAGACGGTAGGCAATGAAGAAGCTAATCGCGATGCTGAACACGTCTACGGCCAGCAGCGACAGCGTAATGATGGTTTGATAGTGCTGCCGGAGAAAGCTAGGGCGCGATTTGGCCGTGAAGATCGTGGTGGTGTGCATAACGCATTGATAACGCTTACACCCGGCAAGGCTAGGCTACTGGACCTCACTGCTACGCCGAGTCAACGCCTAGCCGCCTGAAGTGCTCGGCGATTATAGGGCGTCGCTCACTTGGTCTCTGACTGCCTCTGGTGCATAACCGATGCGCGAGTGATCAGAAAAGCTTAGGCGCAGGCATGAAGCCTGCGCCTACGTCACGGAATAGCGGTAACAACGCGAGGCGGGGGACTAGGACTCTCCTCCAAAATCGCCGAAGTCGAAACCGCCGCCATCGCCAAAGTCATTTGCGTTGCCGGCTTCGAGCAGGCTGCCATCGCCGAACGATGGCTCCTGCGGCGCCGGTGCGCCCAGCATGCCCGGCATCATCCAGCCGCCTGTGCCCCAGAACATGCTCTGCGCCAGCATGCTGAACATCAGCACCGGCATCAGACCACCCATCATGTCGGTCGCCGGCTCCGGCTGCGGCGCGTAGCCGGGCTGCGCGTGCATGGGCCAGCCGGCGGCCTGCGGGCTGGTGAGTTCGTCAATGCGCCGGCGCGCCTGTTCCCATTCCGTGTAGGGGAAGACGACTTCGATCAAATTGGTCATCTTGATCAGGCCGATCAGCGCCAGCGTGCGTTCGTCGGGCGAAGCACCCCCCATGACCACATCGCGCAGCCGCCGCCGGATATTCTCTTCGAATCCGGATGCGCCCTGTGGGAAGCGCGACTCCTTGAAGAAGAGCATCCGACGCGATTCTTCGATGCGCAGCGCGCCGCGCTGCACCAGCCGCTGGATCACCTGATCTTCCAGGTCACGCATGCCGCGCACGAGCGCCTCGATCCAGTGCGTGGCCGGCCGGGGCGATGCAGGCAACGTGCGAATGCTTTCCAGCGCGCGATCCAGCAACGCATCACCGGTGGGCATCGGGTTGGCGACAACCACGTTGAACTGTTCGTCGGTGCGTAATTTGCCGCGCAGCGTCAACTCGGTTAGGATCGCGCTGGCCAGGCCCATCATGAGCGGCTCGCGCGCTTGTGGCACTACAACGCCCTCTTTGTCGTCCAGAGCGAGGAGCATCAATTCCTCGTACAAGGTCAGCATCACACCCTCCTGTTTCGATACTTGAGCGCCGTTCGTTCAGACGGTGCACCGCGTGTTGTTCTGATAGCCACACCTCTCATCGGCGCATCTGCGCGAACGGCACAAGGCTACATGGCCTAAGACGCTACCGGTCACACATATGAAATTCATATACACAGCCTGATAGTCCCCTGAGAAGCATATTTGCGCCGGATGGATAGCTGGCATATAACGAAAGCAAGGTGTGCTATGCCAACCGTTGTTTTGATCGGCACGCTCGACACGAAGGGCGCGGAATTCGACTTCATCCGCAAACGAATTAAGCAGCACGGCGTAGAGGTCATCTTGGTGGATGCCGGCGTCCTGGGTGCGCCGCAGGTCAGGCCGACCATTACGCGCGAAGAAGTTGCGCGCGCTGCCGGCGCCGATGTGGCTACGTTGGCCGCGGCCGGCGACCGCGGCGCTGCAGTGATGACCATGGCGCGTGGCGCAGCCGAGATCGCCCGGCGCCTCTACGCCGACAAGAAGCTGGACGGCATCATGGGCATGGGTGGCAGCGGTAACTCGTCCATTGCCGCTGCCGCCATGCGCGTGTTGCCCGTGGGCGTGCCCAAACTCATCGTCAGCACGCTGGCCAGCGGCGACACGCGTCCCTACGTTGGCGCGAACGACGTGACCATGATGTATTCGGTGGTGGACATCGCCGGCATCAACCGCGTGAGCGCGCGCATCCTGGGCAACGCCGCGGCGGCCATCGCCGGCATGGCGACCGCATACGCGACGCGCAAGCGAACGACGAAATCCAAGCCACTCATCGGCGCGACGATGTTCGGGGTGACCACACCGTGCGTGAACGCGGCGCGGGCCTGGCTGGAAGAACGTGGCTACGAAGTGCTCGTCTTTCACGCTACCGGCACCGGTGGGCAAAGCATGGAGGCGCTGGTGAAAGGCGGCTTCCTGGCCGGCGTGATGGACATCACCACGACCGAGCTGGCGGACGAATTGGTCGGCGGCGTGCTGAGCGCCGGACCGGAGCGGCTGGAAGCTGCCGGTAAGCTGGGCGTGCCGCAGGTGATCTCGCTCGGTGCGTTGGACATGGTGAACTTCGGGCCGATGGATACCGTGCCGGAGAAGTTTCGCGGGCGCAATCTCTATCGGCACAACGCCACCGTCACGCTGATGCGCACCACTCCGGAGGAGTGCGCCGAGTTGGGACGCATCATCGCGCACAAGCTGAACATGGCGACCGGGCCGACGGCGGTCTTCATCCCGCTGAAGGGCATCTCGATGATTGCAACAGAAGGCCAGCCGTTCTACGATCCCGAAGCCGACGCTGCTTTGATTCGTGAACTGAAGGCCAACCTCCGCGCCGGCATCCCCGTGAAGGAGATGGACATGGAGATTAACGACCCACGTTTTGCGCAAGCCATGGCGCGCGAGCTGGATCGGATGATCACCGGTGTGAGGGGTGCAACGAAGAAATGAACCGCAGAGAGGCGCCATGGCGGCGCGTCTCTACTCACAATAACCTTAAACTGGATATGGATCGAGCGACTGCACTGGAGAAGCTGAAGGCAACCGTCGCTGCAGGCGGCGTCATCATCGGCGCCGGCGCAGGCACCGGCCTGTCGGCCAAGTGCGCCGAGGCCGGCGGTGTGGACCTCATCATTATCTACAACAGCGGGCGCTACCGCATGGCCGGGCGCGGCTCCCTGGCCGGGCTGATGCCCTATGGCGACGCCAACGCCATCGTCATGGACATGGCGCACGAAGTGCTGCCGATTGTCAAGCACACGCCCGTGCTGGCCGGCGTGTGCGGCACCGATCCGTTCCGGCTGATGCCGGTCTTTCTGCGGCAGGTGAAAGAGGCCGGCTTCACCGGCGTGCAGAATTTCCCTACCGTCGGTCTGATTGACGGCACCTTTCGGCAGGGTCTGGAGGAGACCGGCATGGGCTTCGGGCTGGAAGTGGACATGATCCGGCTCGCACACGAGATGGACCTGCTCACCTGTCCGTATGTGTTCGACGAAGATCAGGCCGTTGCGATGGCGGAGGCCGGCGCGGACGTGCTGGTGCCGCACATGGGGCTAACGACCAAGGGGGCCATCGGCGCGAAGACGGCGCTTACGCTGGACGAATGCGTCGAGCGCATCCAGCGCATGCACGACGCCGCCAAGCGGGTGCGCGCCGATGTGATGGTGCTGTGTCACGGCGGGCCGATCGCCGAGCCGGAGGATGCGCAGTATGTGCTCTCACGCACGCAAGGCGTCGTCGGCTTCTTCGGCGCCAGCAGCATGGAGCGCCTGCCCACCGAAGTTGCCATCACCGAGAACGCGCGGCGCTTCAAGCAGTTGCAGCGGCGCTGATCCGATCGCAAATTTGCATGCTGCGAGAAGCCGACCTGAAGCGCGTGACGCCGGCGCTGCCGTTTCTGGCCCGTGCGTCGGCTGAACTCGTCCGCGACTTTTTGCGCGAGGCGAGCATTCGCACTATTCCCGCCGGTGTGCAAATCTTCGCCGAAGGCGACGAATGCAGCGCGATTGCCGTCCTGCTCAGCGGCGTGGTGCGCGTGTTCAAGATCGGCGAGACCGGCCGCGAGATCACGCTCTACCGCTTCGACCGGGGCGAGAGCTGCATCCTTACCGCCAACTGCATCTTGGGCAATCGCCACTTTCCTGCCATCGCCGTGGTGGAGCGCGATGCCGAGGCAGTCGTGATCGCGGCGACGACATTTCGCGACTGGGTCAATCGCTATCAGCCATGGCGCGACTACGTGTTCGAGCTGCTCTCGCGACGGCTGGCCAGCGTCATGGCGGTGGTAGACGAAGTGGCCTTCCGGCGGATGGATGCGCGCATCGCCGACTTCCTGGCCCGCCGGCTCAGCCCGTCGTCTCCCAGTCTGCGCATCACCCATCAGGAGATCGCAGCGGAGCTGGGCACCTCGCGCGAGGTCGTCAGCCGCATCCTGGAGGACTTTAGTGCCGGACGATTGATCGAGACCGGTCGCGGGACAATCGCGCTGCTGGATCACGCCGGTCTCCTCCGTCGCGCACGGGCTATATGACGGAGGCCGCTGGGTTCGTCAGGCAGCGGAGCTGGTCGAAGCCAACTTGCGTTGTGTGACATTGTCACTGACGAATCGTCGCCCGCGTACTACTGTATTGGTCAACAGCATCTGTTCACCTTCGGGAGGTAAATGAAATGAAGAAGAATATGGGCAATCTGGATCGCGGGATTCGAATCGTTGTCGCTCTCGTTATTGCTGTGCTCATCGCCACCGGCACCGTCAGCGGCGTGCTGGCCATCGTCCTGGGTGTATTGGCCGCGGTGTTCGCGCTGACCAGCCTCATCGGCTTCTGTCCGCTGTATGCGCCGTTTGGCATCAGCACTTGCCCGCGCGAACGTTGATTCTTGCATCATCGCTGCTTTTAACTAGGCCGGAATGCAATTGCGCTCCGGCCTAGCCTGTTGTATGGGCTCGGCCCGTCGAAGGCTTACGCATTGCGCGCTGCGCTGCTGCATGCTAATCTGTCCGGTATCTCATCAACGAGGAACAAGCCATGCAGAAGATCGGAGCGGGGTATGTCGTTTATGGCGAAGACGTCGAGTCGCTACAGTTCGACTGGGGCACGCTGAAGATGCACAACGAGCCGGCGGTGACCGGGTCGCAGCGCTTCAGCAGCGGCGTGGTCATCGTCAAGCCGGGGATGGGCCATGCACGGCACAACCACCCCGGTAGCGACGAGATCATCTACGTCATCAGCGGCGAGATCGAACAGATGATTGACGATCAACCGCCGGTGCGGTTGCACGCCGGCGCGAGCATCTTCATCCCTGCCGATGTATATCACGCGACGCTGAACGTGGGCTGGAAGCCGGCCGAATTGTTCATCATCTACGCACCGCCTGGGCCGGAACGCTTCTTCCGCACGCTACCCGGTTGTACGGTGACGCCGCCGGAGAATGCGTCGCAGCCGTGAGGACGCATCGGAACTTTTAAGCTTTTCGACCTTGACGAGGCACTCGCCTTGTGTTACAAGGTCGCTTGCCTATAACTTAATCAATTAAACAATCACACGGGGAGCTTGGTGCAACCAGGCTGAGAGGAGAGCTGTTAGTTCTCGACCCGTTGAACCTGATCCAGATAATGCTGGCGCAGGAATGTGGTGAACGGTTACATCTAAAACACCCTCTGCACAGCGGAGGGTGTTTTTGTTTGGAGGTTACGCTAGCTATGACCGAACAACTCGTTATCCAAGACTCAGCCAGACTGCTACAAGACTTGAATCGCGAACTGCAGCCCCTTCTGCAGCGCATCGTGACGCACCGATACGTGCAAGCCCTGGAGGAAGGGCGTGTGCCTCGAGAAGCACTGAAGACCCTGGCCACTCAGCAGTACCACATCGTGTCCCACGGGTTGAAAAACATTGCGCTGTTGCTAGCTCGCTACGGCCATCAACCCAGTCGCAAGAAGCTCAACGAGTTCCTACAAGCTGAGTTCGCCGTCTGTGAAGCGGTGCTCACCTTTGCCAAGGCGCTCGGCTTGAGCGAGGCGGATCTACAGGCCGGGCCGATGCTGCTCGAGGCCATGATGTTCAGCTACTACGAGACGTTCATGTGCCTATACGGCAGCGATGCAGACCTGATCACTGCGTTTTACTTCGACGCAAAAGTATGGATTGCGAATGCCATGCGCGTCAGCCGCGCGTTGCAAATGCACTACGGCCTCAGCCGCGAGGCCGTGCGCTTCTTCGAGATGTACGCCAACTATCAGCCCAAAGACGAAGAGGTGTTGCCCTACATTCAGAGCGCGCTGGAGCGCGGGGCTGCATTGGGTGATTGCCCGGGATGTAAGCCGGACACGCTGAACTTGCAGGCGGCCCTCGACCGGGGCGTGACGGCTCAGCAGATCCGCGAGTCCACGCGGCTGCTGCTTGAGAGCGAGTGGCACTTCTGGGAGGCAATGGCCAAAGTCGCCGGAGTGTGAGCGCGGGTCAGGCGTCAGCGGAGCGCAATGAGCCGATCTTGATCATCAAATTCAGCCACCAGTTGCTGCGGCGCGCCGGCGCCGAGCAGCCCGCGCGGCGCCGCTTTCGTCGCAGCAACGATGCAGCGCTCCTCGTTGCGCACCTCCAGGCGGTAAAACTGCAAGTAGCCGAGCAAGGCCGCGCGCTGGTTGGCGACGTGGTAATCGGATAGGAACATCGGGAAGGCGCGCAGGATGCGCAGAATCGGCCGGGTCACCGAGCGCTTATAGCGCGGATCTTTGATCAACAGGTAGAGCGCGCCGCGCGGGTAGGGCGCGCGGAAGAAGCAACCGGCGCGCTGCACACCGCAGGCGACCATCGCGACGCGCTGCGGGTTCACCTCAGGCGTAATCGGTAACTCGGGCGTGGTGAGTTCAGGCACGTCGGCGGCTGCGCCGAATGCCCTTAACTCGTTCGCCGACTTCAGCAGCGCAGCCGGAATGTTGCTCGGGTTGGCCCAGCCCCACAGCCACGTTTGGCTATCTTCCGACTCGGTGCCCAACACCTGCACGTTCAACTGCAAGTCGTCCTCGTGCGGCCGGCGGAAGGCCAGGATGCCGCCGTTCAGGTCGAACGCCCAGCCGCACTTGCCCAGCATGGCATCGAGGTAGAGTTGCTTGTCGAACGACGCCGCGCCGTGCTTGACAAAGAGTTCTTCAAAGGTGTGAGAAGCCATAGTTTATGGCGTGTTACATCACGCGCGTGCGTCATGCGTTAGGTGCTGCACAAGACGCAAGATGCAACGCGCAACACGCGAGACGAAATTCCCAGTCTGCTTAAACTCTACCGCATGACTATTGCTTGCCTTCCCCGCCTCGCTGCGTTCCCCAAGTGCTACATCGAGGAGATCGCCTTCAAGCGCACGATGTCGCTGTTCGACTGGATCGAGATGGCACAGGCGCTGCCGGCGGAGGGATTGGAGTTGTACGAGGGTTTCCTGACCAGTCACGACGACGCGTATCTCGATAGCGTCGGCGATGCCATTGCCAAAGCTGGCTTCGCGATGCCGATGATGTGCTGTTCACCCGACTTCACTCACCCCGATGCCGATATGCGCCGGCGCGCCTTCGATCACGAGGTCGAGATGATTCGCGTCACGCGCCGGCTCGGTGGGCCGGGCGCGACCTGTCGCGTGCTCAGCGGCCAGCGCTATCCTGAAGTGCCGCTTGAACAGGGCATTGAATGGGTGGTGGACGTTATCATGCGCTTGATTCCGATTGCGAAAGAATACGATGTGGTGCTGGGGATGGAGAATCACTACAAAGACGGCGCTTGGCGCTACCCCGAATTCGCGCAGAAGAAAGATGTATTTCTGCGCATCGTGAACGCTATCCCGGAGCGGACGCACTTCGGCGTTCAATATGACCCATCGAATGCCATCGTCGCCGGCGATGATCCCATCGCGCTCTTGCACGAGGTGAAAGAGCGCGTCGTCAGCATGCACGCCAGCGATCGTTACTTGGCCGAGGGCGTGACGCTCGATTCGCTGCGTCAAAGCGATGGCACGCTGGGCTATTCGCCTCATCTGCGCCACGGCATCACCGGTCGAGGGCTGAACGACTATCACGCCATCTTTCGCATCCTGCGCGAGGTGCGCTATAGCCGCTGGATTAGCATCGAGGACGGCATGAACGGCATGGACGAAATGCGCGAGTCGCTCTTGTTCCTCCATCGCATGCGCGAGGAATACTTCGGCTGCTAAGCTCCTCGCATCACGCGAGATGCTGTCCACACCATGAGCAGTAAGGCACGCTACGATGCTGTGGTGGTCGGCGCAGGGCCGAACGGACTGGCGGCGGCCATTACGCTGGCGCAGGCCGGCTGCGCGGTGTTGCTGATCGAGGCTGCCGAAACGGTAGGCGGCGGGTGTCGCTCAGCAGCGCTGACGCTGCCCGGCTTCGTGCACGACATCTGCTCGGCCATTCATCCGCTGGCCGTCTCCTCGCCGTGCTTCCGCGGCCTGCCGCTGGCGCGGTATGGCCTGCGCTGGATTCAGCCTCCTGCGCCGTTCGCTCATCCCTTCGACGATGGCAGCGCCGCCATCGCCGAGCGTTCGCTCGAGGCGACGGCCGAACGCCTCGGTCGGGACGGGCCGGCCTATCGCCGGCTGATGGCGCCGCTGGTGGAGGCATGGGATGCCCTGACCGAAGATGTGCTAGGCCCATTGCCCTTGCCGCCGCGCTACTTCATCCCGCTGGCGCGTTTTGGGCTGCGCGCGGTCTGGCCGGCGCGGGCGCTGGCCAAGTTCTACTTTCGCACCGAGGCTGCCCGCGCGCTGTTCGCCGGACTGGCCGCGCATTCGGTCTTGCCGCTGGATGCGCCGGTCACTGCAGCGTTCGGGCTGGTGTTGGGCGCAAGCGCGCATGCGGTGGGCTGGCCGCTGGCGCAGGGCGGCTCACAGCGGATCGCCGATGCCTTGGCCGCGCATTTGCAGGCTTTGGGGGGTGAGATCATCACCGGCCGGCGGGTCGAATCGTTGCGCGAGTTGCCGCCTGCGCGCGCCATGCTGTTCGACGTCACCCCGCGCCAGCTCATGCGCATCGCCGGCGACCGTCTGCCGCCTGGCTACCGTCGCCAACTCGAGCGCTATCGCTATGGCGCAGGCGCGTTCAAGGTGGACTACGCGCTCGATGGGCCGATTCC
Source organism: Candidatus Roseilinea sp. (assembly GCA_025998955.1). Classification (NCBI taxonomy): domain Bacteria; kingdom Bacillati; phylum Chloroflexota; class Candidatus Thermofontia; genus Candidatus Roseilinea; species Candidatus Roseilinea sp. The sequence goes on from AP024676.1 coordinate 3,837,428, forward strand.
ATGGAAGGCGCCGGAGTGCGCGCGCGCCGCGACCGTGCACCTGGGCGGCACGCTGGACGAGATCGCCGCGAGCGAGTGCCAAGTCATGCGCGGCCAACATCCCGAACGCCCATTCGTCTTGCTGGCGCAACACACCTGCTTTGATCCCAGCCGCGCACCGGAAGGCAAGCATACCTGCTGGGCATACTGCCACGTGCCTCATGGCTCAACGGTGGACATGACCGAACGCATCGAGGCGCAGATCGAGCGCTTCGCGCCGGGCTTTCGCGACCGCATCTTGGCGCGCCATGTGATGAATCCCGCAGCGATGGAGCGCTACAACGCCAACTACATTGGCGGCGACATCAACGGCGGCGTGCAGGACCTGCGCCAGCTCTACACGCGCCCGACGTTACACCAGCCGCCGTATGCCACGCCGTTGGCGGGGCTTTACATCTGCTCGTCATCCACGCCGCCAGGTGGGGGCGTGCATGGCATGTGCGGCTATCACGCTGCGCGCGTGGCGCTGAAGCGGATGGGGATGGGCCGGTCATGAGCCCGATCATCTGCCAGGTGCATTGCAAGACCGGCGATAGCATGCCTGCCGGAGCGATTGAACGTGCCCGCGATCTGAGCGGTGTGCTGCTGGGGGTGCACGGGGTAGTGCCCTTGGCCCACCCTGCTGTTCATTCTCCTGACCTCCTCCCCTTTCCGAAATGCACTCATCAAAACCAGCCCGGAAATTGTCGTTCACCATGCCGTCAGCAATAAAGCACCGGGCATGTGGCCATTGACAAAGTCCGCCCAAGGCTGATATAAGTGTAGCCCGGTTGGGGAGTAGCCTTCTCCACGAGGAGATCAGCCGGTCGTCAATACGGGTCCATCGGCCCCGGCCAGCTGTAAGCGCCGTTCGACGCGTGACAGGCGAGACCACCATGGATGGATGAGACCATGGTGGTCTCGTTGCATTTGTAGGAGTGACAACTTGAACATACTCACACTGATCCTCTTCGTTGCCGGATTGGGGTTGCTAATCGCCGGCGCCGAGGCACTGGTGCGCGGCGCATCCCGCCTGGCAGCGGCGATCGGCATCTCGCCGCTCGTTATCGGCTTGACGGTCGTGGCGTTCGGCACCAGCGCACCGGAGATGGCGGTCAGCACTATCTCGGCGTTGAACGGCAGCGCCGACATCGCCGTAGGCAACGTGGTGGGCAGCAACATCTTCAACGTGCTGTTCATCCTCGGCGCGTCGGCGTTGATCGCGCCGCTCGTCGTCTCGCAGCAACTGGTGCGCCTGGACGTGCCGATCATGATCGGCACGTCGGTGCTGACGCTGGTTTTCATCGCCGATGGGGTGCTCAACCGGCTGGAAGGCGCTGTGTTGTTTGCCGGCATCGTCGCATACACCACCTTTCTCGTCATTCAAAGTCGCAAAGAGAGAAACGAGCAAGTGCAGGCGGAGTACGAGCAAGAGTTCGGTGAAAAGCCCAAGGGCGTTGGCGGCGTGTTGCTCAACCTGGGCTTCGTCGTGGTTGGCCTGGCTGCGTTGGTGGTTGGCTCACGCTGGCTGGTAGATGGCGCGGTGACCATCGCTCGCGCCGTCGGCGTTGGCGAAGTAGTCATCGGCCTGACGATTGTAGCGGCCGGCACGTCGCTTCCCGAAGTAGCGACCTCAATCATCGCTGCCATCAAGGGGGAGCGTGACATTGCCGTGGGCAACGTGGTGGGCAGCAACATCTTCAACCTCCTGGCGGTGTTGGGGATGGCCGGCCTCGTCGCGCCACAGGGTCTGTCGGTATCCCCTTCGGTGCTCCGCTTCGACATCTGGGTGATGATCGCAGTCGCCATCGCTTGCCTGCCGATCTTTTTCACCGGCCTGAAGATCGCCCGTTGGGAAGGCGCGCTCTTTCTGTTGTATTACGCGGCCTACACGGCATACCTGATACTTGATGCGACCGGAAACGCAGCGCTGTCTATCTTGAGCGACGCGATGTTGCTGTTCGTAGCGCCGCTCACCGTGCTGACGCTGATCGTCACCGTGTTTCAGGAGATTCGCGCACGCCGGCGGCTGCCTGCCACGCCGGTTTGAATCCAGTTGGACTGAGGAGTGAAGTAAGTGGACTTATTGACTTTGATCCTGTTCGTCGCCGGATTGGGATTGCTAATCGTCGGCGCCGAGTTGCTGGTGCGCGGTGCGGCGCGGCTGGCGGCCGCGGCCGGCGTCTCACCGTTGGTGATCGGCCTCACGGTGGTCGCGTTCGGCACCAGCTCGCCGGAGCTGGCCGTGAGCGTTCAGTCGGCGCTGGCCGGACAAGCCGACATCGCCTTCGGCAACGTCGTCGGCAGCAACATCTTCAACATCCTGGTCATCATTGGGCTTTCGGCGCTGATCACGCCGTTGGTCGTGTCGCAGCAACTGGTGCGGCTCGACGTGCCGGTCATGATCGGCGTGACGGTGCTGGCCACGCTGCTTGCACAAGACCTGAAAATCGGTCGCCTGGAGGGAGTCTTGCTGTTCGCCGGACTGGTGATCTACACGGCGTTCCTGTTTGTGCAGAGCCGGCGCGAGACCAACGTTGCGGTTCAACAAGAGTATGAGCAAGAGTTCGGCGAACGTCCCCGCGGGCCGGCGCAGGTCGTGCTCAACCTCACATTCGTCGGGATTGGCTTGGTCATGCTCGTGATCGGCTCGCGCTGGCTGGTGAACGGCGCGGTGGCCATCGCGCGCGCGGTCGGCGTGAGCGAGTTGGTGATCGGGTTGACGATCGTCTCGGCCGGCACATCGCTGCCGGAGGTCGCCACGTCGCTCGTCGCTGCGATCAAAGGCGAGCGCGACATCGCCGTCGGCAACGCCGTCGGCAGCAACATTTTCAACCTGTTGTCCGTGCTGGCGCTGACCGGCATCGTGTCGCCATCCGGCATCTCCGTTGCGCCGGCGGCGCTCAACTTCGACGTATGGGTGATGCTGGCCGTCGCCCTCGCGTGCCTGCCGGTGTTCTTCACGGGCTACGAAATCTCGCGTTGGGAGGGGGCGATGTTCGTCGCCTACTACGCGGCCTACCTCGCCTATCTCATCCTCGCCGCCACACAGCATGACGCCCTGCCGGCTTTCAGCAACGTGATGCTGCTGTTCGTCATTCCGCTCACGGTGATCACGCTGGCGGTCACGGTCTATCGGGAATTCCGGGCGCGCCGGCGACGGGCGGCGACGCAGCTTTGAAGGTCGCCCGTTCTCTTGCCACAACTCCTGCCCATGAACGATGCGCTTGTGATCTCACTCGTCGCCTGTGCCGTTGGTGCGTCGGTCGCCGGGGTGTTCACGGCATCGGTGCTCGGGCAGCGCATTCCCACCCGCGTGATGGGCTGGCTGTTGGCGATTGCGCCGGCGATTGCGTTCGTTGCGCTGCTTGCGCAGTCGCCGGCGGTGTTGGCCGGCCAAACGCTGAGCTGGTCTGTGGCGTGGATTCCATCGTTGGGCCTACACTTTTCGCTGTTGTTGGACGGCCTCAGCCTGTTGTTCGCACTATTGGTGTCGGGCATCGGCGCGCTGGTGGTGATGTATGCGGGCTACTACTTCGCGCCGAAGCACGGAGACGAAAAGTCGGGAGGGGGGGATGGGGAGTCGGACTCGCGCACAACGCCCACTCTCCACTCCCGATTCCCGAATACCGACGCGCGCTTCTTCTTCTACATTCTGCTCTTCATGACCAGCATGCTCGGGCTGGTGCTGGCCGGTGACGTGATCACGCTGTTCGTGTTCTGGGAGGGCACCAGCATCACGTCGTTCCTATTGGTTGCCTACAAGTCTAAAGAGGAGGATGCGCGCAAGGGGGCGTTCCGCGCGTTGTTCATCACCGGAGGTGGCGGCGTTGCGCTGCTGGCCGGACTGGTCTTTGCGTCGTCCATCGCCGGCAGCACCGGCTTCGCCGACATCCTGCGCCAAGGCGACGCGCTGCGCGCCAACGCGTTGTACCCGGTCATGTTCGGCCTGATCGCGTTGGGCGCGCTGACCAAGAGCGCACAAGCGCCGGCACACTTCTGGCTGCCCGGCGCAATGAGCGCGCCTGCGCCGGCATCGGCCTATTTGCACTCGGCGACGATGGTCAAAGCCGGAGTGTACTTGCTGGCCCGGCTGCACCCTGCGCTCGGCCTCACCGACCTGTGGTTCTGGGTGCTGAGTCTGGTCGGCCTGGCCACCATGCTTATCGGCGCCTATGTCGGCTTCAAGCAAAACGACTTGAAAGCGCTACTGGCCTATTCCACCGTCAGCCAGCTCGGCATCTTAGTCATGCTGATCGGCCAAGACACCGAGATCGCCTTCAAAGCGCTGGTGGTCAGCATCTTGGCGCACGCGCTCTATAAGAGCGCGCTGTTCTTGATCACCGGCATCGTGGATCACGAGGCCGGCACGCGCGACCTGCGCCAACTAGGTGGCATCTGGCGGGCGATGCCGGCCACCTTTGCCGTTGCTGCTGTCGCTGCGCTCTCCATGGCCGGCCTGCCACCGCTGTTCGGCTTCCTGGCCAAAGAGACGTTGCTGGCCACGGCCACGCACCCCAACGTGCCGGCCATCGTGGATGTGATCTTCCCCGCAGCCGCAGTAGTGGCCGGTGCGCTGATCTTGGCACAGGCCGGCCTAATCGTTCTCGATGCCTTTTGGGGCAAGCCCAAAGCAGCACTGCACCCGCACGAAGCGCCGATCCCGATGTGGGTCGCGCCGGCCGTTCCGGCGGTCATCTCGCTGGCCATCGGCGTGTTGCCCGAGCCGGAGGCATTGGCGACGCTGCTGGCGCGCGCCGCGGCGGCCAGCTATGGTGCGCCCGTGAAGGTGTCACTGGCGTTGTGGACGGGCATCAACATTCCGCTGGCGCTGAGCGCGGTTGCCGTCACCATCGGCGCTGCAATCTTGGCGCTGCGTGGGCGCTTACGTCCGTTGTTCACGAACCTGAGCGGCGCGCTCAGCCTGGAGCCACTCTACGCAGGCGCGCTCAGGACGATTGATGGGCTAGCCTGGCTGGTGACGCGCGTGCAAAATGGCAAGCTGCGCTTGTATCTGGCGATCATGCTCATCAGCGCCGGCCTAATGATGGTGACGATCGGCCGCCTGAGCCTGCCGACGTTGCCGCCTCTCGTCGCCGGCCCGCAGCCCGCGCTGGCGGCGCTGCGCGTGTTCTTGTTGTTGGTAATCGGCATCGCGGCGCTGGCCAGCGTGTTGCTGCGACGCGACCTGTTCGCCATCTTCGCGCTGGCAGCCTCGGGGCTGAGCATCGCCGTGTTGATGATCCTGGAGCCGGCGCCCGACATCGCGTTGGTGCAGGTCGTCGTCGAGACGCTGACGCTGGTCGTGCTGGTGCTGGTGCTCACGCGCCTACCACGCGAACAACGCGAGCGCGCCTTCGAATTCACCTTCCGCCAGACCCGCCCCAGTTTGGTGCGCGACTTACTAATCGCACTGGGCAGCGGCGCAGTCATGTTCGCCATCGTGCTCACGGCGCTGGGCACGCGCCCACGCGAGTCACAGATGACGCCGTTCTACGAGCAAAACGCCAAGCCGCTCACCAGCGCCAACGACATCGTTGGGGCGATCGTGATTGACTTCCGCGGGTTCGACACCTTCGTGGAAATTGTTGTCTTCGCCGCGGCTGGCCTGGCGATCTATACCCTGCTGCGCTACGCCTCGCGCAAAGCCGGCGACCGCGACGACGATGCGCCGGCGTTGGACAAGAGCATGCTGCCCTTCCGCGGCATCGCCAGCCCGATCACCTCGCCGTTCGTGCGCGCGCTGGCGTTGTTGCTCTTGCCATTCACCATGCTGCTGGCCGTCACGCACGTGCTATATGGGCACGACCAACCCGGCGACGGCTTTACAGCGGGCGTGATCCTCAGCCTGGGTATGGCAACGTGGTATGTGGTGTTCGGCTATGCCGAGACCAAACGACGGCTGCCGTGGTTGACGCCGGGCGGCTTTATCGGGTCTGGCCTATTGCTGGCCATTGGATCGGCTACGGCGGCAGCGCTCATCAACGGGTCGTTCTTCTCGCCGGTGGACTTCGGCAAGTTGCTGGGCATCGGCTTCCTGCCACAGGGCGTGTATTTCAGCACGGCCACGCTGTTCGAGCTGGCGATCTGCTTGACCGTCACCGGCAGTGCCGTGCTGATGCTGGACACGCTCGGCCACCCAAAAGACAGTGACGCCGAAACGGCCCGCCAGATGGACGAGATCGCCGTGCTGCGACAGCGCGGCGAAGTGACGCTCGACGAAACTGCGGAAATTCAGGAACCGGAGGTCAGAGGTCAGAAGTCAGAAGTTAGAGATTAGAGATCAGAGATTAGAGATCGGAGATGGCGGATTGGAGAAAGTGACTTGATGACCGGAAAGGCCTGATTGACCTAACAACTCGATGACGGAGATATGACATGGATGTTTTGCTTGCTCTTACGATCAGTGGATTGTTTGCCGTTGGCGTGTTTCAACTGTTGCGCCGCAATCTGATCCGCTCGGCCATCGGCATGGCCATCGTGTCGAACGCGATCAACCTGTTCCTGTTGGCGGCGGGCGCATATCGCGGCGAAGTAGCCGCCTATGTCAATGAGGTCGGCCAGCGCAGCGACGCATTGCCGCAGGCGCTCATCCTCACCGCTATCGTCATCGGCATGGGGGGCTTCGCCATGGTGTTGTCCATGCTGTATGTGTTGTCGGTGCGCTACAAGACCAGCGACAGCGACGAGGTGAAGGGATTGACCCATTGATGGAATCTTTCATCTTTCATTTTGGGGAGGTGTTGAAACCAGAGTGAAAGATGACAGATCAATTTGAGGCATGCCGCCATCCGTTTTGGTCATTCTCCCCATCATCGTCCCACTGACCGCCGCAGCGGTTTCCGTGCTGTTGCGCAGCCATCGCCGGCTGCAAGCGGCCTGGTCGTTCGGGGCGATGGTCGCGGCGTTTGTCTGTAGCAGCCTGTTGCTGTGGACGGTGGTGTCGAGCGGCGCGCCGGTCGTGTTCCAGTTGGGTAACTGGCCGGCGCCGGCCGGCATCTCGCTGGTCGGCGATCCACTGTCGGCGCTCATGGCCGTGATGTGCCAGCTCGTGCTGGTGGGTGGGTTCCTGTATGCGTTGGGCTGCCGCGACCAATGCGCACAATACCCCGCGTTCTACCCGCTCTTCTTGATGTTAGCCGCCGGCCTGACCGGGGCGATGCTCACCGGCGATTTGTTCAATCTGTTCGTGTTCGCCGAGCTGCTGGTGTTCGCCGGCGCAGCACTCACGGCCATGTCCGACGACAAGTTCGGCACCGAGGCGGCCTACAAGTACTTCTACATCAGCTTCATCGCGTCCATCGCCTTGCTGCTGGCCAGCGGCAGCCTCTACGTCTCGTATGGCACGCTGAACATCGCCGATCTCACCCGGCGCATCGCCGCCGATCCCTCGCCGCCGCTGGTGTTGCCGGCCATGGCTTTGTTGATGATCTTCTTCATGGTCAAGGGCGCCGTGATGCCCTTTCACTTCTGGCAGCCGGACTTCCACACCGCTGCGCCGACGCCGGTGCATGCGGTGCTGTCATCGGTCGTGGTCAAACTCGGCATCTACGGCTTTCTGCGCATGACCACGCTGCTGTTCGTCGAGCAGGCCGAAACCATTCGGAGCGTGCTGGTGGTGGTCGGTGCGGTGGGCGTGTGGTTCGGCGGTCTGGGGGCGGTGGGCACCTACGACGCCAAACGCATGTTAGCCTATTCGACCCTCGGCCAGCTCGGGTTCATCCTGGTCGCCATCGGCTGGGGCACGCCGCTGGCGCTGGCCGCAGCCATCGTCTATGCCTTCAACCATAGCCTGCTCAAGGCAGCCATGCTGATGCTGGCCGGCAGCGTCGCCAGTCGCGCGCCGGTGAAGACGGCAGCGTTCGCAGCGATCACCGGACTGGGCAAGAAGCTGCCGTGGGCCGGCGTGCTCTTCCTCCTGGGAGGCATGGGCTTGGCCGGCATCCCGCCGCTCAACGGCTTCATCGGCAAACTCCTGTTGTTCAACAGTGGCGTGGATGCACAAGCGTATCCCTCACTGGCGGCCATCGGCCTGGCGGGCATCGTCACACTGGTGTATGTCATTCGCGCCTTCCAGCGCATCTGGTGGGCGCCGCTGCCGGAGGGCGTCAAGCCGAAACCATACGGCGACCGGCTGATCGCTCCAGCGTTGTTGATCGCGCTCAGTCTGGCGCTGGGAATTTGGGCCGAACCGCTGGTCAACCTGGCGCAAGCAACGGTGGCGTGGATGAACCTGCCGGAGCTGTATGTGCGCGCGGTACTCGGCGGCTAATTCAGGAGGAGAAACGCAATGGAACAAATCTTGAGCGTAGCATTCGCGCTGGCGCTGATCGTACATACGCTGCTGCTGGGCGTCGCAGTATGGCGCGTGCTGCGTGGCGATAATGCCGTGGATCGCTTGCTGAGCGTGGAGCTGGTGAGCGTGCTGGCGCTGTGTGTATTCCTGTTGATCACGCTGATTACCGACGAGAGCATCTACATGGACGTGGCGCTGGCGCTTGCTGCGCTCGGGTTCATCGGCACGTTAGCACTGGCGAAGTATCTGGCCGACCAACGCATGTTCTGAGCCCTTGGCGCTGGATTGGACGAACAAATGGAAATCATCTGGCAAATTCTGGCCCTCCTCTTGGTGATCATCGGCACCTTCTTCTCCGTGATCGGCGCGCTTGGGCTGGTGCGCCTGCCGGACGTGTATACGCGCCTGCACGCCGCCGGCAAGGTCGGTGTCTTCGGCGCGGCCTTCCTAGCCGGCGCGACGGCGCTGATTACGCCTTCGGTGCTCGGCAAGGCCGTGATTTTGATCGCGCTGCTGGTCATCGCCGGGCCGGTGGTATCGCACGCGCTAGCTTCGGCGGCTTATCGCATGGGGATTCCTGTCAAGCGCGCCGTGCGAGACGATCTGGCCGGCGAGCGCGAACGCCGGCTGGCTGCGCGCGATTCCATAGACCGCCCGGTATAGTTGCACAATGCTCGCCTTCCCTGTTCTCGCGTGCCTAATCGGCGCATCCGCCGGGGCGGCATTCACGTTCATCCCGCGCATCCGATCCTTCCCCTCGCGCGCGCTGGGATGGCTGCTGGCCATCGCACCGGCGACTGCTTTCATCGCCATCGCGTCGCAGTTCCCCCGTGTGGCCGCCGGCGATGCCTTGACCTGGCGCATCCCCTGGCTACCGGCGCTCGGCGTCGAGTTCGCGTTCTATCTGGATGGCCTGAGCGCGCTGTTCGGACTGATTATCACCGGCATTGGGGCACTGGTGCTGATCTACGCCGGTTATTACTTCACGCCAAAGCGCGCGGATGAAAAGTCGGCAGTCGAGACGCGGGAGCGGGTGTCACACGCGTCCCCAACATCCGAGTCTCTACTCCCCAACACCGACGCGCGCTTCTTCCTCTACGTCCTCTTGTTCATGACCAGCATGCTGGGGCTGGTGCTGGCCGGCGATGTGATCACGCTCTTCCTGTTCTGGGAGGGCACCAGCATCACGTCGTTTTTGCTGATCGCCTACAAGACCAAAGATGAAGATGCGCGCAGCGGCGCGTTCAAGGCGCTGTTTGTCACTGGCGGCGGCGGCATTGCGCTGCTGGCCGGGCTGCTGTTCGCCTCGGCCATCAGCAGCAGCACCGACCTGGCCGTGATCTTGCGCCACGGCGATGCCCTGCGCAACGATGCGTGGTATCCCATCATGCTGGGGCTGATCGCCTTCGGTGCGTTTACCAAGAGCGCGCAGGCGCCCTTCCACTTCTGGCTGCCCAAGGCAATGACGGCGCCCACGCCAGCCAGCGCCTACCTGCACTCGGCCACGATGGTCAAGGCCGGCATCTACCTGATGGCGCGCCTGCACCCGGCGCTGGGGAACACGCCGATGTGGTTCTGGCTGCTGATCGTGACCGGCGGCGCCACCATGCTGCTGGGCGCGATCATCGGCCTGCGCCAGAGCGATCTGAAGAGCGTGCTGGCCTACTCCACCGTCAGCCAGCTCGGCGTGTTGATGATGTTGATCGGCGAAGAAGCGCCATCGGCGTTCAAGGCATTGGCGATCGGCGTCTTGGCGCACGCGCTCTACAAGGGTGCGCTGTTCATGATCGCCGGCATCGTGGATCACGAGACCGGCGTGCGCGACCTGCGCCGGCTGGGTCATCTCTGGCGCGTCATGCCCTGGACGTTCGTCGTTTGCAGCATCGCCGCGCTCTCCATGGCTGGGCTGCCGCCGCTGTTCGGGTTTCTAGCCAAAGAGACGCTCTTGGCTGCAGAGCTGGAAGAAGTGCTGCCGCGCCTGACGCGCCTCGTGCTGCCGGCCATCACCGTGCTCACCGGCGCATTGATGCTGGCGCAGGCCGCCAGCCTGACGCTGGACACATTCGTGACCAAGCCGGGGACGGGCTGGCCGGCCTCGCGCTTCGATGCGAGCGACGCGCATGATGAACACAATCTGCACGCCCATGAGCCGCCTGCCGGCATGTTGTTCGGTCCGGCTGTGCTGGCTGCGCTCTCGTTGATCATCACCGTGTTTCAGCCTGAGAGCATCGTCGGCCTGTTGGCCAGCGCAGCGACGGCTGCCTATGGCGCAAAAGTCAAGGTGTCGCTGGAATTGTTTCACGGCATCAACCTGCCGCTGATCCTGAGCGGCATCGCGATTACGTTGGGCGTCGTGCTGTTTGCGCTGCGCAGCCTAATCCGCGGCATCCCAAGCGCGCCGGCGTTGAACATGAACCTGATCTACGATGGGGTGCTGCAGAGCCTCGATCGGGCAGCCGATATTGCCACGCGCACCCAGGCCGGCCGCATCCGCGTCTACTTGGCGGTGATCCTCACGGCGCTGTTTGCCCTGGTGATCGTGTTCGGCGACCTATGGCGCGTATTCGATGGCGCAACGCTGCCCAATCTGAGCCGACGCCTGTTCGACGAGCCGTTCAGCGTCCAGACCGCGCTGCGTGCCTTCGGCTTGTTGCTGGCCGTGGCGGCGTCGTTCGTGTCTATTGTCATCCGGCGCGACCTGTTGGCCATCATCGCGTTGGGTTCGTCGGGGTTGGCCGTGGCCGTCGTCATCGCCCTCGAACCGTCGCCGGATGTGGCGCTGGTGCAGGCTGTGGTGGATGTGCTGACGCTGGTGGTGCTGGTGCTGGCGCTCTCGCGGCTGCCGCGTGCGCAGCGCGAGCGGGCCGAGGGGCTGAACGGCACCGGCGTCCAGACGCGCAACGTGCTGCTTGCCGTCGCCGGCGGTGTGATGGTGACCGTGCTGTGCCTCTACGCGTTTGCTTCGCGCCCGCGCGCGTCGCTGGTCACACCCTACTACGAGCAAAACGCCAAGCCGCTCACCGGCGCCGCCGACATCGTCGGTGCGATCGTGGTGGACTTCCGCGGCTTCGACACGATGATCGAGATCACCGTATTCAGCATGGCCGGCATCGGCGTGTTCTCGCTGCTGCGCTACGCGATGAAGAAGCGCGAAACGGCGGGCCTACCGACGGAAGGCGAAATCGAGCCGGATCTCGCCGCTTTGTTGCAACGGCCGCTGCCGCCCACGATCACCGGCATTGATGGTGTGCGCACGTCACCCTTCATCCATGCGCTCGCCTACATCGCGCTGCCGCTGTCATTCGTGCTAGCAATCGTGCAGACAATCTACGGCCACGATCAGCCAGGCGATGGCTTCACCGCCGGTGTCACGCTCAGTCTGGGCGTGGGCTTCTGGTACGTCGTCTTCGGCTATGACGAGACCAGGAGTCGCCTGCGCTTCCTTCGGCCCGGGCTGCTGATCGGCGCCGGCATCCTCACGGTGATGGCCGGCTCGATCGCGCCGGTGTTCCTAGGCGGCGGATTCTTCTCACCCTTCGACTTCGGCGCGGCGCTGGGGTTGCCTTTACCCAAGGGCTTCTACGTTAGCACGTCGTTCCTGTTCGAAGTCGCCATCTGTCTGGTTGTTCTCGGCGCGGCCATCTTCATCATTGACACGCTAGGCCATCCGGAGCGTGATCTGGAGTGAGCCTGTGACCAGATTACCAATCACCTGTTGAGCTATGGAAATCATCAAAGCGCTTTCGATCGGCGCGCTGTTCGGCATCGGGCTGTATCAGTTGTTGCGCCGCAACGTCATTCGTTCGGCCATCGGCTTGGTCATCATCTCGAATGCGGTGAACTTGTTTTTGCTTTCTATCGGCGCCTACGACGGTGTGGTCGAGGCATATGCGAAGGCGGTCGGCCAGCGCAGCGACGCACTGCCACAGGCGCTTATCCTCACGGCCATTGTCATCAGCCTCGGTGGCTTCGCCTTCGTGCTCGCCCTGCTATATGTCATCGCGGCGCGCTACCGCACAGGAGACAGCGATGAGGTGAAGGGGCTAAGCCATTGATCGGTCTCTTCCGGGAGAGCAGCGCGATCGAGATGAGAGCATGTGAGATGAACGATCCACTATGATGCCGTCCTTACTGGCCATCTTGCCCATCATCATCCCGCTCACCGCTGCGGCAATTGCGTTGCTGTTGCGGCGCAACTTTCGGCTACAAGCAGCCTGGGCCTTCGGCGCGATGCTCACCGCGTTTGGGGCGAGCGCTTATCTGTTGTGGACGGTGTGGTCCACCGGCCGGCCGGTCGTGTATCAAATGGGGCGCTGGCCGGCGCCGTTCGGCATCAGCATCACGGCCGACTTGCTCTCGGCCACTATGGCTGTGATGGTTCAGCTCGTGTTCGTGTTCGGCTTCATCTACGCGCTCGGGGCTAAGGACAAGGCGGTGCACCATTCCACGTTCTACCCGCTCTTCCTGTGCCTGGTCACCGGTCTCACCGGCGGCATGCTCACCGGCGACGTCTTCAACCTGTTCGTCATGGTCGAGCTGATCGTGATCAGCGGCACGGTGCTCACCGCCATGAGCGACGACCGCTACGGCCCCGAGGCGGCCTATAAGTACTTCCTGATCAGCACCGTGGCCTCGTTCTGTCTGCTGTTCGGCGTCGGCTGCCTATATATGAGCTACGGCACGCTGAACATGGCCGACTTGGCAGCGCGCATCGCCGCCGACCAGACGCCGGCGCTGTTGCCGGCAGCCATCGTCTTCCTGGCCGTCACGTTCATGATCAAAAGCGCGGTGGTGCCCTTTCACTTTTGGCAACCCGATTTCCATACGGCCTCACCCACGCCGGTCTCGGCCATGCTATCGTCGGTCGTAGTGAAGATCGGCGTGTATGGCTTCCTGCGCCTGACCACGTTGCTGATGCCGCATGCCGATTGGCTTCGCACGTTGCTCATCGCGCTGGGCATTGTGGGCATTGTGTTCGGCGGGTTAGGCGCAGCCGGCACACACAATGCTAAGCGCATGTTCGCCTATTCGACGCTGGCGCAGATCGGCTTCATCCACGTCGGCGTGGGCTGGGGTACGCCGCTGTCGTTGGCGGCGGCCGTCCTGTTTACCTTCAACCACGCGCTCGTCAAGAGCACGATGTTGATGCTCAGCGGCTATCTGGCCAGCCGCGCGCCGGTGAAGACGGCATCGTTCGGCGTCTTGCGCGGCACGGGCAAGTATGCGCCGCTGGCCGGCGTGCTGTTCTTCATCGGCGGCATGGCGCTGGCCGGCATCCCGCCGACCAACGGCTTCATCAGCAAGTTGATGCTCTTTCAAAGCGGTGTGCAGGCCGCTCAGGGGGGTGATGTGGACGCGACGCTGACATACTGGCTGCCGCTGTTGCTGCTCGGCCTCTCCAGCATCATCACCCTGGTCTACGTCTTCCGCGCGCTGATGAAGATCTGGTGGGAACCGTTCGATCCAGGTTCGCCGGAAGCGAAGGTGAAACCCTATGGCGATAGCCTGCTTGCGCCGGGCTTGCTGATCGCCACGTGCCTCGTGCTGGGCATTTGGGCGCAGCCACTGCTGCAACTGTCACAAGACACCAGCGCGTGGATTCGCCAGCCCCAGGCGTACGTGAAGGCCGTGCTGGGCGAGCGAACAGGATGGTTGAAGTGAACAACGATCTGAAGGAGGAGGACAGATGCTTGCATACCTGAGATTGGCCCTGATTTGCTGGTTGATCTATCTCGCCATCACGGCAAACTTCGAGCCGGCCAACCTGGGGGTCGGCGCGCTGATCGGCCTTGCCATCGCCGTGACCCTCAAGCCGGTGAGCCAGCCGCTATCGCTGCGCCGGCTGCCGATGGCGCTGTTCAACCTGGCCAAATACACGATTTGGTTGGGCATAGACATCGTCCGCAACGGCATCCGCGTCGCGCGCATCGTGCTCGACCCCCGGCTGCCCATTCGTCCGGGCATCATCGCCATTCCCGCCGGCATGAAGACCGAGCTGGGCGTCGCGCTCAGCGCGCATGCCATCACCGTCACGCCCGGTGAGCAGGTCGTCGAGATCGGCGACGACGGCGTGATGTACACGCACTGCCTGGACGCGGTGACCAGCGCCGAGGGCGCCGAAGAAGCGCAGCGCAAGCGCCGCGCGATGCTGGAGAGCATCTTCGAATGATTCAGGCGAGGTGAGCAATGAGAGACATCTTCATGATCGTCGCCATCGCGTCATTGGTGATCCACGTGGGCATGATCTCGGTTGCCGTACGGCGCGTATGGCGTGGCGAAACGGTGATGGATCGCGTGGTCGCTGCCGACGTGATTGCCACGCTGGTGCTGGGCATCTTCGTGCTGCTGGCGCTCATCAACGATGACGCGCTCTACATGGATCTGGCGCTCGGCGCGTCGGCCATCAGCTACGCCGGAACGATCGCCCTGGCACGCTATATCGCCAACCGGCAGATGTTTTAGAGCTGTGAGCTGCGGGCTATGAGCTTTACGTTTTGCGTTTTGCATCTTGCGTCTTGCGTCCTGCATCTGACTTCTGACCTCTGACCTCTGACTTCTGCTATGGAAGACTTTGGCTACCTGATCGCCACCGTCGCCATTCTCGTTGGCACGTTCTTCTCCATCGTCGGCATCGTCGGCCTGGTGCGGCTGCCGGACGTGTATTCGCGGATGCACGCCACCGGCAAAGTCTCGACGTTCGGCGTGGTGTTGCTCACCGTTGCAGCCGTGTTTGCCACACCGCTGGCCTGGAGCAAGGCGCTGGTGCTAATCGCGCTGCTGATCCTGGTCGGGCCGGTGGTGTCGCACGCCATCAGCTCAGCGTCCTATCGGCTGGGCATTCCGATGAAACAAGCCGTGCGCGACGATCTGGCCGGCAAACGCATCAAGGCTCCGGCGCGCCAGCCACAGCCTGCGCAGGCCGAGCCGGCAGAATGACGCCATGCAGCACGCCTTCGTCACCCTGAGCGGGCTGCGCATCCACTACTACTGCGCGGGCGAAGGCGGCAGTCCGGTCATCCTGCTGCATGGCGGCGGCGTGGACTCCGCCAAGCTCTCGTGGAAGCTTGCCATACCGGCGCTGGCGCGGACGCATCGCGTCTTTGCACCGGAGATGCCCGGCTACGGCGAGAGCGACCGGCCGGCGCGTTTCGATCACACCATCGAATCCTACGGTTGCATCGTGCGCGACTTCATGGCGGCGTTGGACATTGCGCACGCGAGCTTCGCGGGCGTCTCGATGGGCGGTGCATTGACGTTGCACATCGGCCTGACCTACCCCGAATGCGTGATCAAGCTGGCGCCAGTCGCCAGCTATGGCCTGCAACGTACTGCGCCGGCGCACTTCCTGTCCTATCTGATCACGCGCACGCCGCTGCTGATCAGCCTGGTGTACGCAGCGCTGCGCAACCACCGCGCTTGGGTGCGCGCCAGCCTGGGCCGGATCTTCGCCAACCCAACTCGCCTGACCGATGACCTGGTGGACGACGTCTACGAGGAACTCCGCAAGCCAAACGCCGGACAAGCATTCACTATCTTCCAACGGCACGAGCTGCTGCCCGATCGGCTACGCACCAATTACATGGAGCGCCTGGGCGAGATCGCCGCTCCAACGTGCTTCGTCCATGGCGATAAAGATGCGCTCGTGCCGGTCACCGGCGCGCGTGAAGCGGCTGCAAGGCTCCCTGGCGCAAAGCTGCACGTGATGCACAATTGCGGTCACTGGCCACAGCGCGAGCGACCCGAAGAATTCAACGCGATCATCACCGAGTTCCTGCATGGCTGAGCCTTCCGCACCCGGCACGCACATGCGCGCCGAAATCTACGAACAGCCCGAGGCGCTCGCGCGCTTGCTCGAACGCGCCGACGCCGTGCTCGCCCCGGTCGCGCATGCAGCGCGCAATTGTGCGTTTGCCGTCTTGGCCGCACGTGGCAGCAGCGACAACGCCTCCATCTACGGCAAGTATCTGCTCGAAGGGCAAGCGCGCATGCCGACTGCGCTGGCTGCGCCTTCGCTCTACACGCTGTATGGCACGCCGCCGCACCTGGCCGGCGCGCTCGTCGTCGGCGTTTCACAAAGCGGCGCTGCTGCGGATGTTACCGCCGTGCTCGAAGCTGGGCGTCGCCAGGGCGCGGTGACCCTCGCTATCACCAACACGCCCGACTCGCCCATCACGCGCGCAGCCGAACACGTGCTGCTGCTGGGCGCCGGCGCAGAACGCGCGTTGGCTGCCACCAAAACGGTCACCGCCCAGTGTACCGCCTATGCGGTTCTGGTGGCCGATATGCTGAATCATGCCGAGCTAAAGCGGCAGTTGCTTGGCTTGCCCGATGCCGTGCGCGACGTACTGGCGCTGGAGCCACAGATCGCCGAACTGGTCGCGTCGTTCATCAACGATGAGCGCGCTGTGGTGATCGGACGCGGCTACACCTACGGCGCAGCCCACGAGATCGCCCTCAAGCTGAAGGAGACGTGCTTCATCGGCGCGCATGCCTATTCCGCAGCCGACTTCTTGCATGGCCCACTGGCGATGATCGAGCCGGGTTACCCGGCCATCGTGCTGCTCAACCACGACGAGACGCTGGAGACCACGGTGCAGGTGATGGAGCGCATCCTGCAACGCGGCGGCCGGGTGCTGTGCCTGGCGACGCAGCCGGCCGTCGCCGCGTTGTCCGCGTTGATCGGCCATCCGGCGCTAACCATGCTGGCGTTGGGCGCGCCGCCCCGCCTGCTCAGCCCGGTCGCATTCATCGTCGCTGGGCAGCTATTCGCGTTGCACCTATCGGTGCGGCTGGGCTACAACCCAGACATCTCGCGCGGCGTCACAAAGGTGACGGTGACGAAGTAGTGCGCCGCTCACCACGGCGTATCGGTCGAGCGCACCGGCCCATTCGGATTGCCGCCCACTTGCATCACCCCATTGCTTGGCCCGCCGGTGGCGCCGGAGGAGTCGGTGATGGTCGTGCCGCTGGCTTCGTCGAAGTGATACAGCGCAACCGTGTTTGCGTCGGGCGCAAACGGACCCGCGGGGCGCGTGAAGTTGCCGGTGTAGCGCAGCACATTCGACAGGCGCAACTCGTCCATGAAGCCACTGTAGGAAGGATAGGCAGCGCCGGCGTCGTGCTTCTCTGCGCCAAGCACCAGGAATGGATCCTTTGGCCAGCCGGTGCGCCCGTCGCGATAGCTGATGTCGCCGTTCGGACCATCGGCCTGCGCCTGTAACTGGCCATCCACGAACAGCCACAGGTAGCCGTCGCTACGCCGGCGCTGCACCGCGATGTGATGCCACTGCCCATCCGCGACGTTCGTTGTCCCGCATACAGTGAAGCCGCTGGCGCCGTTGTGCACGCCGAAGGCAATGCGGCCGCTGGCCAGCGAAATGCCATAGTCGCCGTAGTCACCGTTGCCGTACACGTCGCGATCCACGATGATATGGCCATTGATCCAGTTGTCGCTGGATGCGCTACACACGTGGCCGTTGTTGTTCTCACTCAGGACGGCCTTCATCCAAAACTCTAGTGTGAAGTCGCCGGTGCCCACGTCGGCGGGTCGCGCCGGCCCGTCAATGCGAATTTCGACGCGATCTTTGCCCGGCGCGTTGACGCCGTTGCCATAGAAGCGCAGCGAACGGTTGCTGCCAGATGGCGGCGTGGGCGTGGCAGTAGGCGTGGAGCTGGGCGTTGGGATCTGCGTGGAAGTCGCAGTCGGCGTAGCATCGCGACGAACGATTGGCGCAAACACCTGCACCGGCGTCGGCGTTGCATCAATACCGGCCGTCGTGCGGACAATCCGCGTTTCGGGCGCTGTCTGTATAAGCAGCCACGTCAAACCAGCCACCGCCGTCAGCCCCAATGAGCTCGTGCGTACGACCTTGCTACTTACACTCATCCCTGCCAACCTGCAACTTGTAACCTTCAACCTCCTACCTGCCGGTTGTAGAATCAATCTGCACGCATGGATAAAGAGTTCATCCCGTCTTCGGCCATGGTCATCGTCGCCCACCCCGACGACATCGAATTCGGCTGCGCCGGCACCTGCGCCAAGTGGGCCAAGCACGGCGCGAAGGTCGTCTACGTCCTCGTCACCAGCGGCAACAGCGGTACGCACGATACTTCACACACCCGCGAGACGATCGCCGAAGTGCGCGAGCGCGAGCAGCGCGCCGCCGCCGAAATCTGCGGCGTGCACGAGGTCGAGTTCCTGCGCTACAACGACGGCGAGGTCATGCCGACGCTGGAGCTGCGCAAAGACCTGGTGCGGGTGATCCGCAAGCACAAACCCGAAGTGGTGATCGCCATGGACCCCACGCGCATGTACAGCGGCAAGGAGTATATCAACCATCCCGATCATCGCGCCGTGGCCATCGCCACAATGGATGCGATCGCGCCGGTCGCGGCCATGCCGCTGATGTATCCCGAACTCGGCCCGGCGCACAAAGTGCGCGAAGTATGGATCCAATGGGTGGACGACCCCGACACATGGGTGGACATCAGCGACACACTCGAGCTGAAGGTGCGCGCGTTGCTGCAACACAAGAGCCAGGTCGGCGAAGAGATGGCGCAGCGCATCCGCGACTGGGCGCTCCAGGAAGGCAAAGGGCTGGCGCCGGCAGAAGCGTTCAAGGTCATCTTCCTGGAGAAGCGCGGCGAGCCATCCAGCGATAGCAAAGCGCCCGAAAGCAAGGAAGAGGCCATGGCCCAGGCATCTTGATCGGAGGTGAAGGAAGATGAAAATCAACATGCTGAGGGTCGGCGCGGCGCTCGGCGTCGCCGCCATGAGCGCCGCACTGGCGCCCGCGCAGCCGGCTTCGGCGAACATCACCCGGATACACATCTCGGCCTGCCCGAAGGGGATTGCCATTCAGGTCGTGGAGGAAGATCCGAACCTGCCCGCCCCACAAGTCAGCTTTAACATCCAACCCTCCGGGCCGAGTGCCAGTGCCAACTTGGTCGGCACGACGACGAGCGACGTGCCCGGCGGCGTTGGCCGGTTGTTCGTGTATTGGAATGAAGTCGCGCTCACGCCGGGCACCAAAGGCGACGTCCTCGCCCGCGGTGCGCGCAACGAAAGCTACGCCTCGTTCATCGTGGACGCCGACTGCCCACCGATCGGCTCGGTACGCGGGTCGGCGTTCGAGGATCTGAACCGCAACGGCGTGCGCGACCCGGGCGAGCCGGGCATCGGCACGGCGTCATGGAAGTTGACTGCCGGCGGCGATTGGTTCATCTGTGGCTTCGTCGGCGGCGACAGCACGTTCGGCCCGATTGTGCTGCCCGGCACCTATACCGTCATCCCGGTGGCCCAGCCGGGCTGGCTGGCAACCACACCGCCCCGCACCGCGCTGGTGCGGCAACTCGGCTTTGCGTCGCTGAACAACGACATCGGCTTCGTGCGCGCGCCCGGCTCGCGCGGGGACAATTGCGGCCAGTATGCGCCCGCACCGCTGCCGCCGCAGCCACTTCCCCCGTCGGCAAGCCAAGACGCTGCGACGACACTGGCAAGCTTCGGCGCGTTCGACACGCTGCTGCTCGCTGCTGACGTCGCCGGCGTCGGCGCCATCTTCAGCGCACCAGGGCCGTACACCTTTTTGGCGCCGACGGATGTTGCGTTCGACCGAGTCTTGCCGGCGACACGCAACCGGCTGCTGAACAATCCGCGCCTGTTGGCGACCGTGCTGCGCAGCCACATCATCCCCGGCGGAGTTGATGCGACGGCCATCGGCACGCGCGGGCGCACCTTCCGCACGCTCAGCGGGCGCGCGGTGACGCTGCGCGTACAGAACGGCGTGCTATATGCCAACAATGCCATCGTCGGCGAAATCACACCGGTCAGCAACGGCGCCGTGTTCGTAATAGACCGGGTGCTGTTCGTAAATTGAATGGCGGTCGCGGCGCGGACGCGATAACATCGAGGCGATGCCCAGCCTGCCCACCTTGACGTCCATCTCGCCGGCTGCCACGTTGGCCATCGTCCTCGCGATCGCGTTCGCGCTCATGCTAACCGACCGCCTACGGCCGGACCTGGTCGCCGTCGGCGTCGCGTTGTCGCTCGGCCTCACCGGCGTGATCCAACCAGGCGAAGCCTTCGCCGGATTCAGCAGCTCGGCGGTCATCACCATCATCGGCATCTTCATCCTGGCGCAGGGCTTGCAGCGCACCGGCGTGACGCGCACCTTCGGGCGTTTTCTGGCCCAGGCCAATCGCGGCGGTGAACGCGGCATGATCGCGTTGGTGATGGGCAGCGGCGCGTTCCTCTCACTGTTCATGAACAACATCGCGGCTGCCGCCGTGCTGCTGCCGGGCGCAGTGGACGCCGTGATGCGGCGCCGGCTAATGCCGTCGAAGATCATGATGCCGATGGCGTTCGCGACGGCACTCGGCGGCATGGCCACCTTGCTCACCACGGCGAATATCGTCGTCTCCGAGGCGCTCACGGTGAGCGGGCAGCGCGGCTATGGGTTGCTCGACTTCGCGCCGGTGGGCGCGCCGGTCACGTTGGCCGGCATACTCTTCATGCTCACGCTGGGCCGGCGGCTGCTGCCGGCGCGCGATCCGGCCGCACTCTACCCAGGGCGCGCCAATGGCCATGCGCTGACCGAATCGTATGAACTCTTCCAGCGCCTGAACCGAGTGCGCATTCCACCTACATCGAGCCTGGTGAACCAACGCATCTCGGAGAGCGGCATCGGCAAAGAATACGGCATGAGCGTGATGGCCGTGCTCCGCAACGGTCAGACCTTACTGGCGCCTTCGCCAGATGAAATCATCCGCGCTCACGACACGCTGCTGGTCATCGGCCGCCGCGAACGCGCCGAACAACTGAGGCAGCACGGCGCGATCGTCGAGCCGGATGGCCGGTTCGAGGGCGAGATCACCTCCGACGACGTCTCGCTGGTGGAAGTGATGCTAGCGCCGCGCTCGCGCGCCGTCGGCCAGACGCTGCGCCAGTTGCGCTTCCGCGAAAAGTTCGGCGCCAACGTGCTGGCGCTCTGGCACGGCGGTCGCTCGGTGCGCACCGACTTGGCGACCATCCCGTTGGAGTTCGGCGACGCTATGCTGGTGCATGGTTCGCGCGAGGCTATCGCGCTGCTGCAGAGCGATTCCGATTTCCTGGTGCTGCGACCGCCGGCAAGCGAAGAGGCGCCGGTTCGCGCCGACCGTGCCACAGCGGCAATCGTCATCCTGGTCATCGCGCTGCTGGCGGCTGCGCTAGATATCGTGCCCATCGCGCTGGCAACGATGCTGGGCGCGCTGGCGATGGTGCTGGCCGGCTGCCTTTCGATGGACGAAGCCTACCGCGCGATCGAGTGGCGCGCCGTGTTCCTGATCGCCGGTATGCTGCCCGTCAGCATTGCGATGGAGCGAACGGGCGCGGCGGATGCATTGGGACGCGGCATCGTCGCATTGCTCTCTGGCCTGGGACCGGTGGCGGTCGGCGCCGGGCTGCTGGTGCTGACCATGGCACTGACTCAGGTGATGTCCGGCCAAGTGACGGCCGTCGTGCTGGCGCCCATCGCGATCAGCACCGCGCAGTCTATCGGCAGCGACCCACGCGCAATGGCCATGTTCGTCGCACTGGGATGCTCGCTCACGTTCATCACGCCGAGCGCGCATCCGGTGAACACGTTCGTGATGGGCGCGGGCGGTTATACGGCTAGCGACTATCCTCGCACAGGCGTGCCGCTCACGTTG
Source organism: Candidatus Roseilinea sp. (assembly GCA_025998955.1). Taxonomy (NCBI): domain Bacteria; kingdom Bacillati; phylum Chloroflexota; class Candidatus Thermofontia; genus Candidatus Roseilinea; species Candidatus Roseilinea sp. Next base: position 3,859,431 of record AP024676.1, read on the forward strand.
ATCTGCATCGTGCTCATCGTCGCGCTGGTTGCCCTGGTCTGGCGACCTTGATGTAGCAGCTTTGCATACGCTCAGGCGGCTGCGCTAAGATTGTGATCAACACGAGTTAGCTATGTCCCAACGCGTGAATCGCATTGCGTTCATCAACCCGAATGGAGAGTTGGAGACCGTTTCGCCGGACGGCAGCGATCGCCGGTTGCTCACCTTGGGCGATCTCTACTTTCAATTCCCTGCCTGGTCACCCGACGGCCGGCGCATCGCTGCTGTGGGCGGCGCGCCCGATCGTGCCGGCGTGTTCGTGTTCGAGGATGAAGCAAGCGACGCTCTGCAGCTCACCTTGTCGCGCGCGATCTACGAAAGCGATCGCGAAGCGCCGGTCTACGTATTCTGGTCGCCCGACGGCCAGCACTTGAGCTTCATCACCAATCGTCCTGAAGAACGGTCGCTTGGGCTGCATATCGCCGCTGTGACGGATGCATCGCTCTCGGCGTTTGGTCAGGCAACTCACCGGTTAGTCGCGACCGGCCGGCCCTGCTTTTGGGACTGGAGCGCCGACGGCAAGCGCATTCTGCTGCATACCGGTCTGGCCAGCGAGGACGACTCACAGCTCAAATTCATAGACCCGTTCAATCCCGCCAGCGGCAACGCCAGCATCGCCCGGCCGGGGTTGTTTCAAGCCCCAGGCATCGCCCGCAGCGGCCGCTTTTGGGCTTTCGGCCAAGTCAATCGAGCGGGAGAATTGCAACTTGTGGTAGATGGACGCAGCGCGAACAACCGCATGCTCGTGCCGCACCACGGCGTTGCCGCGATGAACTGGAGCCCCACGCGTGACCAGCTCGCCTACATCAGCCCCACCGAACCGGTGCGCACCTATTACGGCCCGCTGCGCGTCCTGGACGCAACGACCGGCAAGGTGACCCTGCTTACCGACGACGTTGTGCTGGCGTTCTTCTGGTCGCCGGACGGCCGGTATATTGCCTACTTCACGCTCGCGAACATCGCCGAGCATATCCGACTCAACATCCTACCGAATGCAGATGCGGCTGCGCGCGACGGCGGGTTCTGTAACCGAGCAGAAGTCGAGTCCGAGCAAGCGGCCGAATCGGGGGAGATCGAAGATGCGCGCACGCTGTGGTTCAACCTCTGGGTGGTAGATCTCGAGCAAGGCGAGCACCGGCTGATCACTACGTTCGAGCCGGCGGAGACGTTCGTCAACCACTTCTTGCCCTTCTTCGACCAGTATGCGCTCAGCCATCGCATCTGGTCGCCCGACAGCGATGCTCTTGTGCTGCCCATCACAAAACACGATGAAGACGAAGAACGCACGATCGTCTACGTTGTGCCGATGCTCCGCCGAGGTGGGCTGCCTAGGCCGATTGCCGAAGGCAGCATGGCGTTCTGGAGCCAATGCTGATCCGTCAGGGCCTGAGAACTTTCCCAAGCCCTGACGTTGGGGCGCCTATCCCGACATACTCACCTGACCACCTCGCCGGCGGCGTTCATCACGAACCACACACCATTCACATTCTGACCGTTTGTGTCGCCCGGCGCGCCGTCGCCGACCCAGAAATACAGCGGCATGCCGTTGTAGATTACCTGTAGCTTGCCATCCTTGCGCCGGGTCGTGCCGAGCTTGGTGGGATCTACACCTTCGCCAGCCTGAGGTCGCGCCTCGGTCAGCAAAGGCGGCCAGTTTGCCGCACACGCGTCGTAACAAGCGCTTTCACCATTAGCGTCGCGCATGAACACGTAAAGCGTCTTGCCATTCTCAGCGACGAGGATCTCGCCCAAAACGGTTTTGCCAATCATCACCTTCGCTCCAACCGGAGCAGGCCGGGTGATCGTGCGGCCGTTCGGTGCAACGACAAACCACACGCCGCGCACCCCTTGTCCAAGCAAGTCACCGGGGGTCTTGTCGTTGACCCAGTAGTAGAGCGGCATGCCATTGTAGGTCACCTGCGTCGTGCCATCGGTGCGCTTAGTCACACCAAGCAGCCGCGCGTTCACCCCCGTTTCGGCCAACGGTGTGACGTCGGTCAGCAGCGGCGGCCAATTGGCAGCACATGCATCGTAACACGTGCTCTCGTTCTTCTTGTCATTGGCGAAAGCGTAGAGCGTCAAGCCATTCGGCCCGACCAGCACGTTACCCAGAGCCGTCTTGCCGACTTGCACGCGCGCAATCTTCTGCGTGTTCGAGGTGCCATCCGGATTGACAACGAACCAGACGCCGTTCACATGCTGGCCACGCACGTCGCCAGGACGTTTGTCCTGCGACCAGTAATAGAGTGGCATGCCGTTATAGGTCACTTGCAACTTACCATCCGTCCGGGTGATTACGCCGAGCAAAGCAACGTTCACACCTGGGCCTGCAATCGGCGCTCCCTCGGTAATCAACGGCGGCCAGTTCACCGCACATTCGTTGTAACAAGCGCTCTCCCCGGGCTTGGTGTCCTTGGTGAACATGTAAAGCGTTCGTCCGTTGGGTCCCACCAGCACATTGCCGAGCGGCGTCTTGCCGACCCGGACCGTGACACCCTTCCCTTGATCCAGTGTCGCTGCTTGTGCGCTTCCTGGCCCGGCCAACGCCAACACCAGGAATCCACCACTGAGCACGATTCGTGCGATAGATGAACGTTGCATAGCTTTCCTCCTAACTCACGTTACGCAGCCAGTGTGACGGGCTGCAGCTGGCGCAGGGCGTCAAAAGCTGATTGAACGGCGTGCAGATACAAATGCGATTTCAAGGCAAAATGATTCGACTTGGATTTACGCTTGAGCATCTCGAGCTTGATGAACGCACACAAACTGGCAAAGATGTGATTGGTCTGCGTCGTGACCGTGTGGGCAGGCGAGCGTTCGAGCGCGGCATTCTGCTTGAGCGACTTGTGGAAGGGTTCGATCGTCCATCGTTTTTGATAGAGCGAGGTGATCCCATCGTAGGTGAGCGTGGTGTCGCTGGTGACCAGAAACAATACGCCGGTAGAGCCATCTTTGTTTGTAAAGATTTGCTTGGCCAAAAGCAGCGGGAAGCTCACATCTTCCAGATACACTGGCCGCACCGTGTTTGGTTCGATCACGACTTCATCCACACGCACGTAGATGCCGTGCCGCTTGTCGTCCGCGCTGAGTGCCACCTTGCGATTGGCCTTGAGCGGCATGACAAACTCCTTCTTCAGCTTGTGTTTGACGAAATTCATGTTGTCGGCCGCGGCAAACCACACATCGTTGAGCACGTATTTGAAGGGAATCTGGTTGATCACCGCTTGTTGCAGCATCATGCGGTAATACTCATTCTTGGTGATCGGACTTCGGCGCTTGGTCTTGCCACTCTTCTTGTCCACATACTGCTCGGTCTTGGCGATCAAGCGAAACTCCACTGGCAACGACAGCCCCCGACTGGGCACGTGATACAGCGCCGTCATCAGGTTGATGCCTTTGAGCACCTCGCCGCTGGTGTGATCGTAGTGCCAGCACACGATGTCGTTCTCGTCGCTGTAGAGTTTCTCGCTGATCGTGTCGTCCACGATCAGCACCCCATCCTCACTTTGAATCTGCCGCACAAATCGCTTGGTCACCTGCCACAGTTCCACACCTCCCCGCGTCCGGCCGCTCAGCGAGCGCGTGATTTGGTCATGACTGACGCTCCCTTCGACCAACTGTTCCAGCCCAGTCGCGGTGGCTTGTCCAAACGTGCACACCAGATAATCGCTATACAAATCGAGCAAGTCTTGTGCCATGTCGCCATTTTATGGTCGCGCAGTCAGTTCGCGACTGCGTAACGTGAGCTCCTAAGTGAACGTTTCGTTTGCGGCCGGTGGAAGTGATTCCACCCGACCTATCGAACAAAACGCATTGGTCCGTCGGATCGGATTTCCCGATTCGACGGCAAAGGCAGCCGCTCTCTCGCTCGAGCAAGTGATATGCAGCCGAAGGATGACCGGCGCGACTAACGAGAGAGCAATCGCGGAGAATAGGGGCCAGACCATGGACGTCGTGCTGTTTGCGCTGCGGATGCTGATCGTCGTCGCGCTATATGCCTTCCTCGGCGCGCTCCTATGGGCGCTGCTGCGAGAGCGCACTTCGGCGCCTTCACCGGCCGCTCCCACATCGCGGTTGATGCAACTACCGGACGACACATCCGGCCCAGTGCCGGAGCGGCGGTATGCGATCCATGCGGTGGCGTGGATCGGGCGCGATCCGAACTGCCTGGTGCACGCCGACGACGAATTCGCCAGCGCGCGACATGCCCAAGTGCTGTGGCGCGCCGAAGATCAGGCCTGGTGGATCGAGGACAACCTCAGCCGCAACGGCACCTTCGTGAACGATCAGCGCGTGATGCGCAGCCGGCTGAAGGACGGTGACGTGATCCGCGTGGGCCGCGTTCGCTTCAAATTCGAGCTGGACGGCGTGGACGCACGCGGTCGAACGCCTGAGTAGAAGTTACTCGCGTTACGCCGCGATTGGAAGCTGCATGCTGCGCAGAGCAACGTGGCCCTCCGGCGACCGGCATTCCGGTCCGCGAAGGGGATGAACGCCGCTGTCGCCGTGCGCGACCGGCTGCCTTGAGCGACGGCTATGCGTTCACCGGCGCGCTCGGTCCGACCAACCGCGCGTCATCCGTCGCGACGATCTCCGTGCCAACAGGTTCGCCGAGCAGCGCGCGCGTCACATTGCCTTCGATCAAGCCCGAGAAGATGCGCACCGTCACCGTTGGATGCGCTGCGACGAGGTCGAGCATGTCGCGCACCTTGCTCGCCATGCCACCGGTCACATCTGCGCCGCGCGAGCCACCCACGCTGCCGCGAACCTCGTCCCAGTTCAACAACGTGATGCGTGGAACAACCGCAGAGGCGCGGAGGCGCAAAGGCCTATCTTCTTCCGCTGCTCCGCTGCTCCGCGGTTCGAAGCTCGCATACACCCCTTCGGTTTCGCCGGCCAACAGCACATGCGTCACCGGCAGCGCGTGCGCGAGATAGGCGAACACCTCCTCGGTCGAGACGATCGTTCCGCCGCGCACATCGTCGAAGGCCACGTCGCCCATCACCAGCGGGACGAGGCCATGGTCAAGCGCTGCGCGGATCGGTGCGACGTCGAGATAGCCCAGCCGGCCATCCTTGCAGCGCGCGCTGGCCGAAGGACAAAAGCTGATCACCGGCACGCCGGCTTCGTGCAGCGCATCGGCCACGATGCGGTTCAGACGCGCCGCCGCCACCGACACCTCGGCGAAGCCCCGCCAGCCTGCGGCATCGTGCACGCCGGCGCGCGTGCCGTAGCGCTTCGCCGCCGCATGGCCGAACGACCCGCTGCCGTGACCTAGAAGTATTGGAGATGGATGGCGCACCATCTCCAATCTCCAATCCCTAATCTCTTTCGCCAAGCGATGGATCACGTCCAAGCGAGGCGTATTGGCCTGCGTCTTGTCGGTGATCAGGGAGCCACCCAGTTTGAGGAAGATCATTTCGATTTATGATGCGGGATTGCGGATGTGGATTTCGGACTGCACTTTCAACCCGCGTCACCCAATCCTAATCCGCAATTGCCAATCTGCAATCCTCGATCTCTCATCCTCAATCTCGATTCTATAATCACTTCAATGCCCGACACCCTCCACGTCCATCGCGACAAGGACTTCCTCTCTGATTTCTTACGGCGCTACTGGTTCGCGCCGCCTGTCGCGTTGTGGCGTTCGATCGAGGCCAAAACGCTGAGCACGCTCGACTTCCCGGCGCCTATGCTCGACTTCGGCTGCGGCGACGGTCGCTTCACCGAGGCGATCTTCGGCAAGCAAGCTGGCATCTACGGCTGCGACATTGCCCCCAGAGAACTGCCGGCTGCGCGCGACAGCGGCGTGTATCGTCATGGCGTACAGTGGGCCGATGGACATCACCTGCCCTACCGCGACAGCGCCTTCGGAACGGTGTATAGCAACTCGGTGATCGAACACATCCCCGATCCACAGCATGTGTTGCCGGAGCTGGCGCGTGTGCTGCGGCCCGGCGGATTGTTGGTGTTGACTGTGCCGAGCGACCGCTTTCGTGAGCTGCTGGACGGCGTGCGCACTGCGCCGACGAAGCAGGCTGCCGAGCAATACGCGCGCAGCGTAGATCAACTCTTCGCCCACCACCACTACTACACCGCCGACGAGTGGCGCGTGCTCTTCGCAACGGTGAATGTCAAACTCATCGAGGTGCGCTACTACGTGTCGCCGGAGGCCGAGCAGCAGTGGGATCGCATGAACCGCGCATACGGCATCGGCAAACGCTCGCTCTTCAACGTGCTGGCTTCGCCGCGCTTGCGATCGCTGGGCTACCAGTCGGCGATGGCCCGGTTGGTGCACGACCGGCTGATCACCCAACTCCGTCCATACTACGACGCCCGCGTTACCGATTGTGGCGGCGGCCTCCTGGTCGTCGGACGCAAGTTGAACTAAACTAGAATGGTCAGACCAATGTAACGCCCATTTGCGCAATCGGGCTTATCCCTCTACACTTCGCATTCCTAGAGATCCACGGCACATGTGGAATTGGAAGGAGGTGATCGCCAGGAGGCATACGAGACGCACCTTCATCTTGCTCGCCTAGCGCGCGCAGCTAGGGGATTGCGCGGTTTGAACCTGTAGGGTCGTCAGTGCACCGGTGAACCCACGCGTAGATGCACTCGACGACGCAGCCATTCAATCTGCAACGCTTGCAAACCCGATCTAGGAGGATTCAAAAGTGAAGAAAGAGACCAAACTCACCCGACGCCAATTGCTTCGTTTGTCCGCGCTCGCCGGAGCCGGCGCAGCGCTCGCCGCCTGCGCGGCGCCGGCTACACCTGCCCAGCCTGCCGCACCTGCGCAACCTGCCGAACCAGCGGCGCCGGCTGCTCCTGCCGCGACAGAAGCACCCGCGCCTACCGAAGCGCCGGCAGCGCCGGCCGGTGGCACGATCCAGGTGCTACACCGCCAGGAATACTTCAAGGCACTGGAAGAAGAGCTGAAGAAGCAGACCGAGGAGTTCATCGCCAGCCTGGGCTACACGCCGGATGTCTCCACAGTCAACCCCGAGGTGTTCGGCGACTTCATCGCCAAGATGCAAGCGGCTGTAGCCGCGGGCAACCCGCCCGACCTCGCCTATCACGGCAACAGCGTGTCCGTGATGTACGACTCGGACATCGTCGAGGACGTCACGGACATTGTGGATGAACTGGTCGGCAAGTACGGCGAAATCGTGCCGGCCAGCGTGCCGCGCAGCGCGCGCTTCGACGAGAAGTGGTGGTCGGTGCCGTTCATCACGACTGCCGGTGCGTGGTTTGTGCGACGCGACGTCGCCGAAGCTGCAGGCGTGGATGTGAAGCAAATGCCGAAGCTACAAGATCGGCTCGACGCAGCCATCAAGATGTCCGATCCTGCCAAGGAGATGTACGGCTGGGGCCTGACGGTCAACCGGAGCGGTGACGGCCACGGCTTGATCCAGACGGCGTTCCAGGCCTTCGGCGGCCGCGCGGTAGACGAGACCGGCACCAAGATCACCTTCAACTCGCCGGAGACCATCGCCGGCGTGGAGTGGCTGGCTGCCATCTACACCGACGAGAAATACAAGCCCATCCTGCCACCCGGCGTGGAGAGCTGGACCGATCCGAGCAACAACGAGGCATATCTGGCTGGCAAGATCGCCATGACCCAGAACGCCTTCAGCGTGTATGCCGCGGCCAAGCGCGACAACAACCCGGTTTATCCGAACACTGCGGTGGTGCGCTTCCCGCTGACCAACGACGGCTCGATCGAGCTCGGCACCGGCGGCGCGCAGTGGTACACCATCTTCAAAGGTGTCAAGAACCGCGATGTCGCCAAACAAATCATTTTGCACTTCATTGACCCAGCTCGGTTTACACCGCTGTCGGGATTGGGCGGTGGGTTGTTCATGCCGGCTTACAAGAACAATTGGACCGACGACCTGCTCAAGCTCGAGCCGGCCTTCCCGACGCTCAAGGAGATCATGTTCAACCCGACCGACTACACCGGCTTCTCGTATCCGGCGCAGCCAAACGCCGCGACCGACGCCTGGTTCGCGACGGGCTTCTTGAGCGAGATGATGGCCAACGTCATCACCGGCAAGATGACCGCTGCCGAGGCCGTCAAGGACGCCACCGAGAAGGGCATCGCCATCTTCGAGGAGAAGGGCTTGCCGCAGAGTTAGTGAATCCTATTCCCACTCCCGACTTGCCGCTCCCTACTTTCGGTTTCTGAGGGAGGTGGTGAGTCGGGAGTCGGACAAGGAGCGGAGGAACATGGCTCAACAGATGACCGCGCCAACCCGGCTGGCGCAACCTCAAGGGGTAGGCCTGAACAAACGGCTGGAGCGATGGCTGGGCAAGGATTGGAAGATCGCAGTGTTGTTCGTTGCGCCGATGGTCATCCTGATGGCGGGGTTGATCCTGTATCCATTCCTCAACGCGGTCTACATGAGCATGTTCGTCCGCACGATCAACCGCCAGGAAGTATTCGTCGGGCTGGACAACTACCGGCGCTTGCTGACCGACACCCAGTTCACCGGCTCGATCAGCAACACAATCCGCTTCACGGTGATTTCGGTGGCCGCCAAGTTGGTGGTGGGCCTGATTATCGCCTCGCTGCTGAATAGCAAGCTGCCGTTCCGCAACGTGCTCTCCGGCATCATGCTCCTGCCCTGGATCGTGCCGGAGGTCGTGACGGCGCTCACTTGGCGCGGTATCTTCGATCCGCTATTCGGCACGTTGAATCCTCTGCTCAGAAGCTTAGGCATCATCAACCGCGACGTCGGCTGGCTGTCCGAGCCAGGCTTAGCGCTCGCCAGCGTGATCGCGGTCAACATTTGGAAGGGCATCCCGTTCTTCACCATGTTGCTGCTCGCCGGCCTGAAAGCGATTGACAGGGAGCTCTACGAAGCCTCGGAAGTGGACGGCGCGAACGGCGTGCAGCGCTTCTTCAACATTACGCTGCCCGGGCTGCGCTACGTGATCGCCGTGACGGTACTGCTCTCCACCATCAGCACGTTCAACACCTTCGGGTTGATCTACCTGATGACCGGCGGCGGCCCCGGCGGCGAGACGCGCGTGTACTCCATCCTGGCCTACGAGCGGGCGCTGCTGCAGAACCGGTTCGGTCCGGGCGCAGCCGTGTCGCTCATGACGGCGCCGTTCCTGGCGATCTTCATCTTCTTGCTGGCGCGCTTCATGCGCCAAGGCGTGGATCGCAGCGCGCCGCGCGAGACGAGCAACCCTTGGCTGAAGGCAGTCGTGCGCGCGCTGCCTTGGGCCATCGCCGGCGCAGCGATCGTCGTCGCTGCTGCAGCGACGCTGAGCACCGTCGGGATCGCCGGCCTGCTCATTTGCGGCCTGATCACTGCCGTAATCTGCGCCGTGCTGTTTGCGTTCGGACGGTTTGCGGCCTTTCTCTCCACGCGCTCGATACCCTGGCTGATCCTTGCCGGTGTGACGCCGCTCATCATCCTCGCCGCGCTCAGCAGTGGCGATCCGGCGGAGGGGATGGTGCGCGTGCTGGCTGCGGTGGCCGTGGCTGTCGTGATCGGCATCGCGGGGTATGGGCTGAGTCTGCTGGCCGATCGCAACCTATCGTCGGCGATGCGCGCGCGGCTCGGCGTCGCATTTCGGCTGCTCGCGCTCTCGCCGTTCCTGTTCTTCGTCCTGTTCCCGTTCTACTTCGTCATCATCACCGCGTTCAAGGACGATCTGCAGATCCAGCAGCGCGTGTCGCTCTTCTGGCCCGCCCCCTGGGTGCTGACCCAGTTCGATACTCTGCTGAACAAGACGCAGTATGTGCTCTGGTTCCGCAATACGGTCACGATCGCGCTCATCACGACGGTGCTATCGGTGTTCTTCGCCGCCCTAGGCGGCTACGCGCTGGCGAGGTTGAAGTTCCGCAGCGCCGGCGCACTGACCACCGTGCTGTTGATCACCTATCTGCTGCCCGGCTCGCTGATGTTCATCCCGATGTATCGCATCCTCACTGGCCTGGGCGCGATCAACACGCACATGGCCTTGATCCTCACGTATCCGACCTTCCTGATGCCGTTCGCCACATGGGTGATGATGGGCTACTACCGCTCGATCCCCGAAGACTTGGAGGAGGCGGCGATGATTGACGGGGCGAACCGCTTCGGCGCGTTCTGGCGCATCACGCTGCCGCTGGCGGTGCCGGCGCTGCTCGCCGTCACGTTGATCGCCTTCACCAACGCGTGGAACGAGTTCCTATATGCCTTCATCTTCCTGACCAGCGAGAAGCTGATCACGCTGCCGGTCGGTTTGCAGAAGCTGGTCTTCGCCGACCTGTATCCATACGGTCAATTGATGGCTGCCTCGCTCATCATGTCCATCCCGGTCGTCGGCTTCTACATCTTCGCCCAGCGCTTCCTGGTCGAAGGGTTGACGGCGGGCAGCGTGAAAGGATAAGACGTGGCGTCGTAGAAGGCAGTAGCGTCAATAGTAGTGTCAGTAGTGTCGCTGGTGTCGGATGGTGTCGTAGGAGACGCCCCGACACCAACGACACCAGCGACACTAACGGCACAACCACACCGGCGACACCTTCCTCGCAACCTTGCTCCTCGCTGCTCGTATGATACGCAGCGATGAGCCATGCCTCGAATAACGCGCATTCCTCGGACGAATTCATCGTCCAGCTCGAGGACGTGCACAAGTCCTTCATCATGGGCAAGGAGGCCGTGCCGGCGCTGCGCGGCGTCACGCTGAACGTCCGGCGCGGCGAGATCCTATGCATGATGGGGCCGAGCGGCAGCGGCAAGACCACGCTGCTCAACATCATCGGTGGGCTGGACACGCCCTCGCGCGGGCACGTGATCGTGGACGGCGAGAACGTCGTCTCGCTCAGCGAAGAAAAGTTGGCCCGGCTGCGCCTGCGCAAGATGGGCTTCGTCTTCCAGAACTTCAACCTGCTCTCCAACTTCACCGCGCTAGAGAACGTGCAAGTGCCGATGGTGCTGCTCGGCCAGCGCGACCCCAAGCGGGCCAAGGAACTGCTCAAGCTGGTCGGCCTGGGCGACCGGATGACGCACTACCCGAGTGAGCTGTCCGGCGGCCAGCAACAGCGCGTCGCCATCGCTCGCGCGCTGGCCAACGATCCGTCGCTGATCATCGGCGACGAGATGACCGGCGACCTCGACACTGCCACGTCATATGAAGTCATGGAGCTAATCGCCCGGCTCAACCGCGAACACGGCACCACCATCGTCTATGTCACCCACGACCCACGCATGAGCAAGTTCGCCCACCGCGTGATCCACATGCGCGACGGCCGGCTGGCGGAGGAACAGTTCGCGGACAGAGGGACGAGATGACGAGGAGACAGGGGACAAGGGGACAAGGAGACAGGGAGACAAGGGAGACAAGGGATAGAGCATGGAGGGCATGAGGCATGACGCAAGCGACAAAGATTCGCACGCACCGCGATCTGGACGTGTATCAGATCGCGTTCGACGCAGCGATGCAGATATTTCAGTTGACAAAGCACTTCCCAAAAGAGGAAACCTATGCTCTGACCGACCAAATCCGCCGCTCGGCACGTTCGGTGTGCGCCAATCTAGCCGAAGCGTGGCGTAAACGTCGCTACCAAAACGCCTTCCTCCTCAAACTGAACGACTCGGAATCGGAAGCGGCAGAGACTCAAGTCTGGCTCGAGTTTGCCGTTAGCTGTAAATATCTCGAAGCTGCAGAAGCGCGTGAACTGTATGCAGCATACGACAAAATCATCGGCAAACTCGTCAACATGATCAACCACCCCGACCAATGGGTGATCCAGAAATGAAGCATACAGCTCTTGTCTCCCTGTCCCCTTGTCCCACTGTCCCCTTGTCATAGCCATGGGCCTGAAATACGTCCTCAACGCGATGAAAAGGCGCAAGCTGCGCACGCTGGTGGTGGCGCTAGCGCTGGTCATCGGCGTGGCGTTGGTCGGCGCGCTGCTCAACTTGGTGGATACCCAACGCCAATTCGCCGTGCAGTCGGTCGGCGTGCAGACCGGTGGCTACGACCTGAGCATCCGGCGTAATGATCTCGCGCCGTCGCCGTTCTTCGACCCGGCGCCCGTTGAACAACTCGCGCGCGCAGCCTACGATCGCATCACCGACGTCTATCCGCGCATCCACGGTTCGGCCGAGGCGCGCAAGTCTGACGGGGCGCAAGGCGAGAGCGTGCAGATCATCGCGCTCGACGTGCAGCGCGACACCCTGTCGCCGGTGACGGCCATCTTCGGCAACTATCCGCCGCAGCCCGGCCAGGTCTTCCTCACCACGCCTGCTGCCGACGCGCTCGGCGCGCAGGTCGGTGACGAAGTGATCTTGTCGTATGTGCAGCCGGTGCCGCGCGAGCCGGGCAAGGCCGCTTCACAAGGCACCAGCACGGCGCGGGTCGAGGGCCGTTTCATCGTGTCCGGCATCGGCGTGATCGGCGGCGTGGGCGGGCTGCTCGGCATCGGAGCTGCCGTCCCCAGCAGCGCATTGATGCGCTTGGAGGATGCGCAAGCGTGGCTGGGCGCTCCCAGCCAGGTCGAGCGCGCGCTGGTGGTTTGGCAAACCGACACCGCCGCCGGCAGCGACGCACAACTCGCCGTCAGCCGCGCGCGCGATGCCGGCCTGCGCGTGCGCGATGCGATCCAGCGCGAGTTGGGCAGCGACTTCATCGTCGAGCTGCAGAAATACCAGCAGCTCGACCGCACCGCGCAAGCGTTCGTCTTCCAGCAATCGTTCATCACACTCTACGGTCTGCTCAGCATGGGCATCGTCGGCCTGATGGTGAACGCGCTGATGAACACCACCGTCACCGAGCAGAAATATGACCTGGCCATCCTGCGCGTGCTGGGCGCGCCGCGCTGGCGCTTGTTCGAAGCCGTGGTGATCGAGGTGATCGTGCTCGGCCTGATCGGGTTGATCTTCGGGCTGTTCTTGGGCCGGCTGATCAGCGACTTCATCATCACGCCACTGTTGCTCTCACAACTGAACTTGCCGCCCACCGTGCGCGCGGCCTGGTCGCTCGAATCCGTGCTCACGCCGACGCTGATCACCATCCTGGTGCTCGCTGTAGCGACGATCAGCCCGGCGCGCCGGGCAGCCAGCACCAAGGTGATGATCGTGCTCAACCCCGCCGCCGCCGATCAACCCACGCTGGAAGATTTGGCCAAACTGCGCGAGCGGCGCCCGAACTATGGGCTGCTGATAGCCGGGCTGATCCTGCTCGCGTTCTGCAGCGTGATCCTGTTCCTCTTCCCCGTGCTATTCTCCTTCGGCGACGCCAGCGCGATCGCCACCACGTTCTTCACCACCTTCCTGCTGATGGTGGTGGGCATGTCGCTGGTGTTCTACTTCATCACCACGCCGCTGGAGCGGCTGCTGGTAGCGATCTACAACGCCATCAGCCCGCGGGCCGGCTACTTCGCCGGGCGTTACGCGCTGCGCGGCAAGGGGCGCAACGCGCTGATCTCGCTGATGATCGTGGCCAGCGCCGTGCTCCCCACTCTGCTGGCCACCCAGCTCGCGCTGACCGATGCCAACCTCGAAACCGACCTGCGGTTCTCGCGCGGGGCCGAGGCCTACGCCCGCGCTGCCATCTCCACGCCCGGCGGCATCTTCCGCACCACGCGCCGCACCGGCGACCGCCTGGACAAGGCCAACCTGGCCGACCTGCGCCAGCAGCCGGGCATCGTCGCCGCCGTGGGCATCGCCGATGACTTCCGCGCCGAAGTAAGCGACCGCGCGCAGTTGCGCAGCGCCAACGTCCAAGTGATCGGCGTCTCCGGCGACTTGAACGACGTGCTCTTCCGCGAGTTCATGCAATGGGCGCAGGGCGACGCCTCGGCGCTGCGGCGCGTTGATGAAGATCCGAACGCGGTGATCATCTCGCTCGGCCTGAGCGAGGCGCTTGACCTGCGCATCGGCGACACGCTGCGCGTCAAAGGCGCCGGCCTGGACCACGAGCGGCTGCTGACCATCGTCGCCGTCGGCCAGCGCCTACCCGGCTTCAGCAGCCAGATCACGCGCAACGTGAACGACGCGCGCGGTGGCAGCACCGGCATCCTGATGAACCCGGAGACTTACCGTGAGTTGCGCCATGATCCCGCCTCGGGGCCGCTCGATCTCGACGAACCGCTGTTCGGGCGTGTGCTGATGCGCATCGAGCCAGGGGTGGATCAAGCCGCGCTGGGCCGGGCGCTGCGCGAATCGCTAGGTGGCGAGAAGGGCATCTCGGTCGAGCTGACCAGCGAGTTGATCGCGTCCATTCGCGACCAGTTGGCGCAAGGGCGCGTCTTCACCGTTGTGCTCACCGGTCTCTCGATGGTGACGGCGGTGTTCGGCGTGCTGGCCGTGATGTACACGGCAGTGATGGGCCGGCGGGTGGAGATCGGTATGCTGAAGGCCATCGGCGCGCCGGGCCGCAGCTTGCGCGGCATCTTCATCGGCGAAGCCATCATCATCACGCTGGCAGCGGCGTTGGCCGGCATCATCGCCGGCGCGATCCTGGGCTATGCCTTCGAGGTCAGCCAGCGCTTTGCGCAAGAATCGCCCATGCTGCCGGCGTTCGATTTCTCCACGGCGACGGTGATCGTAGTGATGGTATCGCTGGCCGCCATCTTCAGCGCGGCGCTGGCGACGCAACCGGTGTTACGCCAGAAGGCCGTCAAGATCCTGCGCGAGCGGTGAACACGCTCAGCGTGGCGCAGCGCAACGGAGCGGTTGCAGCACCTCAGCCGAAGTTGTAGGCGCAGCCAGTCCCAGATACGGCGTCGGATCGAGTAGCACGTCTGGCGTGAGCGCCGGCGGGAAGCTGCCGTCGTCGAGCGCGCGCACGACGGCGAAGCGCACGTGCACCCACATCGGGAAGTGCGGCCGGCCGCTCCACGATCCCTGATGACCAAGCAAATCGCCGGCCTTCACCGGGACGTCGGCTGCGCCGGGCGGGAAGTCGAGCGCGACGAACGACTCGTTGCCCGTTGGCCCGGCCATGTGCGCGTAGTATGTCCACACCTTGCGGCCGGGAGCGAGCGGGTCGTCATGCTGCACGGCGACGGCATCGGTCCACTCGTCTCGCCGGATGAGCAGGCCGTCGGCCACGGCGCGCACCGGCAACTCGCCGGCGTTGCCGCGCCCGAAGAAATCCGCGAATCCGTCACGCCAGCGCATGCCGTTCTGCGCCGCAGCGGGCAAATGCCACGCCGCACCGTCGCAGGCTTCGACCGGCACGGTCAACGCGGCGGCGGTCTGGCCAACGGGTTGATACACACCGGTGTCGGCATACATGCCCACCAGCCGGTACGCGCGGTTGATCGCATCCAGCATTTGCGGCGTCCAGCGTTCTTTGTAGACGGCAGCTCCCGGGAAGTAGTGGATGAGGATGAGCGGATGCTGCTTCGCCTCGATGCTGCGCAGCACGGGCTTCTGATCCCATTTGCCCTCCAAGGCGAGCTGCGTTACCTCGAAGGGCTGGATATAAAGCGGCCGGCCTTGCAGGGTGAGCATGCCCATGTACTCGTCGGCCAGCACCGGACCGTCAGTGGCAGCGACGATGGCTTCCAGCCGCTGCAAGCTCTCGTATGCACTGCGCCGCGCCTGCAACTGCGGCCACTCGGCCTCCCAACTGATCCGCCCCATGTGCACGACTTGAACCCCGATTAGGGCAACGGCGGCCAGCCCGGGCCATACCACGTGCCGGCTGCGCGCCCATGCCGTGACGCCGCCGGCGGTCATACTGAGCGCCGCGCACAACTCCAGCGCATAGTTGACATTCGAGCCGACCTTGCCCACGGTGAGGAACGACAGGAAGGCGCCCACCAGATATGGCGCGTTCATCGCCCACAGGGGGTTGCGCTGCGCGCCCAAAGCCATCGAAAAGACGGCCAAACCCAGGAAGATCGGTGCCGCGTCGGTGAGTTGACGAAGATTCCATGATAAGTTGTCTGCGCTCCACGCATTCACGTTGGCTGTGACAACGTTGAAATAGAAGCCGCCACCGGTGAGCGCGTTCAACGCGAGGAACAGCCCGCCGCCGATGCCGGCCACGATCGCCGCCAACCCGAAGGCGCGCCGGACATCCTCCTGCAACAGCACCCACACGAAGGCCGCCAGCGGTGCTGCCAGCGCATACGATTGGCGCGTGTAGATCGCTGCAACCAACAGCAGCGCGCCGGCGACCATACGCCGGTTGGCGAGCGGCCGGCGAGCAAGCACGGCCAGCGCCGCCAAGCTGAACGCCAATGCCAGCAGGTCAATACGCGCAAACGACGACCAACGCACCACGAACGGAAAGGCCAGGAAGCTCAGTCCACTCAGCAAGGCAGCCACGCGATCACGCGTGACCTGCCAGACAATCAGCCCGAGGCAGATCGCGCAAATCCATGCGCACACGATCGAGATCAGCCGGCCAAAGAAGAACGATGGGCCGAACAACGCGACGAACGGCGCCATCGTCGCGACGTAGAGCGGTGGATAGTTGGAGATGGTGAACGGCGGCGCCGAAATGTCGGCGCGATAGATGTTCTGGCCGCGCGCCAAGCGCATGGCCTGATCCACCAGCGGCGCTTCGCCGTAATCCAGCGGGTAGCGATGGGTGAGGGCGAGAAGCTGGTGAGCGATGCACAAGGCGGCGACGATGACCGCCGCAACCAGCGTAGCTGCGATGGCAACTTTGACGACCGGCGCGAAAGATGCATCGAACCGCTTTGCTTGAGCAAGCATAGGCAGATTGTATTCACGAATGGACGCAAGCAGCGCTATACTATCGGTCGTTTAGCATTGCGTTCGGTCGAGCAACTGCCGTCTATCGCCGCGTCCATGTCGCACGCCCGCGCGCCAGACCGCGCTGACAACGCAGCGCATTCGCATGCTCAGGATCGAAGCTGCGCACAGGCGCATGTGGCGCAGCGACTCGACGAATAGGAGGAGCCCCATGAAAGCGACCCTCTTGCGAAGGATGATCACCTCGCTGGTCACCGCCTCGCTCGCCACCCCCATCGTCGCGCCGCGTCTGACGCATGCAGTGCACCGGCCGGTCTTCACCGAGTTTCGCGCTACATTGCTGCAGGCCAACGAAGCGCCGGCCGTGCCTTTCACCGGCGCATATGGCATGGCGCGCATGACGTTCGAACGCACCACGCGCCGGCTGAGCTACACGATTAGCGTGACCGGCATCGTCAGCGCGACTGCCGCTCACATCCACCGCGGCCCGATCGGCGCGAACGGGCCGGTCGTCTTCGACCTCCTCGGCGCCGGCGTGCTGAGCAGTACTTCACCGCTCAGCGGCGCGGTATACCTCACGCCCGCACAAGTCGCCGATCTCTTCGCGGGCAACTACTACGTCAACGTGCACACCGCAGCCCACCCCGGCGGTGAACTACGCGGCCAGCTCTTCCCGCGCGAGGCGATCCGCGCGTTCGGCACGCAGCTCAGCGGCGATGCCGAGGTACCACCCCTCATCAGCGCCAACAGTGGCTCGGCGCTCATACTCCTCAGCGATGCCCAGGACCAGTTCGCCTTCTTCCTGCAAGTCACCGGCGTCCCGAGCGCGACGATCGCCGGCATCTACGAAGCACCGGTGGGCTCGAACGGCCCGCTCGCTTTCGATCTGTTGGCGCTGGGTGGCGGCACGCTCAATCCAACGACACCCATCAGCGGCACATCACCCATCTCGCCCACCCGGATCACGGCACTGCGCGACGGCAACCTATACGTCAGCGTAGGCACAGCGCTGCATCCCACAGGCGAGATGCGCGGTCAACTCGGGCCGAACGAAGTGCTGCTGCGCGCGATGCTGAGTGGAGCGAACGAAGTGCCGCCGGTCGCTACCCTAGCCTCGGGCCAGGCGACTTTCGACTTGATGCGCTCGACCGGCCAGTTGCCCTTCGCGGTAACCGTCACCGGCATACCCAGTGCGACGATGGCGCATATCCACAAGGGGCCGGCCGGGGTGAACGGGCCGGTGGTCGTGGACCTGCTGGCGGCAGGCAGCGGCCAGCTCAGCCCGGCGACGCCACTCATCGGGACGGCGATAGTAACCGCGACGACGGCCGTTGACCTGCTGACCGCCAACGCCTACGTCAACATCCACACGGTCGCCCACCCTACCGGTGAAATCCGCGGACAGGTCGAGCCGCCACGCCGCTTTCTCACCTACCGCGCCGAGCTGAGCGGCGCGAACGAACTTCCCACGCCCATCGCGACTGCTGCGACCGGCCTGGCCAGTCTGGTGCTCGATTCGTTGACCAACGCGCTGACTTACAAAATCGTCACCGACAGCATGACCTCGACGGTCACCGGCATGCACATCCACACCGGCACGATCACCGAGACCGGCGGCATCGCCTTCAACCTCGACCTGAGCGGCACGGGCGTGGTGACGTTGACGAACGACCAAGTCTATCGCCTGACGACGGGCGGTTACTATATCAACGTGCACACCACCGATCATCCCGGCGGCGAGATTCGTGGGCAGATCTACCCAGTTGCAGTTTCGGATCGCTACTTCGGCGCGATGACCGGCGCGCGTGAGTCGCCGCCGGTGACGACGACGGCCAGCGGCTCGGCCTTCTTCGTGCTCGATGTGAACCGCACCGAGCTGAGCTACAAGATCCTGATCAACACTGCTGCACCGGTGGTCACCGCCGTACACATCCGCCGTGGCGCGCCGGGGCAAAACGGTCCGATCCTTTACACGCTGTATTCCAGCACGAGCGCATTCGGCCCAGGCACGCTGGCAGGCAAGATCGGCATCACTCCCGGCGATCTGAACTGCCTGCTACTCAATATGCTCTACGTCAACGTGCAAACGGTGGCATATCCGGCGGGCGAGATTAGGGGCGATGTGACCGAAGAGCAACGAATGTTGCTTCCGATTACTTTCCGGATCTTTCCGGCCCCGCCCGGACAGCAATCCGGCGCAACCCCGGGTCGGTAAAGAGCCGAGGGGGTTAGCGCAGATTTGTGGGCGTCGGTCATCCCGCTAGGATAAATCCCCGCGCTGAGCCTGCGGGCAAGCCGCGCGCATCCCGCCCCCCTTTCATCCCAGGCGTTTACGCCAGGGCGGGTCTGCTACGTCTGCCCCATTCGCGGCATGTATCGGGCGCGGAAGGGAGTCCGCGCCCTACCGTGTAAATTTTGCCCCTATACGCGAATGCACCCGATCCCTTTCGAGCCTACAAAAGCAGTTATAATCACGCCCGCAATCCTTAGGGAAGAACGCGACAGACGGCACAGAAACGCGATGAAAGTCTTACTTTTGCAGGATGTGTATAACCTCGGCCTGGCCGGCGAAGTGAAAACCGTCGCCGACGGCTACGGCCGCAATTACTTGTTGCCGCGCGGCTTGGCCGTACTGGCCACGCCAGCAGCGGTCAAACGTGCCGAGCGCATCAAGCAGGCCGCCATCGAGAAGCGCGCCCGCGAAAAGGCCGACACTGAGGCACTCGCTCAAGTGCTTTCCGGTATGAAGCTCATCTTCAACGTCCGCACCGGTGAGAAGGGCAAGCTCTACGGCTCGATCACATCGGCGCAGATCGCCGACGCGATCGCCAAGAACCTCGGCAGCGAATTCGACAAACGCAAAGTCGCGCTGCGCGAGCCGATTCGCGAAGTTGGCACGTATACGGTGCCCGTACGCCTGAGCGCAGAGGCGGCGCCGGCCGTCACCGTGATCGTACAGCAAGAAGGCACCGCCGTCGCGACGAATGTGGCTGAATCGGCCGAGACAACCACACCGGAAACAGCGCCAGAAGCCGAAGCGGCAGAGCCCGCCGGCTGAGAACCTGAAAGGAGGGGATAGGTGGAACACAACCACGACGAGTGGCTCGGTGTGGAACTCGAAACGGATAGCGATTCTCAAGTCATCGAACTACTCGCGGGTGACCTGACCTGTCCCCTCTGCGGCTCACCCTACGAGCCATCGGCGATCCACTTCATCCGCCAGCGCCTGAATACGGTCACGCTCGCCGTACAATGCTATCGCTGTGGCGCCGGCAGTTTGATTGCTCTTCAACGCGACTCTGGACCCACACCGATCTCGTCTGAGTTGACCCCTAGCGAGCGTGCGTTCTTTGCCCGTCTGCCCCCGCTGGGCGACGCCGACGTGGCCCGCATCCGCCGGTTGCTGCGTGCGCATAGCGGTGACCTGCGCGACCTGCTCTGACTCACCACCGCTTGGGCGGCGCCAGCCTCAACACATCTTCGACGCGATTGGATTGATCCCGGAGCGGATTCAGTCGCACCACGCTAGCTGCCCGCGAAAATACGCGCCATCCATCACATACGCGCATCAAAGCAAGGTCGGTCGTCTTGCGACGCTGACGTAGCGCAGTTTTGAGCGAGACGCCGCGTGTCACGTCCATTGTCAGAGATGCGACGAACGGCTGCGCATCCGCCGGCAGATCGAGCGCCATCAGCGCCAACGCCGCTTCGTCCGGCACGAGCGACTGGGCCTCACCTGTATGTTGAGATGAAGCAATGGCTGCGCCGACCACGCGCGCCCAACTCGCCGGCTGAGGCGTCTGCAGCCATGCCTCCACCGGCCGGTCCATGTCGAAGTCTCGCACGAACAGCACCGGCTGCTCGCCGAACGGCGTCAGGCCGAACACTTCGGCGCGCGGCTGCTCGATAAAGTTATCCTCGATCCAGGCGAAGGCCGACATCTGGTCGAGCAACGTATTGCGCTCGGTCATCACTGCGCCGACGAACAAGGGGAACGGGGCAGTCAGAATGGGCAGGCCGAAAAGCACGCGGGCCGTCGTTTCCGCGCAAGCGATTTTGCCATCTGCCGACAACCGGCGAGCCAGCGCGCCGGCGCAATTGCCGAAGATCAGCAACGCTGCACCTTGCGCCGTCGCCAGCGTGCAGCGCGCGTCGAGGTAAAGCAGTTGGTCGAACGACGTGAAGTTCACGCCCCAATGCTACTTCACCAGGGATAGCGCGGCCGCTTGGCCTTTGCCGCGTCGTAGAGCACGTCGAAACGACCATCCCGGGTGAAGTAGTCAATCAATGCGCGCGACTTGCCGCCCTTGGTCTCGCCACCAGGCTATCCCAGTCCACGCCGAGCGTGAAGGCCAGCTCCTCCTTCAGCACCGCCTGCCGCGCCGAACTTCTTGATGATGAGCAACTTCAAGCCTTGATAGGCATCCTGGATCGCCTGAGGCACGACTTCCTGAGCCGCCGCTGCGCCGGCGATGAGCGCGCGAGCGATGATGGCCAGTGGATTCACATGCACCCCCTTTGTGTAGATTGTAAACACGCCGGCCAAGCACGAGCGCGAACCCTCATTTGAACTCCACGCGCCGGCCGGTGAGAAGGGCAATGCTTCTGGCTAGGAGCACGAGTGCAGCGATCACCACGAGGTCAATGAACGCCGTGAGCGCGAAGGCGGCCGTCAACCAGCGCGCAGCATCCTGGGCAAAAGGGGCAACAGCCGAAATTAGACCGGTGCCGCCCACGAGGAGTAGCGCTGCGCCGAAGATGGCTATGAACCCGATCACCGGCGGCCACGACTGTGTGTCCGACGACGACGGCATCATGCTGTTCGCGATGGCGAACACTATGTAGATCCACAGCCATGAGTCAGTTGCGCGAGGCAGGGCGAGCAGCCGGTCAATCACCCCTTGCGTGCTGCCGTCGGCTAGGGCCAACTGCATCGAGCCCAGGTCGAACACCAGCGCACCGATGAGGATGAGGGCGGCGATGCCGCTGAACAAGGGTGCAGCACCGATCAGGCTGGTGCGTAAGGCATCGCTGCGCAACACTTCGACGTAGCCCAAGCGCACCACGCCGTTACGCTGGCGCTCCGGTCGCAGCGACAACCGTCGCACGCGCACGCCCAGCAACGCCGCCATCACGGCATGACTCACTTCATGCAGCGCCACGCCCGGCAGCAACACCAGCGAGTACAGCAGCGTTGCTGCTTCGATGTGACCGGTCAACAGCAGAAAGACTTCCTGCAGGCGACGATGGACGAACCGCTCCAGCACCAGCACCGCGCCGAAAGCGATGAGGAAGAGGAGGAAGGTGAGAAGCACCGCTTCACAGATTCCCTTTGGCCGCCCGGACGATGGCGATGAAGTCCTCGGCCTTCAGGCTCGCACCGCCCACCAGGGCGCCGTCCACATCGGGCTGGCGCAAGATTTCAGGCGCGTTCGCCGGCGTGACGCTGCCGCCGTACTGGATGCGCATCTCCTCGGCTGGTGCCCCGAACAAGTCGCGAAGCTGGGCGCGCACAAAGGCACAGCGCTGCTGGGCGTCGTCTGCTGTGGCCGCCCGGCCAGTGCCGATAGCCCACACCGGCTCATAAGCGATGACGACCTTCGTTGCATCTTCAGCGGCGACGCCGGCCAGGTCGGCGCGCAACTGCCGTGCAAGCACTGCTTCGGTCTCGCCGCACTCGTTCTGCTCCAGCGTCTCGCCGATGCACAGGATGGGCCGCAGGCCGTGTCGCAGCGCAGCGAGCACCTTGCGGTTGATGAAAGCATCGCTTTCGCCGAAATGTTGGCGCCGCTCGGAATGGCCGAGGATGACGTAGTCGGCCAGGCCGGCCAGCATCACCGGCGAGATTTCGCCGGTGAACGCGCCTTTGTCTTGATCGTGCATGTTCTGCGCACCGAGTTTGATCATCGTGTTGGCAATCGCCGACTTGACCGCCGTCAACGCTACGAACGGCGGACACAACGCCACCTCCGTCTCGCGCACTGCGCGCAGCCCGGTAATCAACTCGATGGCCAGGTCATAGGCCTCGCTCACCGTCTTGTTCATCTTCCAGTTGCCGGCAATGAATTGTGTTCGCATGATGCTCCCGTGATCCAGAATGTGCACGTATTGTCCATCATCTCGTCAGGGGGCAGGCCGCTTCGAGTGGTTCGACCGCTCAGGCTAAACCCGAGCGAATCAAGCGCGGGGCGAGTTTGAGATAGACAGCATACGCAAGGGACGACGGCGCAAAGTCCCAAGCGCCGAGGCCCTCGACGAAGCGCGCCCCGAAGCCTTCCTTGAAGCGATACACGCCCCACATCGCATCACCCTCGTCGAGCTTATCCGGCGCGCCCCACCAGTCATAGAGGGTGCAGCCTTGGTCGCGCGCCCAACGCATCGCCGCCCACTGCAGCAGATAGTTCGGCATGTGCTCGCGGCCCACCGAGCGCGACATGCCGTAGAAGTACCACGCGCGATCGGCAAAGCAAAGCAGCACTAACCCGGCCAGCGCCTGCCCCTCATGCTCTGCAACGAACGCGACGCCCTTCAACGCCCGCCACGCATCAAAGTAGTATGCCCCCTCGCGAATGACGAACCCATCGCGTTGGGCCGTTTCGGCATACATATCGTAGAGCAAATGCGCGTCGGCGTCGCCGATCGGCATGATCACGCGCACACGCACGCCGCGCTTCTCTGCCAAGCGCACGTTGTAACGCGTCTTGGGCTTCATCGCCGCCAGCAACACGTCGTCACTTCGGCGGAGATCGGTGTGCATGGTATTGCGAAACTGGACTTGCGCAGGCGAGTAGCGCCAGCCACGCGCAGCCAGCAACGCCCGGCGCCGGTTGAGCACGTCTCCATCATCCGGCGCTGCCGGATCGCCGTCCATCTTCACCCAGATCGCACGTTGTGCCTGAGCGCGCTGCTCCAACAGCGCCAGTGCCTCATCGAACGCATCGTCGTCGGCAGCGATCGGTCCTTTGGGCGCATACAACACGCAGAAGGGCAACCGGCGGATGCGACGCATCAACACCTGCACCGCCGCGCGCGGACCTCCGCTGGCGTCGCTCAGCAACCAGCGTTCCGCTGTCCAGCCCCAGCGCGACTTGAAGTCGCCCCACGCCCACGACTGGAGCAGATGCGGCATGGGAAGCGCACGCAACGCCCCGTCCCACAAGCGCGCATCGTGCACCTGCGTCCACATCGCGATAAGAAAAATCATAAGGGCGAAGCATTCGCAAGGATGCTTCGCCCTCCCAAGGTGCAGAATCTGACGTGCAACGACGCCTTCACTTGATGATGACCTTGGCGCCGACCTCTTCGAGCTTCTTCTTGGTCTCTTCGGCCGTCTCCTTCGAAACGCCGGACTGGATCACCGACTTGGGCGCTTCCACTAGGTCCTTGGCCTCTTTCAAACCGAGGTTGGTGATAGCGCGCACGACCTTGATCACTTCGATCTTCTTCGGACCGATGTCCTCGAACACCACGTCGAATTCGGTCTTCTCCTCCGCCGGAGCGGCAGCCCCAGCCCCTGCAGCCGCCGGCGCTGCACCCGCCACCATGACCGGAGCAGCGGCAGCCGTCACGCCCCACTTCTCCTCAAGCATTTTCTTCAGCTGCGCCGCTTCCAGCAGCGTCAGGCTATTCAACTGTTCGACGATCGCATTCAAATCTGCCATTTGTGCTTCTCCTCGATGACGATTGATGATCCATGATCATGGTTCACCGATCGTCAATCATCAATCTCTAATCTCTAATCTCTGATCCCCATGTTCCGACTCACGCCTCTTTCGGCGTTTCCTTGTCAATCCTCGCCTGCAAGGCATACATCACACTGCCGATAGCGGCGTTGAGCACGCCGACGAGGTTCGATGCCGGCGCCGAGATCGCACCGATGAGCTGCGCGCGCAATGTATCCAGTGACGGCAACGACGCCAGAGCTTCGACTTCCTCCTTCGTGATGGCCTTGCCGCTCAGCACACCGCCGACGACCTTGAGCTTTTCGAACTCTTTGGTCAACTCGCCGAGGGCCTTCGCCACCGCCGCTGGATCTTTGAAGCAGAAGCTCATCGCGGTCGTGCCGGTCAGCCATTCGGCAGGCACATCGTAGCCGGCGTCTTTCAAGGCGCGGCGCACCAATGTGTTCTTGGTGACGTGGAACTCGGCCTGCGCGCTACGCATCTGGCTACGCACCTTGTCGAGCTCGGGCATCTTCAAGCCGCCGTAATGGGTGATGATCATCGCTTGGCTCTTGCCGATCAGCTCGGCATATTCGGCGACGATGCTCTCTTTCTTCTCTCTTGAGATTGCCAAGTCTTCACCTCCTCATCTAGTCCTTCACAGCAAAGGAAAATCAATTGCGCCCCGACCGGTGACAGGCCGAGGCGCACATCGCTCATGTGAACTCCGCAGGCAGATGCCTGCGAGCGTGTCCTTTCGCTTGTGCATCCCACCTATACGGGCGCTATTTACATCCCTTTGTTCAGGGAGACCCGTAGTCACCGGCAGTTGCAGACTCAAACTATACCACAATCACATCACTGACCGTGTACGCGGGGGTGCATTCGCCAACGAGGGCAGATCCGCCCCGGCGTAAACGCCTGGGCTGAAAGGGGCGGGATGCGCGCGGCTTGCCCGTATGCTCAGCGCTGGGATTGATCCCAGTCCGCGCTCCCCCATTTTGAAATGCACCCTGTATGCGCGTAGGGACAACGAGTTATGCGGAGCGCGTCGGGCGCATATCTATGCGGATGCGCGCACCAGCGAGGTCGGGTCTACGCGCACCCCTGGCCCCATCGTCGAGGTCAGCGTGATGCGCTTCATATAGGTGCCTTTCGCCGCCGCAGGCTTGGCTTTGTTCACTGCATCGAGGAAGGCGATGAGATTCTCGTTGAGCGCCTGGGGGCTGAAGCTCACCTTGCCCACCGGCACGTGCAAATTGCCCGTCTTGTCCAGACGAAATTCGACGCGACCGGCGCGCGCTTCTTTGATTACACGCGGAATGTCGTCGGGCTGCACCACCGTGCCGGCTTTCGGGTTGGGCATTAGGCCACGCGGGCCGAGTACTTTGCCCAAGCGACCGACCTTGCCCATCATGTCAGGCGTCGCGATTGCCACATCGAAATCGGTGAAGCCGTCCTGAATCTTCTTGATCCATTCGTCAGTGTCGGCCACGATGTCGGCACCGGCTTCCCGCGCAATCCGCGCACCTTCACCCTGAGCGAACACCAGCACACGCACCGTCTTGCCCAGGCCATTGGGCAGCACCACCACACCGCGCACCTGCTGATCGGCCTGGCGCGGGTCTACGCCTAAGCGGACATGGCACTCGACGGTCGCGTCGAACTTCGTGAAGCTGGTGTCCTTGACGAGTTGCACCGCTTCAGTGGTCGAATACAGCTTGTTCCGATCTACTTTCTCTGCTGCAGCGAGATATTTCTTGCCTGCTTTCGCCATCGAAATTACTCCTTGTGGTTCCAACGAGCGAATGCTCTCCCACGTTACCAAGGTTGCGCGCCCGTGAGCGCGCAACCGCTTTCAGTCCACGACCTCCACGCCCATGCTGCGGGCCGTGCCCATCACTTGCTTCATCGCGCCTTCCAGATCAACTGCGTTCAGATCCTTCATCTTCATCTCAGCGATTTCCTTGACCTGCGCCTTGGTGATCTTGCCGACCTTGTTGCGGTTCGGCATGGCCGAACCCTTTTCGATGCCCGCCGCCTTGCGAATGAGCTGCGCAGTCGGCGGCGTGCCCAGCGTGAAGGTGAACGAGTTGTCCGTATAGACGGTGATCTTGGCCGGGATGATATAACCTGCCATCGAGGCCGTGCGCGCGTTGTATTCCTTGCAGAACATCATCAGGTTGATGCCATGCGGCGCGAGCGACGGGCCGATCGGCGGCGCCGGACTGGCCTTGCCCGCCTCGATTTGAATGCTGACGACTGACTTGACTTTCTTTGCCATGGTTCACTCCTTGTGGTCAAACGAGCTTGCACTCTCCCACACCATCCTGCCTCTCGCTCGGTTCGCGGCGAGCGAAAGCGCTACATCTTCTCAACTTGCAAAAAGTCCAACTCGACCGGTGTTTCGCGCCCGAAGAATGAAACCAGCACGGTCACCTTGGCGCGCTCGGTGTCTATCTTGTCCACCAACCCCATGAAATCGGCGAAGGGGCCGTCGGTGATGCGCACTTTTTGGCCCACACGGAAGTTGACCTTGATCTTGGGTGCCTCCGCTTCCATGCGACGCAGGATCTGATTGACTTCCTGCGGGCTGAGCGGCTGCGGCCGATTGCCCATGCCGACGAAGCGCGTCACGCCGGGCGTATTGCGCACCACGTGCCAAGAGTCCTCGCTCATCTTCATGCGCACCATGACGTAGCCGGGGAACACGCGGCGCTCGACCGTGCGACGCTTGCCGTCGCGCACCTCAATTTCGTCTTCAGTGGGCACGACGACCTCGAAGATCTTATCGGCCATGCCCATCGTTTCGATGCGCTGCTCTAGGTTGTGTTTGACCTTATTCTCGTAACCCGAGTAGCAGTGGATGGCATACCACTGCGGCTCGTCGGGCGACTCGACGCCCTCCGGCACGTAGGGTGCCTCGTAGCCGGTGCCGTCGCCCGGATCGGGCAGCTTTTCGGCTTTCTTCGCCGATTTGCGCGGCGTCTTCGGCTTGTCCGACTTGGCAGACTTGCTGCGCCGTTTTGGCAGCCGGATGACGAGTTCCTCTTCCTCGGCCTCGACTGTGCCGGATGCAGCGGCCTCGACGATGGAGGGCTCGTCTGCAGGCGGTTGGACGACCTTCTCTGCCGACGCACTTTCGTCGCTTTCGACAACCGGCTCTGCTTGCGATTCGGCGGATGATGCTACTGGCGTAGGCGATTCAGCCGGCTGTTCGACCTGGACGCTCCCATCCACCATCGGCGACTCCGACGCATCTGAGGCGGACGGCGCCTCGGTCGTTGCGAAAGATGGCATCTCGGCCTGAGGCGCGGCCGGCGTTGCTTCTGCTTCGGAAGCGACGGGCTCACCAACGGTTGGCTCAACCGGCTGCTCTTCGATCAATGTCTCGAGCTCGCGCGCTCCCTCCGACAGCGGCAATTCGTGAACGACCGAGGGCGTTTCGGCGACAGCACCGCCGATTTCGCTCTGCACCGCATCGGTTGGCCGATCGGTCTCATTTACACTCTCGAAATTCATCTCGCATCACGCCCTATTCACCGGCGGTCTCGGCTGGCGAACACGACCAGCACGATGATTGAAAGCACGATGACCACGGCAATTGCGATGGCAATGATGTTGGACAGCAAAATCTCCTCGATCAAGCGGCCGAAAAGGAAGTCGAACAGGCCGAGAAAAACAGCCATGGCGACGGTCACCGCCAGTACGACCATCGTCAGGTTGCGCGCTTCTGTGCGCGTCGGCCAGTGC
The DNA here is from genome assembly GCA_025998955.1 of Candidatus Roseilinea sp. Taxonomy (NCBI): domain Bacteria; kingdom Bacillati; phylum Chloroflexota; class Candidatus Thermofontia; genus Candidatus Roseilinea; species Candidatus Roseilinea sp. Next base: position 3,887,563 of record AP024676.1, read on the forward strand.
ACTTTGCGCAGCTCGCCCAGCGTCTCGCGTATGTAGTCACGGATCGGCTCAATGAAGCCAGGCCCGCCGGACGACTTCTTTTCAGCGACGTCTTGGTTTGCCATAGGTCATCACATTACTTAGGGGCGTCCCCAATTAACAGGACGCCCCTAGTCACTCGTCGTTACAGGGCAGGCAGGACTTGAACCCACAACCGCTCGATTTGGAGTCGAGTGCTCTACCACTTGAGCTACTGCCCTTCAAGCGAAGATTATCCACCATTTTCCACTCCCGACTCCCCCGTTTTGGTTGCGCTGCAAGCTCGCGGGATAGGGGAGTCGGGAGTGGACTTCCTACTCGAACACCTTGGTGATCGAGCCCGCGCCGACCGTCAGCCCCCCTTCCCGGATCGCAAACTTCGACCCCTGCTCCAACGCCACCGGCGCGATCAGCTTCACCCGCATCGTCACGTTGTCCCCTGGCATCACCATCTCCACCCCTTCCGGCAACTGCACCTCCCCCGTCACGTCCATCGTCCGAATGTAGAACTGCGGCCGATACCCGCTGAAGAACGACTTGTGCCGTCCCCCCTCATCCTTCCTCAACACATACACCTGCGCCTCGAACTCGTCGTGCGGCTTGATGCTCCCCGGCTTCGCCAGCACCATCCCCCGCTCCACATCGTCCCGCTCGATCCCGCGCAGCAGCACCCCGCAGTTGTCCCCTGCTTCCGCCACGTCCAGCACCTTGTGGAACATCTCCAACCCCGTCACCACCGTGCTCCGCGTCTCCCGCAGCCCCACGATCTCTACCGTGTCTCCGACCTTCACCGTCCCGCGCTCGATCCGCCCCGTCACCACCGTCCCGCGGCCTTTGATGCTGAACACGTCCTCGATCGGCATCATGAACGGCTTGTCCACCGCCCGCACCGGCGTCGGAATGTAGTTGTCCACCACGTCCATCAACTCCAAGATGCACTTGTATTCCGGCGCGTTGATGTCCGTGCTCGGACTGTCCAACGCCTGCTTCGCGCTCCCGCGCACGATCGGCGTCTCGTCCCCCGGATATCCATACTTGTTCAGCAACTCCCGCAGCTCCATCTCCACCAGCTCCAGCAGCTCCGGGTCGTCCATCATGTCCACCTTGTTCAGAAACACCACGATGCTCGGCACTTCCACCTGCCGCGCCAGCAGCACGTGCTCCTTGGTCTGCGGCATCGGCCCGTCCGGCGCCGCCACCACCAGGATCGCCCCGTCCACCTGCGCCGCCCCCGTGATCATGTTCTTGATGTAGTCTCGATGCCCCGGCATGTCCACGTGCGCATAGTGCCGCTTGTCCGTCTCGTATTCCACGTGCGCAATCGAGATGGTGATCCCGCGCTCGCGCTCCTCCGGCGCTTTGTCAATCTGGTCATACGCCATGAACTGCGCTTTGCCCTTCAGCGCCAGCACCTTCGTGATCGCCGCCGTCAACGTCGTCTTCCCGTGGTCAATGTGTCCCATCGTCCCGATGTTCACGTGCGGCTTCGTCCGTACGAATTTCTCCTTCGCCATGGTTTGCTGTGCTCTGTAATTAGTAATTTCGTAACCGGCCATTGAACGACTGGCTATAGGCACACGGGTGTGCGTTAACACCACCCCGTTACCAACGACCAGCGGCCAATAAACCAGACCCAAGCCCACAACCGGGATCGAACCGGTGACCTCACCCTTACCAAGGGTGTGCTCTACCTACTGAGCTATGTGGGCGATTCAGTGGGCCGAGCAGGACTCGAACCTGCGAAGGCTTCTGCCAGCGGATTTACAGTCCGCCCCCTTTGCCGCTCGGGACATCGACCCAAAACCACTAGCCGACGACGGGAGTTGAACCCGTAACCTACCGATTACAAATCGGTTGCTCTGCCTGTTGAGCTACATCGGCGCGCTGGCCTGCACAGACGCGTCTGCACTCAAAAGCATATGATTCTACCTTTATTTGAGAGCAAGCGTCAAGATTCAATTTTTGGCTAAAGCCGAAGCGTTGCACGCCGCCGCATACAATTCTCTCATGACTCGCGAGGCGCCCGACTTGATTGCCATTATCGGCCCGACGGCAGCCGGCAAATCGGCTTATGCGATGACGCTGGCTCCCCAGGTTAACGGTGAAATCGTCTCCGCCGATTCGCGCCACGTCTACCGGCGGATGGACATCGGCACGAACAAACCGACGCCGGCCGAGCAGCACTTGGTGAGCCATCACTTGATTGACTTGCGCGAGCCGCATGAACGCTTCTCGCTGGGCGAGTACGTCGAACTGGCACAGGCCGCCATCGCGGACATCCGCGCGCGCGGCAAGACGCCGCTGCTGGTCGGCGGCACCGGCCAATACGTCCGTGCAGTCTTGCGCGGTTGGCGTGTGCCACCTGTACCGCCTCACGACGACCTGCGAGAGAAGTGGCTGCACTATGCGCAAGAGCACGGCTCGGCAGCGCTCTTCGCCGAATTGGCCGCGCGCGATCCCGACGCTGCCCGGACGATTGACCCGCGCAACGTGCGACGGGTCGTGCGCGCGCTCGAAGTCATGGAAGTCTCCGGCCGGCGGTGGAGCGAACTGCAAAGGCGCGAGCCGCCCAACTGGCGCACCGAGGTGATCTACATCAACCCACCGCGCGATGAGCTCTACGCGCGCGCCGATGCCCGCCTGATGCGCATGATCGAGCAGGGCTGGCTGGCCGAGACGGAAGCGCTGCTCGACTTTCTTGGCCAGCACGGCTTCGACGCCGACGCTGCGCTGCGCCTCCCGTCTATGTCCGCGCTCGGCTACCGAGAAATGGCTCTCGTCGTCATGGGCCGGACGACGCTCGATCAAGCCATTGCCGCGATCAAGCGCGCCACGCGCCGCTTTATCCGTGCGCAGGATGTCTGGTTTCGGCAGGAAGCGGCACATGCTGCATCTGCCTCCGCCTAGTGGGTCGCGCGTTCACCTATCCACGTAAAGCCCGAATGATGCAGTCTTAACACACCAGCTCGTAGAATCGCGCGCATGATGGACATCACGATGCGGCGGCTACACTGGGATGGCTGCCTGAACGTGCGCGACCTGGGTGGGCTTGGCACGCATGACGGCCGGGCGACGCGCTGGGGCGCGCTCGTGCGCATGGACAATCCCGGCCATCTGACCGATGCCGGCGTCCGCGCCTTGTTGGATTACGGCGTGAAAACGGTAATTGACCTGCGCTACCCTGCGGAGATTGCCCGTTACCCACACCTGGCTGAAGCACTCAACTCCGAACGCGACCGGGTAACCCTCCACCACATTCCGCTGCTCGACGAGGACAATCGCACTGAAGAAGACATTTTGTTCGCCCGTTCGCGCGATGAATGGCACGCCTATGTGCTCGACCGGCGCGGCGAGACGATCGCCGAGGTTATGCGCGCCATCGCCCACGCCGTGCCCGGCGCGGTGGTCTTACACTGCACGGCCGGCAAGGATCGCACCGGCATCATCTCCGCGCTGCTGCTCGATCTGGTGGGCGTCGTGCGCGACGACATCGCGCGGGACTATGCGGTGAGCGAGGAGTGGCTGCGCCCGCGCACCCAGCAGTGGCTGGAGCCGCTTGACGAGGCGCAACGCGCCTTTGCTCTCAGCCTGATGCGCACCGCGCCGGAGTATGTGCAGTTCGCGTTACGCTATGTGGACGAACGTTACGGTGGCACGCGCGCTTACCTGCAGAGCGTCGGCCTGTCGCCGAACGACTTGAACGCCCTACGCCAGCGGTTAATCGAGTGAAGATCGCGAAGGCTTGGGAATCCGAGCGATCAAAACCCCAGCGCTTCGTAGCCGGTCATTTGGGCGCGCCAACCGAATGCCGAGGTGAGCAACAACACCGCGGCGTACAGCAAGACTGCCCCTCGGTCGTCGCGGCCACGCGTGAATGCGAATACCGCCGGAACGCTGATGATGACGAGTGCGCCATACAGATAGTGCACGAAGCGCACATTCATCCCTAACCCCATACTGATCAACAGCAGGCCAACTGCCATTTGCACCAGGCCGAGGATGGGGCTGAGTGCGATTGCGCCGAGGTAGTTGCCGTCCAGGCTATCGCCGCGGAGGAATTTGATCATGCCCCACAGGCCGAGGATAGCGTTGAAGAGAATCACTGCTGTCGCCAGATTAGCGTGGATTTGTATGAGCCCCATGGACGGCGGATTATAGGTAAGATACCTTTCGGGAATATAAGCGCACGATCGCTCCCAGGGATTCAAACATGAAAGCCAATCGGTCAGGAGGCGCACGCTTCGCATTAGCGCTGCTCTTCACAGCCGCCTTGTGCATCGAATGGCGGCCGGCCCTCGGCTTTGCCCAACAACAGCGCACCCCACCGCTCAAAGTCGTCACCAAGCCACTTGAGCCATTCGTCACTGTCGAAGCGGGCAACCGGCTGAGTGGCTTCAGCATTGATCTCTGGGAAGTCGTCGCCCAACGCATCGGCGCCGACTACGAGTGGGTGATCGTCCAGAGCGTCACCGAGCAGATCGAGATGGTCGAGCAGCGAAAAGCCGACGTCGCCATCGCCGGCATCAGCATGACGGCGGAACGCGAAGCGCGCATTGACTTCTCGCATCCGTTCTTCAACGCCGGCTTGCAGATCATGGTGCCCGTCCGTTCGGAGCAAACGCTCTCGAACCTGGTTGCGGCGGTCTTTTCGCCTGTGCTGTTGCAGATCCTCGGCATCGCGATGTTGGTCACGCTGGCAATGGCGCACTTGATCTGGCTGACCGAGCGCAACAGCGGCGGCGAGATCCCGAAAGCCTACCTGCCCGGGGTGTGGGAAGCGCTGTGGTGGGCAGTGAACACGCTGACCACCGGGGAGTATGGCGACAAGACCAAACCGAGCGGCGTATTCAAGCGTCTGCTGGCCATCGCTTGGATGGTTCTGAGCGTGATCTTCGTCGCCCAATTCACGGCTTCGATCACCTCCGATCTCACCGTGCAACAACTCACTCAGAACATCGGCGGCCCGGCCGACCTGCCCGGGAAGGCTATCTTTACCGTCAAAGGCAGCACTGCCGCCAACTACTTATCTGAAGCGCGGATCAACTTCGTCGGCGTGGATACGATCGAGAAAGCCTACGACGCGCTAGAAAATGGCCAGGCGCAGGCCATCGTTTATGACGCCCCCGTGCTCAAGTATTACGCCGTCACCCAGGGGCGCGGCAAGGTTGAGATGGTCGGCCCGATTTTCAAGGAGGAAACCTACGGTATCGTGCTCCAACCAGGCAGCCCGCTGCGCGAACCGATCAACAACGCACTGCTGGCAATTCGGCAAGACGGCACCTACGAGGCGCTTTACGACAAATGGTTCCGGGAGAAATGATTGAATCGGCAATGGTAAAATAACGGTGTCAATTCAGCCTGCGCGGTTCATCTGCGCCTTTGAGCGGACCCGCGCGTTTCACGAAAGGAGTTTAAGCACAAGTGGCTCTCAACAAAGGTGAGAAGGCCGCCATCATCGAACAGTTTGCGGTCAATCCCAACGATACCGGCTCGTCGGAGGTTCAAATCGCGCTGCTGACCCGACGCATCAACGAATTGAACGAGCATTTGAAAGTTCACAAGCACGATGAAAGCTCGCGTCATGGCCTGTTGGTCCTCGTGGGCAAGCGGCGTGCACACCTGAAGTACTTGGCAGCCAAGGATCCAGTTAGCTATCGGGAACTTCTGGTCAAACTCGGGTTAAGAAAGTAAGTCGGTTTCGTCGGAGAGGCACAGGGGCTGTGCCTCCCCGGTCAGTGTAGGGTGAGAGGGTAGCGGTCGTAGATGTTAGAGGCCAGCTTCGGAAGTGAGATCGAGCATTCAAGATTAGAGATTGGAGACTAGAGAATTGAAGAGAAGTAAGAAGCTCAAGAATTCCCCATTCTTTTCTCAATTCTCAATTCTCAATTCTCAATTTTCAATTTTCAGTTCCGCGGCTGACCTCTAACCTCTAACCGCTCCCCTCCCTCCCATGTTCGTTCGACGGTCGGCGTTGGCGCAAAGCGCGATGTACCCGCGGTTGCCTCGCCGGCGCAGATCGTCCGTTTCTGTAAGGAGAAAAGTTCAATATGTCTACAGATGCAACACGCATCGTCGAAGCGCCGATCCCGGAGAATCATGTCTACACCGCGCGGATCGGCGAGAAGGAGATACGCATTGAGACGGGTCGTCTGGCCCGTCAGGCGGGTGGAGCGGTGACGGCGCGCATGGGCGACACGATGGTGCTCGCCACCGCCACCATGTCCAAAGCGGTGCGGCAGGGGATTGATTTCTTCCCGCTCAGCGTGGAGTACGAAGAGCGGCTCTATGCCGCCGGCCGCATTCCCGGCAGCTACTTCCGCCGCGAAGGCCGGCCGCCGGAGGCGGCGATCTTGATCGCCCGGCTGGTGGATCGGCCGCTGCGCCCGCTGTTCCCCGATGACCTGCGCAACGATGTACAGATCATCGTGACGGCGTTGTCGCACGACCAGATCAACGACATTGACGTGCTGGCCGTGAACGCGGCCAGCGCGGCGCTCATGGTCAGCGACGTGCCGTTCGACAACCCGGTTGGCGCGGTGCGCATCGGCCTGATCAACGGCGAGCTGATCGTCAACCCGACCATCCCGGAGATGCAATACAGCGACCTCGACCTGCGCGTGGCCGGCACGAAGGACGCGATCGTGATGGTCGAGTGCGGCGCGAACGAGGTGGACGAGGCGACCATGGTGCGCGCGCTCAAACTGGCGCACGACTCGATCCAGGAGTTCATCGCCATGCAGCACGTCATGCGCCGGGAGGTCGGCAAACCCAAGGCCGACTACCCCAAGTTCGGGCGCGACGAAGCCTTCAACCAGCGCGTGCGCGAAGCGCTGGGCAACCGCGTTCAGGAGACGATTGACCAAGAATTGGAGAAGGCCGAGCGTCAGGCCATCCTGGATGCGATCGAGGGCGAAGTGCTGGCGCAGATGCAATCCATCGGCGATGTGAACGCCGATGAGCTGCACCAGGTAGTCAAGGATGTGACCAGCGAAGCGGTGCGCACGCGCATCCTGCGCGATGGCATCCGGCCCGACGGGCGCACGTTGAAGGAGATCCGACCGATCTGGGTGGAGGTGGGCGATCATCTTAGCCCACGCGCCCATGGCGCCGGCCTGTTCACCCGCGGCGAGACACAGATCCTCTCGATCGTCACGCTCGGCAGCAAAGCCGATGCCCAACCGCTCGACGGCCTCTACCCGCAGGAAGAGAAGCGCTACATGCACCACTACAACTTCCCGCCATTCTCGACGGGCGAGGCGAAGGTGCTGCGTGGCAGCAGCCGGCGCGAGATCGGTCATAGCGCACTGGCCGAGCGGGCGCTCCTGCCGGTCATCCCGGACGAGGACGAATTCCCCTACACCCTGCGCGTGGTGAGCGAGGCGCTGTCGTCCAACGGCTCGACTTCGATGGGCAGCGTGTGCGGTAGCACATTGGCGTTGATGGACGCCGGCGTGCCGATCCGAGCGCCGGTAGCCGGCATTGCCATGGGCCTGATCACGGCGCCGGGCGGCCTCTCCGAGGGCTATGCCATCTTGAGCGACATCCAGGGCCTGGAAGATCACATCGGCGACATGGACTTCAAGGTCGCCGGCACTCAGAAAGGCATCACTGCCCTGCAGATGGACATCAAGATCGCCGGCCTGACGACCGAGGTGCTCGAGCAGGCGCTGGAGCAGGCGCGCGAAGGGCGACTGGCCATCCTAGAGCGCATGCTGGAAGTGATCCCCGAACCGCGCCCAACGCTGAAGCCGCACGCGCCGCGCATGTTGATCATCAACATTGACCCCGAGAAGCTGGGCACGGTGATCGGGCCGGGGGGCAAGACCGTGCGCTCGATCCAGGATCAGACCGGCGCAAAGATTGACATCGAGGACGACGGTCGCGTCTTCATCTCCTCGCCGGACGGCAGCGGTGCCGAGAAAGCGCGCGAGATGATCGAGAGCATGACCGGCTCGGTCACCCTGGGTGGCATTTATACCGGTAAGGTGGTGCGCATCACCGAATTCGGCGCATTCGTCGAGATCATGCCGAAGACGGACGGCATGGTGCACGTGTCGCAACTCAGCGATCATCCCGTGCGCAACGTGGCCGACGAAGTGAAAGTCGGCCAGGAAGTGACGGTGATGGTAATCGGCAACGACAACGGCAAGATCCGCCTCAGCCGCAGGGCCGTGCTGGAAGGCATGACGCTGGAAGAGGCTCAGGAGGCCGACCGCGCCGGCGGGCGCGGTGGCCCGCGCCGCGACGGCGGAGGACGGGGTAGCCATGGTGGCGGGCGCGAGCGAGAACGCGAACGCCGGCCACCCTTGCGTCGCAGCGGACCGGACCGTCACCGCGGATAGCACGAACGAGCCTCGTGAACATGAAGTTCACGAGGTTTTTGTTTGCCGTTTTATCGCGATGCTGCCGGCATCATGCCATGTGCATCACCTTTGCATCGGGCCTCGGCTTCGCCGCCGGCTCGACAGATCGGCCATCTTGGCTGAACTGCCCGGCATACAGCCGCGCATAGAGCCCATGTGCAGCCAACAACTGCGCATGCACGCCGCGCTCGACCACTTCGCCGCCGCTGATCACCAGGATCTGGTCGGCGTCGCGAATGGTGCTCAGCCGGTGGGCGATCACAAAGCTGGTGCGACCGGCCATCAGCCGGCGCATCGCTTCCTGGATATGCTGCTCGGTGCGCGTGTCCACGCTGCTGGTCGCCTCGTCGAGGATCAGGATGCGCGGGTCGGCCAGGATCGCGCGCGCGATGGCCAACAACTGGCGCTGTCCCTGGCTTAGATTACTGGCGCGCTCGGACAACAGCGTGTCGTAGCCATGCGGCAGGCGCTGGATGAACGCATCGGCGTTGGCTAGCTTGGCAGCGGCGATCACGTCTGCGTCGCTCGCGTCCAACCGGCCGTAGCGGATGTTCTCCATCACCGTGCCGGTGAACAGAAACGTATCCTGCAGCACGATGCCGAGTTGTCGCCGCAGCGCCTCGCGGTCGAACTCGCGGATGTCGCGACCGTCAATCATGATGCGCCCGCTATCCACATCATAGAAGCGCGTGAGCAGGTTGATGATCGTGGTCTTGCCGGCGCCCGTCGGTCCGACCAGCGCGATCATCTGGCCTGGCCGGGCATGCAGGCTGACGCGCTTGAGCACCGGCACGTCGGGTGTGTAACCGAAGCTCACCTCCTCGAAGACGACTTCGCCATGGATCGGCGCAGCCGGTTTGGGTGCGTCTGCGCGGCGTTCCCCCTCGATCTCCGGCGTTTCGTCCATCACCGCGAACACGCGTTCCGCCCCGGCCACCGCCGACTGCAGCGCGCCGTAGAGCGTGGCCAGCTCGTTGAGCGGCCGGCCGAACTGCCTCGCGTAAGTGATAAAACTGGCGATCATGCCCACCGTAGCCAGCCCTTGCACGGCCAGGACGCCGCCGACGCCTGCTACTACGGCTAGGCCGAGGTTGTTCACGCAGTTCATCATCGGCCCCAGGAAGCCGGCGAAGATTTGCGCGCGCGTTGCCGCCTGGCGCAGCGCGGCGTTTGCCGCGTCGAATTGGGCGATGACTGCCGGCTCACGCCCATACGCCTTGACGACCCGCTGGCCGGTGATGGTCTCCTCGATCAGCGCGTTGAGCGCGCCCAGCGACGTTTGCTGCTGGCGAAAGCCCGTCCGCAGCCGGGGAGCGAGCCACCGGTTGAGCGCCAGCGACATTCCACCGATCGCGGCGATGCTGACGATCGCCAGGACGGGGTTGATCCACAACATGATCGCTGCAACGCCGAGCATGCCCAATGCGCCCGAGACGATTTGCACGACTCCATCGGACAACGCCTGGTTCACGCTCTCCACGTCGTTGGTGAGCCGGCTCATCAAGTCACCGTGCGGGCGTTGGTCGAAAAAGCGCAGCGGCAGCGTCTGTAGGCGGCAGAACAGGTCGTTTCGAATGTCGCGCACAGCGCGCTGCGATGCGCCGGCCATGATGTAGCTCTGCAGCCACGTCAGCGACGCGCTCAGCACATACAGACCGAGCATGAGCAGGCTGATGTGCGCCAGCCCCGGCAGGTCGCCCGAGACGACGTAGGCATCAATTGCATGACCGAGCAGATGCGGCAGAGCGACGTTGATGGCCGTGCTAATGATCACCAGCGCTGCCGTGATGAGCAATGCGACGCGCTGCCGTCGTAGATAGCCCCACAGCCGGGCGACGGCGCCGCGCGCGTCTCTGGCCTTCTCGACTTTGCCGGGCATGCGCGGCGGGCCCATACCCATACGGCCCAGCAGGGGCGGTGGTTCGTTGGGCGAGGATGGATTACGCATGGGCCTGGACTCCATTCCCCATCTGGGACTGATAAATCTCGCGGTAGATCGCGCTGTTCGCCAGCAACTGGTCGTGTGTGCCTTGCGCCACGACGCGCCCGTTGTCCAGCACCAGGATGTGATCGGCGCTCACTACGCTGCTGATGCGCTGGGCGACCACGACGCGCGTCGGCGCGATGGGCCAGGCATCCAGGGCCGCCTGGATTCTGGCTTCGGTGGCCGTATCCACGGCGCTGGTGCTATCGTCGAGCACCAGCACAGCCGGCTTCATCAGCAGGGCGCGGGCGATCGCGATGCGCTGCTTCTGCCCGCCCGACAAGTTGACACCGCGCTGGCCCACGACGGCATCGTAGCCATCCGGTAGGCGACTGATGAACTCGTGCGCTTGGGCCATCTTCGCCGCGGCGATCACCTCGTCATCGCTGGCGTCCGGCCGGCCGTAACGAATGTTGTCGCGAATCGTGCCGCTGAAGAGCACCGACTCCTGGAGTGCCACGGCGACGGACCTGCGCAGCGTCGCCTGGTTCACCCGGCGTACATCCACACCATCCAGCGTCACCCTGCCACCGGTCACGTCGTAGAAGCGCGGGATGAGACTGACCAGGCTGGTCTTGCCGGCGCCGGTCGCCCCGAGCACGGCCAGGGTCTGTCCCGGCTCGACGGTGAAGCTGACACCTTTGAGCACGGCGTCGCGCCCATCCTTCGCATAGCTGAAGCTGACCTCTTCGAAGGCCAGCCGGCCGCGCGGTGCGAACGTCGTCAGCGCATCGGGCACATCAGCGACCTCCGGGACGCTATCCAGCACCTCGTTGATTCGTTCGGACGACGCAGCCGCGCGCGCGACGCGCACCACGAGCATGCTGGCCTGGATCAACGCCATCAGCGACATGGTCAGGTAGTTGATGAAGGCGATGAGCTGGCCGACTTGCAGGTCGCCGGCCCGGACGCGCACGCCACCGAACCACAGCGCAGCGATGACGCCAGCGTTGAGCAGCAGCATCATCAGCGGCATGGTGACGGCACCGATGCGCACGGCGGCGATGTTGCGCTCCATCAGCGCGTCGTTGGTCCTGCCGAAGCGCTCGCGCTCATATTCGCGGCGCGCGAACGCCTTGACCACGCGCACGCCGGCCAGGTTCTCCTGCATCACCGTGTTCAGCGCATCGAGTCGGCGCTGCACTTCGCCGAACAGCGGGAAGGTACGGTTGATGATGACGACCAGCGCGAGGATCACAACCGGAAAGAGCACGACGAAGACGAGGGAGAGTTGCGGGCTGGTGATGACGGCCAGGATCAGCCCGCCGATCATCAACATCGGCACGCGCACCATGACGCGCAGCAACATCATCACCAACTCGGTCACTTGCGTCACGTCGTTGGTCAGCCGGGTGATCAAGCCGCCGGTCTCCAAGCGGTCGAGGTTGCCGAACGAGAGCGACTGCACCTTGCGGAAGAGCGCGCTGCGCACATCGGCGCCGAAGGCTTGGCCGGCGCGGATGGCGAACACGGCACAGCCGACGCCGAAGCCCAACCCGGCCAGCGCTGCGACAACCTGCAACAACCCGGTCGTCACGACGACGCCCAAGTCGCTCTTGGCGATGCCCTCGTCAACGATATGCTCGATCAGGCGCGGCTGCGTCAGGTCCATCGCCACTTCGAGCACCATCAGTAGCGGCGCCAGCGCTGCCCAAACCCAATACGGCCTGAGGAAGCGTGCGAGTCGCAACGAATCGCGCATCCGCCCTACTCCTCACGCGCCGCCTGGCGCGCGGCACGCTCGCGCGCGTTCTCCAACATGCGCGCTACCTGTCCCGCTTCGGTCTGCATGCCCTCGACCAGTTCGCGCAGCAATTTGTGCAGCTTCGCAGCTTTAGCATCGCCCATCGCCTCGAGGCTGCGCCGCAAGGCGTCATAGTCATCAGGGCGAATGCGTGCCAGAAGTTCGCGGCCTTTTGGCGTGAGCGCCAGCGGCGTGCGCCGGCGGTCGTTGGGGTCGGGCGTGCGGACGAGCAAGCCCTCGGCTTCGAGCTTGTCCACCGCGGCGACCAGGGTCGAGCTGGAAGCCGGTAACCGGGCGCTCAGCTCGCTCATGGTGCGAGGCTGCACGTCTAGATGGCGCAGCACGGCGACTTGCAGGGCGCTGGCGTTGGGCCAGACGGCACCGGCGCGCTGCTCGATCTCGCGCACGGCCATCTTGTGGCCGAGCGTGAGCAGCGCGCGGATTTCGTTGATGGTGAGTTGGGAAATCATCCGATGCGAATATCTCGTATACGAGTGATTTGCATCGAAATTATGCAGGCACGAACGGAATTGTCAAGGGTCAGGTTGTTAGGGGGTGTAGCTGACGCCCACAAATCTGCGCTACACCCGTTTTAGCACAGAGGGCAGGCGCCCTTGCCCTATCGCACTATGCCCACGCACATGCCGTCGCCGATCGGCACGAGCAGCGACAACAAACGCGGCTCGGTGGCCATGCGTCGGTTGAAGGCGCGGATGGCCAGGACGAAGTCGCGTGCATCCTCCGGCGGCGCCGGATTCCAGGCCAGCCCTTGCGCCGAGGCGTTGTCGCCGACGATCACCCCGCCTTTGCGCACGAGGGCGAGCGCGGCGTCCACATAGTCCAGATATTCGGCTTTCTCCGCGTCAATAAAGGCGAGGTCGAACGGCGCTTCGCTCACCAGTTGCGGCAGGATCGTTCGTGCGTCGCCCTCGCGCACCTCGACGCGATCGGCCAGGCCGGCGCGGGCGACATTCTCGCGCGTGGTTTGCGCGTGTAGGGAATTGAGTTCGATCGTGATGAGCTTGCCACCAGGGGGCAGCGCGCGCGCCATCCAGATCGTGCTGTAGCCGAACAGCGCGCCGACCTCCAGCACCTTCGTGGCGCCGGTCGCGCCCATCAGGATCTGCAGGAACTTGCCCTGCTCCGGTGCGATGTGGATTTGCGGGATGCCCTTGGCCTCGGCCTCCGCCGGCAAGCGCTTGAGCAGGTCATCTTCAGGAGCGAACATTTCGACGATGTATCCGTATAGTTCTTCGGTGATCGGTATACCCTTCATGTGGCGATCATAATCCCGACCCCACGGTCAGACCGCTCTGAATTGGGTATCATTCACGCTTTGAATGGACGCGAACCACCTGATCCGCATGCGCGAGCGCCGGCGACGGGCGCGTCGCACCGGGCCGATGCAGCGCATGCTCCAGATTGTCGTGCCGACGCTGGTTGCGCTCCTGGCGATTGCAGTCGCAATCCCCGCTACGGGTGTGCTGGCCGCGGGTGCAATCTATGCCTCGTTCACCCGCGACCTGCCCGACCCGACGCAGATCAAGAAGGTCGAGGAAGATTTCCAGACCACGAAGATCTATGACCGCAAGGGCGCGCTGCTCTACGAGATCATTGACCCGACCGGCGGCGATCGGCAGTGGACCGCACTGACCGAAATCTCGCCTTATCTGCTGTGCGCCACGGTCGCCATCGAAGACAAGACGTTCTACGACAACCAGGGGTTCGACCTTCGCGGCATCGCGCGCGCGTTCGTCGCCAACCTGCAGGGCGGCGCGACACAGGGGGGGTCGGGCATCACGCAGCAGCTCGTCAAGTCGGTAATCTTGCCGCCGGAGGAACGCGCCGGCCCCGGCCGCACCACCGCCGTCAAGATCAAGGAAGTGCTGCTGGCTGCCGAGATCACCCGGCGCTACTCCAAGAACGACATCCTGGAGTGGTATCTGAACACCAACTTCTACGGCAACTTGGCCTACGGCATCGAAGCGGCCTCGCGGGTGTACTTCAACAAGAGCGCGAAAGACCTGACGCTGGCCGAAGCGGCCATGCTCGCCCCCATCCCGCAGTTCCCCAAGCAGAACCCGTTCGACAACCCGAACGAAGCCAAGTTTCGACAGTCGCTGGTGCTGGACATGATGGTGGAGCGCAGCCAGCTCGGCGTACCCGGCTGCAACGTGACGCAGAAGCAAGCCGCAGAAGCCAAGCTGCAACCGCTGCAATATGCGAACCGCACGCAGCGCTTCAACATCCAGGCGCCGCACTTCTCGGTTTACGCCAAGGACAAAGCCATCGAGCTGCTCGGCGATCACCTCGGCATCGGCGTGGAAGCAGCGCGCCAGCTTGTCGAGCGTGGCGGGCTGAAGATCTCCACCACGCTTGACCTCGACATTGACAACCAGGTGCGGGCGATGGCCAACCGGCATGTGGCGACCTTGCAGGCGCAGGGCAGGAACGTGAACAATGCCTCGGTCGTGGTGATCAAGCAGGACACCAGCGAGATCCTGGCCATGGTCGGCAGTCTGGACTATTTCAACGACGCGATTGACGGCAAGTTCAACGTCGCCACCGGCCTGCGCCAGCCCGGCTCGGCCTTCAAACCGATCACCTACCTGGAGCTGTTGCGTCAGGGCGCCTCGCCGGCCACATTGTTCTGGGACGTGCGCACGGTGTTCGATACCGGCGGCGGGGAGCCCTATATCCCGGAGAACTACGACCGCAAGTTCCACGGCCCGGTGCGCATGCGCCAGGCGCTGGCGCGCTCTTACAACATCCCGGCGGTGGACGCGCTCAACCGCGCTGGCATCGGCAATGTCATCCGGCTGGCGCACCGCCTTGGCATCACCGACTTGGACCGCGGCCTGAATTTCTACGGCCTGGCACTCACGCTGGGCGGCGGCGAGGTGAAGCTGCTGGACTTGACCTACGCCTACGCGACCATCGCTAACGGTGGCTCGATGATCGGCGCGCCGCGCCCGTCGTCGCAGAAGAAGTTTGGCTATCGCGATCTCGACCCGGTTGCTATCCTGCGCGTCGAGGACAGCAAGGGCAAGGTGCTCTACGAATATCGCCCGGCGATCAACCCCAACCTGCTAGGGCCCGACAGCGAGCGGCTGACCTATCTACTCAAGAGCATCATGTCGGATCCGCAGGCGCGTGCCGCAGCGTTCGGCTATCCATCGGTGCTCGACTTATCCGGCCCGCGCCCGGCTGCCGTGAAGACCGGCACCACCAACGACTACCGCGACAACTGGACGGTGGGCTTTACCACCGACTTTACCGTCGGCGTATGGGTGGGCAACACCGACAACAGCCCGATGAGTCGAGGCGTGACCGGCCTTACCGGCGCGGCGCCCATCTGGCGCGACGCAATGGAGTACCTACATGTGGGCCGAGAGATCCGCGACTTCCCGCGGCCCGACGGGTTGATCGAGAAGCCGGTTTGCCAGATAGATGGCCTGGCGCCTAATGGCGTGTGTCCGACGGTGATGGAGTTGTTCCTCCCGGGCACCGAGCCGAAGCAGCAAAGCACGATGGTGCAGCTCTTCCCAGTCAACATCGAGACCGGCAAGCTGGCCCTGCCGGGCACGCCGCCGGAGCTGGTGGAGGCGCGCCCGATGTACGTCTTTCCGCCACAAGCGCAAGACTGGTATGCCTCGCTGAGCGATGAAGAGAAAGCCAAGACCCCACAAGCGCCAACCGACTTCGACACGCGTTTCGGCGGGCTGATCACCTCCGGCGACGTCGCGATCAGCTACCCGGCCAATAACAGTTACATCAGCGTTGCACCACCACCGGCAGCCGAACCGAACGCGCCGGTGGATCCCAACAACCCGCAGCCGTTTCCTTCCCCAGGCATCGTGCAGATTCGCGGCAATGCGCGCGGCGGCAACTGGATGTCGTATCGCGTCTCGTTCGCGCCAGGTTGGTCGCCTGCGCCGGAGCAGTGGATCCAGATCGGCCCCGATCACCCGGAGCAGGTGAGCGACGGCGTGCTGGAGAACTGGGACATCACCGCGCTGCCGCCCGGCCCGTATTCCCTCAAAGTCTCGCGCTTCGAGAGCGACGGCAACGTCGTGGAGTCGGTGGCGCAAGTGACTATTGACAACACGCCGCCGAAGATCACGCTGGCGCAGCCGCGCCCCGGCGAATTCTTCAGCGCAGAGAAGGACGAGTGGGTCACCGTCACCGCCGACGTGCAGGACGATTACTCGATCGGCAAGGTGGAATTCTTCGTCAACGGCGAGCTGTTCGCCACCCGAAGCGTTGCGCCGTTTACTATCAGGTGGACGATTCGCGCCGGCGGGCGCGTGGAGTTCCACGCCGTCGCGTATGACGGCGCCGGCAACCGAACCGAGAGCGAGCGCGTGAGTGTAGGTGTCGGACGCTGATCAACAACATTCCCCAATCCCATGAACTCGAAAATTCTGAACGCACCCCTCGTGTGGTACCGCTGGATGCGCCGCCCGGCTAAAGGGCTGCTCCAACTCACGCGCTACCGGGAATATGTCCTATTCGTCACCGTCACCACGCTGCTGGGCGCCAAGCTGGGCGGCGGCACGTTCGACCATCGCCTGCTCGTCGTGTTGGTCGCGAACATCCTGGTGGTGGGCTTCGCCTTCATGTACAACGACGTGGAGGATGCACCGGACGACGCACTGGACGCGAAGAAGGCGCGACGCAACCCGATCAGCGCCGGCATGATCTCGCCGCGCATCGGCAAAGCCGCCTGCCTTATCGTCAGCGCGCTCGTGCTCGGCCTCTACGCCACGCTGGGCGGGATGACGCTGCTGCTGGGCGCGTTGTGTTTGGCGCTGGCGTTCCTCTATTCGTGGCGCGTGGCGCGCCTGAAGGCCGTGCCGGTGGCCGATCTACTCTCGCACGGCCTGTCGCTGGCCGGGCTGCAGTTCCTATGCGCCTACTTCGCCTTCGACCAAGGCAAGCCGTATAGCTGGCTGTTCTTCTTGTTCGTGATGCTGATCTCGGTCTACGGCGAGCTGAACAACGAGCTGCGTGACATCGAGGTGGATCGCAAGGCCGGCATCCGCCACACTGCCGATCTGATCGGCGTGCGCTGGACGAAGGTGCTGATGGTCGCGTCGCTGGTCTGCGCCGTCGTGCTGTTGGCCATCTTCTTGGCGATGGAGATGATCCCACGCTGGCTACTGATCGTGCCGCTCGTCGTGACGCCGATGCTGTTCGCCGAGCAACTATGGCATCTCATCCGCCGCGAGGCCGACGTAATGGACGACCGCGAGGACATGCACGATCCGGCCATCTTAGTGGGCCTGGTCACCTGCGTCGTGTGGTTCGTGGCGGACAAGATGCCGTATGTGCGGTTCTTCTAACGACACCCTGGTTCCATTCCGTCACTAGCACTTCATCCGCGCGCCGAAGGGGTCGAACAGCGGCTCTGCGCTGACCGTCGCCGGTAGCCGCTCACCGAAGTATTCGATCTCCACGTTCGTGCCTATATCGGCGTGCTCGATCGGCAGATAGCCATAGGCGATGAACTTGCCGACGCTGTAACCGTAGTTCGCGCTGGTGACGTAGCCGATCGCTTTGCCGTCCTCGCCCGGCGCGAAGATCGGCTCTTTGCCCATCAGCACGCCGGCGCCTTCAAGCGTGAGGCAGCATAGCTTGCGCCGAAGCCCGGATTCCTTCACCCGGATGAGCGCCTCGCGTCCGATGAAGTCCGGCTTGTCGAGCTTGACCGCCCAGCCCAGGCCGGCCTCGAACGGGGTGTAGTCGGTGTGGATGTCGCTGCCCCACAGCCGGTAGCCCTTCTCCAGCCGCAACGAATCGAACGCACCGTTGCCGGCGAGGATGAGGCCGTGATCTTGGCCGGCTTCCCAAAGGACATCCCACAGGCGCAACGCGTATTCCACGGGCGTGTAAATCTCCCAGCCCAGTTCACCGGCATACGACACGCGCAAGGCGACCGCCGGTACAGCGTCCACCATCAACGGCTTCATCGTGTAGTACGGGAAGGCCGTGTTCGACACATCCTCTTCGGCGACGCGCGCCAGTATGTCACGCGCCTTCGGCCCCCACAGGCCGATCTTTCCCCACGCCGATGAAACGTCGGTGATGACGACGGCGTCATCGGCTGGCGCATGGCGCTCGATCCAGGCCAGATCGTGCGGCAAGACGCCGCCGCCGGTGATTATCCAGAAGCGATCTGTGTCCAAGCGGACAACGGTAAGATCGGTCACGATGCCGCCGCGCTCGTTGAGCAGGCTGGTGTAGATGACGCGGCCAACCGGCCGATCAATCTGATTCGCACACAGCCGGTTGAGGAAAGCCAGCGCGCCGGAGCCTTTCACCTCGATGATCGCCAGCGGCGTGAGGTTGAACATGCCGGCGCCATCACGCACCGCCAGATGCTCCGCGCCCTGAATCGGCGACCAGAAGCGCGCTGCCCAGCCTTCGCGCTGCGGGATGCGATCCTCGTACTTCTCCAGAAGGCGGGCGTTCTCCTCGAACCACTGGGCCACTTCCCAGCCGGCGCTCTGGAAGAACTGTGCCTTGTGCTCGATCAACCGGTGGTGGAATGGGCTGAGCCGCACGTTGCGTGGATCACCGATCTGCTCCAACGGGTGGATGATGTCGTACACCTCGCGGTAGTTTTGCGCGCAGCGGGCATGGATGTAGCGCTGGGTAAAGTAGTGTTTCTGGAAGCGCGTGATGTCGGCCTCACGCACGTCCAACCCCGGATCGCCGAAGGTCATCCAGTTGGCCATCGCATTGCCGGCGCCGCCGGCATGGGTCAGCCACAAGCCGACGCAGGCCCACAAGCCCTTGACCGCCGTTTCGCCCATGATCGGGTAACCATCGGTGGTGAAGGCGAACATGCCGTTGAACTTTACGGCGAGCCGTGCATCCTTGAGCGCGGGCAAGAGTTCGACCGTGGACTCCCAGCCTTTAATGAAGTGTTCCGGCGTGAAGTCGCGCTTGGCGCTCTTGCCTACGTCGTCCGGCGCAACCATCAACGGCTCGTGACGATAGCTGCCCACACCATAGCAATCGAACTGCTGGCGGAAGTACATCGAATGGTCCTGATGGCGCATGAGCGGATGGCGCACCTCGACCGTCTCACCTTGCAACTCCGGTATCGGCTCGGTGACGGTGTAGAGGTGTTGCGCGGCCATGAGCGGGAGGCGCACGCCGTATTTGCGTGTGAGCACGTCGCCCCAGATGTTGGTGCACCACAGCACCGCTTCCGCTTCGATTGGGCCCTGAGCGGTCATCACCCCTTTAATGCGGCCATGCTCGACGATGAGATCGGTGACCGGTGTGTTGCCCTGGAAGGTCACACCGCCAAACGCTTCAGCAGCGCGCGCCATCGCCGTGATCAGGCGCACGCCCTTGGCTACGGCATCGAACGGCGTGAAATAGGCACCGTGGATCACCTTCGGATTAATGAGCGGATTCAGCCGGGTCGCCTCCTGCGGCGAGATCACTTCCGCACCTTCCAGGCCGTAGGCTTTGGCCCAGCCCCAACGGCGATATAGCTCGTTCATGCGCGCCTTGGTGTAGGCCACTTCCAGCCCGCCCACGCCATACATGAGTGGCTCGGACGAAGCGGCGTGCAGTTCGCCATACCACTGACGTGAGTATTTGGCGAACTCCACCATCATCTTCGACGAGTTGGTGAGGAACATGCCACCCGGCGCATGCGACGTGGAGCCGTCCACTTCGAACAGTTCGCCCTTGTCGAGCACGAGGACATCTCGCCAGCCGAGCTTGGCGAGGTGATAGGCGGCGCTGCAGCCAACGATGCCGGCGCCGACAATGATGAGCCTAACTTTGGTCTGCATATTCGGTTGTCCTTCTTGAAGATCTGACTGAATGAGCAGGAGTCGGGAATAGGAAGTTGAGACGGGTTGACTGCCTACTCCCAACTCCCTATTCCCTACTCTCCAATCTCGCCCATCGCTCGATTCACTTCGCGCACCAGCGAACCGTCGGCGATGAGCTGATGCACCGCTTCGATATAAGGCGACATCTCCACATCCGCCTCGATGAACGGCACGTGCGCCCGGATGAGATCATAGGCGGCCTGCGTGCCCCTGCCCAGCCGCGCATACGGGCCCAACGCCTGCTTGCGAAAGTCCACGCCTTGCGCCGCAGCCATCAACTCGATGGCGAGGATGCGCTCGACGTTGTCCAAGATCTGCCGCAGCTTGAGCGCCGCCGTCATGCCCATGCTGACGTGGTCTTCGACATTCGCCGACGTAGGAATGGTATCCACACTGGCCGGATGTGACAACACCTTGTTCTCGGTGGCCAGCGCGGCTGCAGTGTATTGCGCGATCATGAAGCCGGAGTTCAAACCACCCTGCTGAGTCAGGAAGGCCGGCAACACGTGCGTGTTCGACGCTTCATCGGTCAGGCGCATGATGCGTCGTTCGGAGATGTTGCCCAGCTCGCTCACCGCCAGCCCGAGATAGTCCATGGCGATGGCCAGCGGTTCGCCGTGAAAGTTGCCGCCGGAGATCACCTCGATCCCGCCGGTCGTCTCGTCAACGAACAGCAGCGGATTGTCGGTGACCGCGTTCAGCTCGATCGCAAACGCCCAGCGCGCATAGGCGATGGCGTCGCGCGCCGCGCCGTGCACCTGGGGGATGCAGCGCAATGTGTAGGCATCCTGCACATTGGCCGAGTTGCGCGGGCGAACGAACTCGCTGCCGGCCAGCAACGCGCGCAGGTAGCAGGCGCAGTCCTGTTGTCTGGGGAAAGGACGTAGCGCCTGGATGCGCTCATCGAATGCAGCATCGGTGCCGTATAGCGCTTCCAGGCTGAGGCAGCCGGCGATGTCCGCAACCTGGCTCAATCGTTCGGCGCGGACGGTCTCCAACACGCCGACGGCGCACATGACCGCCGTGCCGTTGGTCAGCGCCAAACCCTCTTTGGCAGCCAGCGTGATTGGCTGCAGGCCGGCTTGCCGCATCGCCTCTGCGCCGGGCAACACGGCGTTGCGCAACCGCGCGGTGCCCTTGCCGATCAACGGCAAGCTCATATGCGCCAGCGGAGCCAAGTCGCCGCTGGCACCGAGCGATCCCTTCTGCGGGATGACCGGATGCACGCCGGCGTTGAGCATGTCCAACAACAGTTGCAGCGTGCCGATCCGGACGCCGGAATAGCCGCGCGCCAGCGTATTCGCGCGGATCAGCATGATGGCGCGCGTGGTTGGCTCGTCAAACGGCTCGCCGACGCCGACGGCATGGCTAACCAAGATGTTGTGCTGCAGCAGCTCAACCTGATCGTGGGGGATGATGCGATCTTTGAACGCGCCGAAGCCGGTGGTGATGCCGTAGGCGATGCGACCCTCGCTCAGCAACCGCTGCACCGCCTGCGCCGCGCGGTTCACGCGTGGTATGGCCGTGTCGCTCAGCGCGATGTGCGGGTCGCCTGGTTGGCCGTGTGCAACGGCGACCACCTGCTCTATTGTCAGACTCGCGCCGTCGAGGACGATGACATCGGACATGGGGTCGTTCATGGGAAGAGCGCCGTGTCTTACGTTTGCATCTTGCATTGTGCGTGTTGCGTTTTACGTCCCCCGTCTTCACGTGGGCAGTGCCGGGCTACACAACACGCATCACACAACCTCCCCTCGCTTGATCACCGTCTCCACGAGGTTGACGCCGAACTGGTAGGCGAGATGGCGGTAGTCCGGCGCACTCACGATCAACACATCGGCTTGTTTGCCGGCTTCGAGCGAGCCGACGTGATCACTGATGCCGAGCGCGTGCGCCGCGTTGATGGTGCAAGCGTTCAACGCTTCGGCAGGTGTCAACTTTTGATGACGACAGGCGATGGCCATGACCAGCGCCGGCGACAGACACGGCGCAGAGCCGGGGTTGTGGTCGGTCGCCAGCGCCACAGCACAGCCGGCGTCAATCATTGCACGCGCGTCGGAGAAGTGTGCACTGCCTAGGTGAAAGTTGACGGCCGGCAGCACAACGGCGATGGCGTCGGACTGGGCCAGCCGCGCGCGATCTTCGGCAGTCGTGACGTCGAGATGATCGCACGAGACCGCGCCGAGTTCGAGCGCCATCGGCACACCACCGAGCGTGTTGAACTGATCGGCGTGGATCTTCGGCAGCAGGCCGAGTTGCTTGCCGGCCATCAGTATGCGGCGCGATTGCTCGACGTCGAAGGCGTTGTTTTCGCAGAAGACGTCTACGAACATTGGCAATTGATGATTGACGATAGATGACTGGAGCCACGCAGCTGCCTGCGGGATGATTTCCTCGACGACGAGATCAACGTAGCCGTCGGGATTGGACGCGAACTCAGGCGGCACGGCATGCGCCGCCAGCAGCGTGGGAATCACCTCGCAAGGGTGCGTCTGCATCAGCACTGCGATGGCGCACAGCATCTTCAGCTCGGCCTCGACGCTCAAGCCATAGCCGGTTTTGATCTCGCACGTCGTCACTCCATTGCGAAGCATCGCGTCCAGCCGTTTGCGCGCGGATGCAACGAGTTGTTCCAGCGACGCTTCGCGAGTAGCGCGCATGGTGCTGAGAATGCCACCGCCGGCGGCGAGGATGTCAAGATACGCTGCGCCGCGCAACTTCATCTCCCATTCTGCAACGCGATCGCCGGCATAAACTAAATGAGTATGCGGGTCAACGAAGCCAGGGCAGACGAGTTGGCCGGCGGCGTCTATTGTGCGTCTCGCATCATGCGTCCTGCGCAGTTCGTCAGACGGCCCCACTGCGGTAATGACACCATCGCTGATGGCGACGGCGCCGTCCTTGATGATGCCAAGCTCGCGCATCGCTGCGCCACGTTTCGGGCCACCGGGCGACGCGCAGGTGATCAGTTGCGCGGCAGAGTGAATGAGCAGATCAACTCGCATCGGCACATGCCGGGTTACCTGGATTCAACGGCAACTTCCGGCGACGACGCTGCTTCAACTCATCGTCGAAAGGCTGCCGGCGAGTTTCCGGCTCAGGCCCGAAATCTAGCAGCCGGCCAACCTGGAATGAAGTCACTCTCAGGGAGCGAAGCAACTGCGCTTCATGAGCGTCGGCCAGCTTGTCAACCGCTTTCAGCTCGAGGATGATGAGGCCATCAACGACCATGTCAGCCAAACACTCACCCATTGCGACGCCGTCCTATAGAACCTGTATCGGCACTTCGACTTGAAAGCCACGCTTCCTCAATTCTTAGGCCGGCGCATTCCGATAAATTTTCTGGCGCCATGCCTATCGGCTACACGCTTTGCGCCGAGCGGGAGACGTGCGGCGGCGATCTCACACACCGGCCGGCTGCAGGAAGCCGGTCTCCTGACCGACGCGTTCGAACACCTCGAGCACGGTTTCGATCTGTTCGTCGGTGTGTGTGGCCATGTAGCTGGTGCGCAGCAGGCTCTTGGATGGCGGCACGGCCGGTGGCAACACGGGGTTGGTGTAGACGCCGTGATCGTAGAGCGACTTCCAAATGAAGACGGTGTGCATCTCGTTCTTGATGAACACCGGCACGATCGGCGTCACGCTCTGGCCGCAGTCGTAGCCCAAGCTGCGCAGCCCATCGCGCACTTTGGCGGCCTGTACGTGTACCCGCTGCACGTAGCTTGGATTCTCCTCGATGACGTCGAGGCAGGCCAGCACGGTAGCGACATTGGCCGGCGGCATGGATGCGCTGAAGATGAGCGAGCGGGCGTGATGCTGAATGTAGTCAATCACGTCGCGATCGCCGGCGACCACGCCACCCAATGAGGCAAACGACTTGCTGAACGTGCCCATGACCACATCCACTTCATCCACGCAGTCGAAGTGGAAGTGAGTGCCGCGTCCACCCTCGCCCATCACCCCTAATCCGTGCGCATCGTCTACGAATAAACGAGCGCCGTATCGTTTTGCCAGCGAGATGATCTCGGGCAGCGGCGCGAGATCGCCGCCCATCGAATACACGCCGTCCACCACGATCAGTTTTGGCGCGGCTCCGCACTCCTTCAGCACGCGTTCCAGGTCATCCAAGTCGTTGTGCTTGAATCGCTTGAACTGGCAGCCGGCCATCTTGATGGCATCCACCAGAGAGGCGTGAATTTCGCGGTCGCCGATGGCAATGTCGTTCTTGTCCATCAGCGCTGTGATCGCGCCGAGATTCGCCTGGTAGCCCGTACCGAAGATCAGCGCCGCTTCCTTGCCCAGGAACGTCGCCAGTCGGCGTTCCAGCTCCTTGTGCAGCTCCAGGGTGCCATTCAGGAAGCGGCTGCCGGTGCATGACGTGCCGTAACGCTCGATCGCTTCGATCGCTGCCCGGCGCACTTTCGGGTGGGTGGTCAGGCCAAGGTAGTTGTTCGAGCCGATCATGATCAGCCGGTGATCGCCGATCCGCACCTCGGTGCCTTCGGTCTCGGAGAGCGGTTTGAAGTAGGGATAAATGCCTTGTTCGCGCCCCATGCGGGCGGCGGCAAGCACAGGGTCTTTTGCAATCTTGTCAAACAGGTCAGCCATCGAAATTCGATCCTCGTCGTGAGATGGAGTTACGCCGCGCGAGCGCAAACGGTTCGCGCAGCAGCATTCGGTGTGTCAAGTCTTCTAAGCCGGCCTGCGGGAAACCGCGCCGATCGCGAAGCACCGAACCGGCGCAGATTATACGTTTGCATACGAAGTCGCGCGAAGCGAACGAGTGCCCCTAGCTCCGAGCAGAATTACGTGCCTATGGAGTCGGCGTCGGCGTATCGGCCGGCGGCACCGGCGTATCTGTAGGCAGTGGCGCTGGGGTGTCCGTTGGTGGAGGTGGAGGCGTGTCTGTGGGTGGAGGTGGGGATGTGCTCGTTGGTGGCGGCACGGGCGTATTGGTTGGCGGTGGCACAGGCGTGTTCGTCGGCGGCGGCAATGGTGTATTTGTTGCCGTAGGTGGTGGCACAGGGGTGTTGGTCGCCGTCGGCGGCACCGGCGTAGGCGTCGCGGTCGGTGGCACGGGAGTGTTGGTCGCCGTCGGCGGCACCGGCGTAGGTGTCGCAGTTGGCGGCCGCGGCGTAGCGGTCGCGGTCGGTGGCACGGGAGTGTTGGTCGCCGTCGGCGGCACCGGCGTAGGCGTCGCAGTTGGCGGCCGCGGCGTAGCGGTCGCCGTCGGTGGCACGGGAGTGTTGGTCGCCGTCGGCGGCACCGGCGTGGGTGTCGCAGTTGGCGGCCGCGGCGTAGCGGTCGCCGTCGGTGGCAACGATGTGGATGTCACTGTCGGCGGCACCGGTGTGGGTGTCGCAGTTGGCGGCCGCGGCGTAGCGGTCGCCGTCGGTGGCAACGATGTGGATGTCACTGTCGGCGGTACCGGCGTGTCGGTGGGGCGCGGCGTTTCTGTCGGCTGCGGCGTCGCCGTAGGCTGCGGGCTGACGGTCGCCGGAGCTGTAGGCGTTGCCGTGGCCGGCAGCAACGGCGTCTCTGTAGCCGTCGGACGCAGCGTCGGCTGCGGCGCAACGGACGGCGTCGGCGATGGCGCGATAGGCAGCGGGGGGATTGTGGCCTGCGGCGTCGCAGTTGGGGAGATGCCGGGCGCCCCCGGGGGTGCTGATGCAGAACTACCGGTATCGGGCAGCACGGGCGGCGTCGCAGTGGGCGTTGGCGATGCGACGCTTGTCGCCGTAGGCGTGGCCGTCGGCGTCTCGGTTTGCCGCGGCGCACGCGTGGTTGTACTACCAACTGTCGGAGTTGGGCTAGGCTCCTCCGGCATCACCGGGTTCAGCGTCAGCGAATAAGGTTGTGCAGACGTCGCGCCCGTCGTATGCACAGCCAGCAGGTAAATCCCACCCGGCACGAACGACGTATCGAACATTCTCTCCAACCGGCCATCAGCGCCGATCTCCGAAGAGCCGCGGAAGTTCACCGACATCCGCCCGCGACTGCTGCATTGGTCACTCGTCACCTCGTAAACCAAGACCTGACCTTCGCTTGCGTAGTTGCTGAGCGAGACCTGATACGCGGGCGCCGAGGCGACGAAGCGATAGATGTTGAACTCGTGCTCGGGGGCTTGCACAACCGTCGCCAGCGGCTCAATCACTTGTGCGGCACACGCCGCATGATTGCCGGACGGCGCCGGCGGGGTGAAGGGGCTGAGGGTAAGCACGTATGGCCGGTTCGTCAACCCCTCCGTGGTGTACACGGCCAGCAGATAGGACGTCCCGGGAGTGAACGTTGGGTCGAGCA
This sequence comes from Candidatus Roseilinea sp., assembly GCA_025998955.1. Taxonomy (NCBI): domain Bacteria; kingdom Bacillati; phylum Chloroflexota; class Candidatus Thermofontia; genus Candidatus Roseilinea; species Candidatus Roseilinea sp. The sequence continues at coordinate 3,913,831 of AP024676.1, forward strand.
AGCTCTCGAATCGCCCACCCGGCTCAAGCGCTGCCGACGCGAGGAAGTTCACCGACATGCGAGACTGAGCTTGGCACTCATCTTGTGTGACTTCATAGATCAGCAGTTGCCCACTGCTGTTGTAGTCTTCGAGCGAGACGTGATACACCGGTGCCGAAGCGACGAAGCGATAGATGTTGAATTCCTGATCAGGGGCTTGCATCACCGTCGCCGGTGGTTCGATTACCTGCGCCAGGCACGCCGTGTGATTGCCGGGCGCGTCATCTGTTGGCATGGGCGGTGGCTGTGTCTCCACCTGTGACAAAACCTGGGGAAGGGCAGGCGGTGATGCAGTCGGGCGGAAGTCCGCGGTTTCTCCGAAAGGCAAACGCGCAACCCCGCGCGTGAGAAAGAACAACGTGAAGGCTGCTGCGCCGGCCAACACGGCGAGGATCAGTCCACCGATGAGCACCCCTTGCCAACTCCCCCGTTGCTCATTTGGATTGTGCATACTTCCCCCTTGATATGCCTGCGACTCGCTTGTCGCGACCCAGCGACCTGCCGACTCCAGCCTTACATCTTCACCCGCAGATTATCGCTCAAGACACAGGACTGCGCCATGCACACAACGCGCACGAGTCTGGCTCAAGGTCGAATCGTGATCGTGTAGAACGCGTTCGTCAGGGCGCCGGTGGTATGTATCGCGAGCAAGTACTCCTGCCCGGGAGTGAAAGCGTTGGCGAACGTGGTTTGGAACGACGGCCCGGTGATCGGCACCGATGAGATGAAGCTGACCGACATGGTTCCGCCGGTCGCACAAGCGTCATTCGTGATGCGGTAAAGCAACAACTGGCCGGTCGTTGCATAGTCGCTCAGCAGCACCCTATACGAGCCCGTCTGTGCCGCAAAGCGGTAGATATTGAAGGCGTTGTTCGCCGGCTGTGACACGGTTGCCGGTGGTGTCACCCTAAGTGCTGTGCACGCTGTATGGTTAGCAGGCACCCAGTCTTTGGCTACCCCAGGCATGAGGCTGCGGTAAGGCGTGAACACGCCGGTCATCGTTGCCGCATCGCTGGCCGTGCCAGCGTTGATGCTGGCGCGCACGACGATGGTCGCCGTGAGCGTCTGCGTGGGCGAGGTGTAAGTGCTGCGCAGGACGGTCGAGGCACGGCTCTGGTCGTTTGTGACGCCGGAATCCGGATTGAGCGCACATGTCCCTGGACAACTCTCGAGCGCGAACGCCACTGGCACACCCTGCCCCACCTGATTGCCATACTGGTCGGTCACAAGCGCGACGATGTTGGTACTGCTCCGGCCATCCGTCCTCAGCGTAGTTGGCAAGGCGCTGGCCTGCACGAGCGTCGGCGGTCCGGGACGCACTGTGATCGTCACGCTCTGCAAGGCCGGCGGGTTGGATGCCTGCAAGCCGGCGCCGAACGTCCCAGCAACCGTGCCCGCGCGAAACACCACGCTGTTGGCCGTGCTGGATTCGATCGTCCCAGCGACCGGTGGCGACGTCAACCACGTCACGCCGAGGTCGGGGCGCAGATTGCCGAACCGGTCGAACACGCTTGCCGTGAACATCTGCGTCGCGTTGAGGTCGAGCGTGACGGCGCTGGGCGAAATCACGATCGAAGCCGGCGGCCCGGGGCGCAGCAGGACGCTGGCCGTGCCCACGACACTCCCGGAGACCGCCTGGATTGCCTTCGGAAAGTCGCCCGGCGTCGTGCCGGAGCGAAAGGTCATCGTCGTCGGACCGGTTGAGACAATTACACCGGCCGTCGGCGAGACGGCCCAGGTCACGCTCAGACCGGTCACCTCGTTGCCGGATGCGTCTCTGCCGGTCGCGGTGAACGTCTGCGTCGTATCCAGATCCATGTCGGCGAGCGAGGGAGAGACAGTGATCGAAACCAACGTCGCCGGCCGGTGCGGCGACGGGGCACGGCTGGGCGATGCGAGCGCGCTGCTGCGCGCCACCCAGAACGCTCCTGCGATCGTCAGACACACGACCAGGGTGATGCGCCGGAGTCCCCGCATATCTCCTCCCTGCCCTATATCAGGGCCGGATCGTCAAGGTGTAAGGCTGGCCGCTCGCCGCGCCGGTGACGTTCACGGCAATCAGGTAATCGTTGCTGGAGATCAGGCCGGTCAACGTAGCCTGCAGCGATGTGCCACTGATCGGAATCGCCTGGATAAACGAGACGGACATGATGTTGTTCGTGCGGCACCGATCGTTGGTGACGCGATAGAGCAGCAACTGGCCCTGTGTGGTGAAGTTGACGATCGAGACGTTGTATGTGCTGCGTTGCGCCGTGATGCGATAGATGTTGAACGGGTGGTTGGGCGGCTGCGAAACGCTCGCCGGCGGCGTCATCACATACGCTTTGCAGGCCGTATGGTTGTCTGGCGGCCCGTTCGAAATCAGCGGCGCGAAGCGTGAGAAGGGGCGAAACACGCCGGTGACAGACACCGATTTCTGCATTGCGCCGCCGGCGCCCGGCGCACTCACCGTCACCATCATGTTCGCCGTGACCGTCTGCGTGGGCGATGCGTAGCTGCCGCGCAGGTGCGTGACGAATACGCCCCGGCTGTCGGTGTTCCCGGAAGGCGGATCGAGCGTGCACGTCCCCAGGCATCCTCCGATCGTCAGGCTGACCGGCACGCTGGCCTCGATCGGGTTGCCGAAGCTATCGGTGACGGTGATCACGATGGTGCTGAAATGGCCGCCGTCCAGTTGAATCGTCGCCGGATTGGCAGTCATCTGGATGGCTGCTGCCGCGCCGGGCAGCACTACTACGCGCACGCGGCGCGAGACCACGCCGTTCGACGCGACGACGGCGGTATCGTACGTTCCGGCTACGTTGCCCGCTTTGAAGGCCGCGGTGAGGATGCCGGTGGAAGTGAGCGAGCCGCCCTCCGGCGCTTGCCATGTCACGCCCAGGCCGGGAATCGGATTGCCGAACGCATCCTGCACGCTCGCCGTGAATAGTTGGGACTCGTTTACGCGCAGTGTGGCCGTGGGTGGCGTGATGACGATGGCAGCGACGCTGCCCTCGCGCACGACGATGTCGGCCCCGCCGGTGACGTCGTCCGCCGTCGCAGTGACGCCTGCAAAGTAGGTGCCCGGTGTCGTGCCCGCGCGGAAGGTCGCGTGGGTCGCGCTGCTTGATACGATGGCGCCCGCTGCCGGCTTGGCCTTCCACTCGAAGGTCAGGCCGGGCACGACGTTGTTGAAGGCGTCGTAGCCGGTTGCGCTGAAGGTCTGCTGCTGGTTGACTGCCAGCGAAGTCGCCGGCGGGCTAAGTTCGATCCGCGCCAGCGGGCCGGGTACCACGGTGATGCTGGCGAAGGCTTGGACGCTGCCACTGAAGACGCGCACTGCATTCGGATAGGAGCCCGGCACGGTCGTCGCCCGGAAGTTCGCTGCGTAAGGGCCGCTCGGATTGATGACGCCGGCGCTCGGGTTGACCATTGCCCAGCTCACGCTGCCGGTGGTGATAGTGTTACCGAACGCATCCCTGGCAATCGCAGTGAAGGCCTGCGTCCCATCCGCCGGCAAAGTGACGGCATCCGGGGAGATGCTCAGCGAAGCTAAGGTGCCAGGCATGATGGTAAAGGAGGTACTGGCCGATCCTCCACCTGGCGCCGGGTTGGTTACCACCAGAGCGTATACCCCGGCTGTGGTGAACGCAGCGCCGGTGACGTTGAGTTGCCCGTTGTTCACAACACTGACGGTGAGCGAAACGCCGTTCAGCGTCACCGTCGCGTTGCTGGCAAATTGCGCGCCGTTGATCGTGAAGTTGAGCGGCGCGCCGGCCGTCGCACTAGACGGCGTGACTTTACTGATGACCGGCAGCGGGTTGTTCGTCGGCGTGGGCGTTGGCGTGTTAGTGGCCGTCGGCGTTGGCGTGGGAGTATCCGTCGGCGTCGGTGTGTTGGTCGGCGTGTTAGTAGCCGTCGGCGTCGGCGTGTTGGTGGCCGTCGGCGTTGGCGTGGGAGTATTCGTCGGCGTCGGTGTGTTGGTCGGCGTGTTAGTAGCCGTCGGCGTCGGCGTGTTGGTGGCCGTCGGCGTTGGCGTGGGAGTATTCGTCGGCGTCGGTGTGTTGGTCGGCGTGTTAGTAGCCGTCGGCGTTGGCGTGGGAGTATTCGTCGGCGTCGGTGTGTTGGTCGGCGTGTTAGTAGCCGTCGGCGTCGACGTGTTGGTGGCCGTCGGCGTTGGCGTGGGAGTATTCGTCGGCGTCAGTGTGTTGGTCGGCGTGGGCGTCGGCGTATTGGTCGGCGTGTTGGTCGGTGTCGGTGTGGGCGTATTGGTCGGCGTGGGCGTCGGCGTGTTGGTTGGTGTCGGTGTGGGCGTGTTGGTCGGCGTAGGCGTCGGTGTGTTGGTCGAATCGAGCTGCGCAGGGGCAGCGGCCACCAACACGCTCGACTGAGAACCGAGGCCCCACATCAGTCCACATGCGAATAGCCCAACAGCGAGCGTAACAACGACGATGAACTTCGAAAGCTGCGACATACGGATCCTTCTGGCAGGCTGTAGCCCCATTTCAACAGCCGCCAGCGCCAACGAAATTATCGCGCATCTCGGTCACAGAGTGGACCGAGACTTCGCTCCGATTGCGTGAAGAAACGACGTGAGTGTATGTTTCGCCGAGTCAAGCCAGCGCACGACATCCGCGAGAGAACCTGAAACGATTGATGCCTAGCAATCTGTACCTGGCAGGCAAGGCGGTGCTGTCGGCGGCGGTGGAGGGGGCGGCTCCGGTTGTGACGGCGGCGGCTGAGCAGGCGGCGGCGCAGGCGCGGGCGTATCCGTCGGGACAGGCGTCGGCGGCAACGGCGTAGGAGATGGAGGCACGGGCGTCGCCGTTGGTGGGCGGCGCGTCGGACGCGGCGTCGGCTGCGGGGAAGTCGCTGTCGGCGTCGCACCAGGTGCAGCGTCCCCCGACCGGATGATCAGCTCTTGCCCAATCTTCAAGCTGGTCGGGTTCAGCCCAGGGTTGTTGCGCAGCAACTCATCGAGTGAGATGTTATAGGCGCGGGCGATCTCCAGCGGTGTATCGCCAGCCCGTACGGTATGGGTGACCACGCCGACCACCACTGCTACGGTCGGGACCGGCGCCGGCTCGGTCGTGGGTGCTGGTGTGCTTGTGGGTGTGGATGTCGGCGTATGAGTCGGCGTCGCCGTCGGCGCAGCCGCACCCGCAGTTGCCGACGCTTCCGCTGTGGCTGTCTTAGCAAGGACCGCTGCCGCATCCGATGTCGGGCTGGCGACCATGCTCGGTAGTGCCGATCCAAAAAGGGTTCGCAGCTCACCACCATAGATGACAGCCACTGCTCCAATGGCAGCCAGCAGCACCAGCAACGCAACGACGCTCAGCAGCCGCCGGAAGGTGCCACGGCGCGGGCCGGTGACCGGCGCACCCGAAGCGCGCGGCGGCGGCGCTTCGAAGATACCCGGCCTGCCAGTGACATAGTCGGCGACCGCAATTGCGATGTTGTCATCCGTCGGCGCTTTGGTCGCCAAGTCGAGCAACGTCTGAGCCGCGCGCCGCGCCGCCGGCGTATGGCGCAACACCGAGCGAAGTTGCGAATCCTGCAGACGACGATAGAGCGGTTCGGTGCATAGCACGATGCGATCTTCACCGACCAGATCGAGCTGACCCAGGTCCGGCTCGAAGGGATCGCTATGGGTCGCATCGGCGAACGATTCATCGGTCAGATTCTGCAACATGCCGCCGCGCAACAGATACACGCGTCCATCGCCGTAGTGCGCCACGAGCAACTTGTCGTGATGGATGACGGCGGCGGTCACGGCGGCTGTTACGTCCTTCATCGCGCCGGCGTTCGTAATCGGCGCAGCAGACGTCGCCGGCCCACCTGCCGGCATGACCTCGCCCTCGTACAGATGGCGCAGGCCCTCGATGATCGCATCGGCCAACCAGCGCGCGATGTCGGTGCGCTCGGCAGATGGCTCGATGCTGTTCGGCACGAATCTCCCCTGGCGCGCATTGTAGGCATCGAAGATATAGCGGGCCAGAACGCTCGCCGCGTGCAGATCGTGCGTGCGTCCACGCTTGCAATCGCACACCACCAGCAGCACGTCTTTCTTGCCGACGCCAGTCTCGGCAGAGCGTGACGTCGCGAGCGCAACCGGCTCGGTTCCGTTGTAAACGACGTGCCACTGAAGTGCGACTGCCATATCACTGACGTTCTGAAGGAGATCATCGCGAGGTATCCCCCTCTGGATGACCTCATCGCTTATTATCGTCGTTTTCGCGATCATGTCAGCCCCAAGCGACGGATCGCAAGATCACCTCCAAGCCATAGAATTTAGGATGAAACGGGCCCGTGGTGGCTAGCGCCGCCGCTTAGACAGTCGCAACATTCCAGCGCGTCTGCACTGGCGCACCCGCCGACGCATGCGCAACTCTGTTGCAAAAAGCCCCTTCTGCAGTAGAAGGGGCCTGTAGATGCCAGATGCAATTGTGCCGGGCGAAGGTCATTCTTCTTCGGGTCGCACCTCGGACTTGTGCTTGGCGATGATCGCCTGAGCGATATTGGGAGGAACGGGCGCGTAATGGTCAAACTTCATCTCATAGTAGCCGCGCCCTTGTGTGAGGCTGCGTAGATCGGTGGAGTAGCGCTGCATCTCGGCCAGCGGCGCATCCGCGGTGATCACGGTCTTGTTGCCACGCTGGTCCATGCCGATGATCTGGGCGCGCTTGGTCTTCAGGCTACTCATCACATCGCCGGCATTGGCTTCGGGCACGACGATGGTGAAGCGATAGATCGGCTCCAGCAGCACTGGGCCGGCCTGCTCGAACGCCTCGCGGAACACGTTGCGTGCGGCGATCTCGAACGCGATAGGCTTCGAGTCCACCGGGTGCTCTTTGCCGTCCAGCACGATGCACTTGACGTCGCTCACCGGATAGCCGGCGACGACGCCGGACTCCATCACCTGCTTGATGCCCTTCTCGATGCTGGCCTGGAACGAGCTGCTGATCGCCCCGCCGAACACCCGCCACTCGAACTCGTAGCCAGCGCCCGGCGTGCTCGGCTCCACAGCCATCTCGATCTCGGCGAACTGGCCGGCGCCGCCGGTTTGCTTCTTGTGGCGATAGCGCGACTGGCCATGCTTCATGATCGTCTCACGGTAACTCACCTTGGGGATGGTGGTCTCCACATCCACGCCGAATTTGTTGTGCAAGCGATGGATCGCCACGTCAATGTGCGCTTGTCCCATGCCCAGCAGCAGCGTCTCCTTCGTGCTCGGGTCGTTGACGTGACGCAGGCTGGGATCTTCCTCGCATAGACGTACGAGTGCCGCGCTGATCTTGGCGGCGTCGTTCTTCGTCTTCGGGTGAAGCGCGACGGCAAACAGCGGGTTGGGGAATTCGATAGCCGGCAGTTGGACGCAGTGCGCCCGATCGCACAACGTATCACCGGTTTGTGCGCTGTTCAGCTTGGTCACCGTGCCGATGTCGCCCACATGCAACAGAGGGACGGGAATCTGTTCCTTGCCGCGCTGCACGAACAGGGTGGCGATGCGCTCCTCCTCATTCGTCCGCGTGTTGACCAGGCGCGTATCACCGCCCTTCACCGGCCCTTCGATCACTCGGAAGTAGCTCACTTTGCCTACAAACGGATCGGCGGTGGTCTTGAAGATGTAGAGCACGTTGCCGTGCTGGCCGTCGTCGGGATCGGCGCCCATATCGAACGGCATTGGCGCATAGCTCACCAGCGAATACAGCATGGCGTGGATGCCGATGCTTGCTGCGGGCGCGGCGCAGAATACCGGGACGAACGTGCGTTTGCGAACGGCGCTGCGCAGGCCGCGAATGAATTCCTCGTCGGTGAGTGTGCCGACCTCGAACCACTTTTCGATCAAGTCATCTTCGCCCTCGGCCGCTGCCTCCATTAAGCGTTCGCGTGCCTTCTCCACCGCCTCGACCATTTCCGCGGGGATGTCGGCCACTTCGCCCTTAGGCCCCTTCAGATACTTACGCGTCACCAGGTCAATCACGCCGGCGAACTGCTGCTGGCTACCAACCGGCAACATCAACGGTACGATGTCCTGGTGGAAGGCATCGTGCAGTTGCGCCAGCACCGCGTCGAAGTTGGCGTTCTCGCGATCCATGCGGCTGACGAGCACCGCGCGTGGGATCTTCGCCTCGTCCACCGCCTGCATCGCCAGTTCAGTGCCCACTTCCACGCCGGCTACCGAATCTACGAAGATCAAGCCGAGATCCGCCACGCGCACGGCACTCTTCACCTCGCCATAGAAGTCGGCGTAGCCCGGCGCATCGAGCAGGTTGATCTTGTGATCTTTCCACTCGATCGGGATGACGCTCAAGCTGACGGACTGTTTGCGGCGCTTTTCTTCCTCGTCGTAGTCCGAGACGGTCGTGCCGTCTTCGACCTTGCCCATGCGTGTTGCGCCGCCGCTGGCGAACAGCATCGCTTCTGCGAACGTCGTCTTGCCGCTCGAACCGTGTCCCAACAATGCGACGTTGCGCAGCTTCTCAGTTCCATATTCTTTCATGACAAACGAGCCTCCCGAATGGATCGGTGTGTTTAAAGGATTTTAACGATAGCGCTCCAATTCCTGCAAGCAGGCGCGCCAAGACGAGCATCGGCTCATCTTTGCGCTACCTGATTGAGGTTTCGCCAAATCCTCGACATCTGATCGAATTTCGGCTAGAATTGCGCGGCCTTCAATGCTATTCACGTCTCCTCAGACGATTTCGATGAATTCATACGAAAGGGGTTTCCCTGTGAGCGACGAAAATCCTGCGATCCCAGCGGTCAACGGCACGGCTAACGCCCAAGCCAGCGGTCATCCGCCGACCAGTTCCGGTTTGAGCATCACCGCGCTCAAGCCGCGGATGGCGTTCAAGGGCAAGGTGACGCGCGTCGAGTTGGGAGGTGTGTTCGTAGACATCGGCGTTGGCGTGGACGGTTTTCTCCACATCTCACAAATCGTCAGCGACAAGCCGGTGCTGCGCGTCGCCGACGTCTTCCGCACCGGTGATGAAGTTCAGGTCTACGTGTCGCGCGTCAACCCGAAGAACAAGCGCATTGACCTGACCATGCACAAGCCATCTGCCTACGACTGGAGCAACCTCGAGGTCGGCGCCAAGCTCAGCGGCGTCCGCGTCGTCTCCATCGAGAGCTTCGGCGTATTCGTGGACTTCGACGGTCCCAAGCACGGCCTGATCCCCTTCAACCTGATGCCAAAGGGGATGCGTCCGAAGGTCGGCGACCGCATAGAGGATGTCTGGGTGGTCGAGGTGGACGAAAGCAAGCGGCGCATCGGCCTGACCATGATCGAGCCGCCGGCGTTGCCCTGGGAGAAGATCAAGAAGGGCAACCGTTACCCCGGCCGGGTGACCCGGGTCGAGCGCAACGTTGCCTACGTGGACATCGGCGCGGAGCGCGAAGGCGTGGTGCGCGTCTCTTCGCTCGGCGTCAGTTATACCGACATGCACGCGTTCGTCACCGAGGGCGAAGAAGTCAACGTGCGCGTGCTGAAGGTAGACCCTCACAAGCGTCAGATAGATCTCACGCTGGAAGGGATCAACGCCGACGACTATGCCCTCTCGTCCAGCTCGGATGAGCAGTTGAGCCCGTTTGCTGCCGCGCTGCAACGCGCCCAGCGCATCAAACGCGCGCAGATGGCCGCTGCTACGGATCGGCCAACCAAGAAGGCCAACCCACAAAACGACCTGCTCGAGCGCACGCTGCAGCAGATGCAGGCTCAGAAGAAAGATCGCTAACCATAGCTGGGCTTGTGACCGGAGACTGAGAGTAGAGATTAGAGATTAGAGATTGAGAAGATTGGGGATTGCGAAATCAACCGCTGACCTCCAATCTCCAATCTCTAATACCTCCATGGAATTCACCGAAGTCGAACGCGAACGCCTGGCTAAACTGGAACAGCTCCGGGCGTCGGGCATCGAGCCTTATCCGCTTCGCTCCCAGTTTGTGCGCCAGCGCGTGATGGCCGCCGAGGCTGTCCGGCGCGCACTGGCATCGGCGCAACACCATGCCGGCGCGTCGGCCAACGACGCCCAGGAGCCTGAAGTCGCGGTGATGGGGCGCATCGTCGCCCGGCGCGTGATGGGCAAAGCCGCCTTCCTCGGCGTCGAAGATGCGAGCGGCAAGATCCAGTTCTACGCCCGCGTCGGCGATGATTCGCTCGACGCCGACGCGTTCGCCCGCTTCAAGGAACTCGACCTGGGCGACTTCATCGAGGCCAAGGGCGCGTTATTCATCACCAAGACCGGCGAACCCACCCTGCGCGTGACCGACTGGCGCTTGCTGGCCAAGTCCATCAGCCCGCTGCCGATCGCCAAAGAAGAGAAGCAACCCGACGGCTCGGTCGTGCGCTACAGCGCATTCAGCGATCCTGAGCTGCGCTACCGCCAGCGCTATGTGGATCTGGCGGTGAACCCCGAGGTGCGCGAGATCTTCGTGACGCGTGCCAAGGTGATCAAAGCGATTCGCGAGTTCTTGGACAGCAAGGGGTTCCTCGAGGTGGAGACGCCAGTGTTGCAGCCGATCTACGGCGGCGCCGCAGCCCGGCCGTTCATCACCCATCATAACCAGCTCGACCAAGACCTCTATCTGCGCATTTCGTTCGAGCTGTATCTCAAGCGGCTGATCGTCGGCAATCTAGAGCGCGTGTACGAGATCGGGCGCGACTTCCGTAACGAGGGCGTGAGCTTCAAGCACAACCCCGAGTTCACCCAACTGGAGTTCTACGCGGCCTACATGGACATGTACGATGTGATGGATCTGGCGGAGGAGATGCTCCAGTACGTCGCGCGCCAGGTGCTGCCGCCGGAAGCAGAGGGCAAGAGCCAGTTCCGCGGGCACATCATCAACTGGCTGCAGCCGTTCAAACGCATCAAGCTGCGCGAGGCGATCCTCGAGAAGACCGGCGTGGATTACACGCGGTTCCCCGACCGGCAATCGCTCGCCGACGAAGTGCTGCGGCGCAGGCTGTTGACGCCGGACGTGATCCGCGGCAAGCCGTGGGGCAAGATCGTAGATAGCCTGATCGGTGACTACGTCGAAAAGGCACTGATTGAGCCGACCTTCCTCTACGAGTATCCGCGCGACATCTCGCCGTTCGCCAAGAGCATCCCCGGCGACCCCAACACCGTCGAACGCTTCGAGGGATTCGTCGGCGGCATGGAACTGTGCAACGCCTTCAGCGAGCTGAACGACCCGCTCGAACAACGCCAGCGCTTCCTCGAAGAGGCCGTCAACGCCGAGGAGGGCGAAGCCAACCCAGTGGACGAAGACTACGTGCGCGCCTTGATGTATGGCATGCCGGTCACCGGCGGCTTCGGCATGGGGATTGACCGGCTGGTGATGATGTTCACCAATCGCGATTCGATTCGCGAAGTGCTGCTGTTCCCGGCCCTGCGGCAAGAAGAACGCGCGGCAGCCCACTGAACCGAGCGCCGCAGCGCAAGGTCAGCCGGGCATCATGCGCCGCCAGGCCGCGTTTACGATCGCACGCGGGGTGAAGTTGCCGATCAGCGCAATGGCCCGATTGTGCACGCCGGGGATACACACCACCTCGCGCCCCAGCGCATTGAGCGACGCCTCGACCACCTCTTCCGCCGTCTGCCATACGAACGCCGGCAACTGCTCGCGCCGGAAGCCGCTGGCGCGATACGGCTCCCGGTCGTGAAACTCGGAATAGGTGAAGCCGGGGCACAACGCCTGGACGCACACGCCTGAGCCCTCCAGCTCCGCCTGAAGCGATTCCGAAAAGTTGATCAGGTAGCGTTTGGTCGCGCTGTAGGTCGCGTTGCCCGACAAGGGATACCAGCCGGCGGTCGAGGCGACGTTGATGATGCCGCCGCGCTGGCGCCGCAACATGCCCGGCAATGCCGCCTTCGTCAGATGCATGGTCGCCGTCACATGCACACGAAGCATGTCGAGCTGGCTTTGAAATGGCAGATCGGCATACTTACCCACCGTGCCGAAGCCGGCATTGTTGATCAACAAGTCCAGCCGGCCGGCTTCGCCCAAATCCGCCGCAACGCCGGCGACGCGCTCGATGTCGTCCGGGTTGGCCAGGTCGGCCGGCAACGCGTGCGCCTCGATGGCATGCTGTTGCTGCAGTGTGCCGGCCTGCGCGTCAAGCCGGTCTTTGCGCCGCGCGACCAACACCAGGTCGTAGCCGGCGCGCGCCAGCCGACGGGCGAACGCCGCGCCGATGCCGGCCGACGCGCCGGTGACCAACGCGACTGGCGGCCGGCCGTCGCGCCCCTTTTCGGCAGATGCCAGAAAGCGCGACGGGCTGCGCTGGACGAACTCCGGTTGTAGCAACTTCCAGACGACCGCACTACTGACGGCGGCGCCGATGAATGTGAAAAGCCGTGTAGCCATGTTCAAGTCCTTGAAACTTGCTGCCAGGCCAGCGCCGCAGCGCCCAGCAGCCCACTCTCGTCGCCCAGCTGAGCGGGAACGAGTGGCACGCCCCGATATGGCGGCATGGCGTGGCGCCGGATCGTCTCGCGCATCATGTCGAGCAGGCGCTCGCTGGCCAGCCCGACGCTGCCGCCGACTACGATCAACGCAGGATCGAACAGGTGCAGCAGATTGACCAAGCCCAGGCCGATGATCCGCGCTGCCCAGGCCAGGACTTCCCGCGCCAGCGGATCGCCCTGCTCTGCCGCCTGGACGACCTCGCGCGCGGTGATCGCGGCGACGTCACCACCGACCAGCTCGCGCATGAGCGAAGGGGCGCCGCCGGCCAACCGCGCCTGCGCCGCATGCGCGATGCCCGGGCCGGCCGCATATCCCTCTAAGCTGCCGGGCACGCCGGCATGATCGAGCGGGCCGTCGAAGTTCACCACCATGTGGCCGATCTCGGTCGCCATCCCACGATGGCCGAGGATGAGCCGGTCGTCGAGGATCACACCCGCGCCGATACCGGTGCTGATGGTCACGTAGGCCATGTCGCGTACGCCGCGCCCAGCGCCATACCTCTGCTCGCCGAGTGCCGCCAGGTTGGCGTCGTTGCCCACGTAAACCGGCAGCCCAAGCCGCTGGCCCAGCAAATCGCGCAGCGGCATGTCCTGCCAGTATTAGGTTCGCTGCGAACAGGACGACGCCGGCGTAAGGGTCGAGCGGGCCGGGCGACGCGACGCCGACGGCGATCACCTCCTCGCCGGACTCGGGCAGCACGGCCTGGATGCTCTCGATGATGCGGGCGATGACGGCCTCGACGCCCTGCTCGGGGCAGGTGGGCCGCCGGACGCGCTTGCAAAGCATGCCATCGTCCGTGCACAAAGCAGCGCGGATGTTCGTTCCCCCCAAGTCCACGGCCACGACGCGGTGCTTCGACATCACGCGTATCCTAACATGGCTCCGATCGTTCATGGGGTGCATTCGCGCATACGAGCAGATTTGCATGGTCGGGCGCGGACTCCTTCCGCGCCTAGCAATGCCGCGAATGGGGCGGCGTGCGCCCTAGCTCGTACGTCTGCCCCCGTTGGCGAACGGACCCTCGTTCATGTCGAGGCGCTTCTATAATCGGATTCGCTGATCACAGGTCAGCCGCTTGATGCGATCTGACCTGTCAAACTTGTGGGTTTCATCATGCGCAACTTCATCTCTCAGCGCGTCGCATCCGTCCCCCCTTCCGGCATCCGGCGTTTCTTCGACATCGCGGCCACCATGCCGGATGTGATCTCGCTGGGCATCGGTGAGCCGGACTTCGTCACGCCGGCGCCGATCCTCAACGAGGGCATTGCCTCGCTCAAGCGCGGCGAGACGGCCTACACCAGCAACTCCGGCACGATCGAATTGCGCCGTGCGCTCAGTGCGCACCTTGCTCGACTCTACGGCGTGGAATACGACCCGGAGACCGAGTTGCTGATCACTGTCGGCGTGAGCGAGGCGATGTATCTGGCGTTGACGGCGATTGTTGACCCCGGCGACGAGGTGATCGTGCCGCAGCCGTGCTTCGTGTCCTATGCGCCGGAGGTGGTCTTCGCCGGCGGCTCAGCCATCGCCATCCCGACCCGCGTCGAGCATGAATTTCAGGTGACGGGCGAGGAGATCGCCGCGCACATCACGCCGAAGACCAAGGCGATCCTGATCGGCTATCCCAACAACCCCACCGGCGCAGTGATGAGCCGCGCGCGGCTGATGGAGATCGCCCAACAGGCGGAGCAGCACGACCTGGTCGTGATCAGCGACGAGATCTACGACCGGCTGGTGTACGGCGTCGCGCACGTGTGTTTCGCGGCGCTGCCGGGCATGAAGGCGCGCACGATCCTGCTGGGCGGCTTCAGCAAGGACTACGCGATGACCGGCTGGCGCATCGGCTATGCGGCGGCGCCGGCGGAGCTGCTGGCGGCGATGCGCAAGGTGCACCAATACACCATCATGTCTGCGCCGACCACCGGCCAGCACGCCGCGCTGGTCGCGCTCAAGGAGGGCGAGGCGCACGTGCAGCGCATGGTGGCCGAATACGACCGGCGGCGCAAGCTGATCGTGAGCGGCTGTAACGCGCTCGGGCTGGATTGCTTCGAGCCGCGCGGCGCGTTCTATGCCTTTCCGTCCATCGCCAAGACCGGCATGAGCGACGAGGAATTTGCCGAGAAGCTGCTGATGGAAGAGCAGGTCGCCGTGGTGCCGGGCAGCGCGTTCGGCGCGGGCGGCGCGGGCTACGTGCGCATGGCCTACGCCCAGTCCTACGAGAAGATCGAGCAGGCGCTCGAACGCATCCGCCGGTTCATGCAGCGGCATGGGTGAGGGGGTGGCGGGGTTGCGTTGGTGGTATTGTGGAACGGATACTTTACAGAGTACAGCAGCTGCTTGAGAAGGCGTTCGCGGGATAAGCCGCTTAACTTATTGACAGTTACCTTTTGAAGTTTACAGATAGACCAGCCAAGCTGAAACAAGCGTTGATGAGGTCAGGACGTTTTCGCAAGCGCCGGAATTCAGCGTTTGCCCGCTGCTGAAAGGCATCCACGGTCAACAAGCCATGATTACGCATGCGCTGCTTGACTTGGCCATGACAATATTCTTCTGGATTCAACTCGGGTGCATAGGGGGGGCAGCCATTCCAGCAAGACTTCAGGATGATCCGTGACGTAGCGTGCAACACACTTCGACCGATGGGGCTTGGAACGATCCAACCCCACGATGACCCAAGGCGTCTTGACCTGCGACCGAATGTGTTTCAGCCCTGCAACCACATCCTCACCACGAATGGCGTGACGAAAGTAGCGTTTGTAAATGCGTCCGGACAACGTGAGTCCAGCAATGGTTGACAGTTCACGCCGATATCGGCCCACACGTTTGAGGATCGGTGTATGGCCACGTGGCGCCCAGGTGGTGGCAACACCATCCCCAAATGAGAAGCCAAATTCATCCAGGAACACGATTTCCGCGCCGAGCCGCGAGGCTTTGTTTGATCCTCGGCCAGTCGTGCTCGAACCAGGCCCGGATCAACGTCTCATCCCGTTCCAGCGCGCGTCTCAGGTTGCTGAGCACTCCAGCCCATCCGCCGCATCAAGCGGCCAACATACTTGACGTGATACTCCACGCCGAACTCGCATTTGATCAGCGTCTGAATGCGACCCAAAGTCCACCGTTCTGTCGGAAAGCCAGCGTTGATCGCACCTCGGCGCAACAGTCGCTTCAACTGGCCGGTTTGCTCTGCCGTCAGCTTCGGCTTTCGCCCGGTGCGGCGGACAGCTTTCAGCCCGCGCACCCCAGCCCGATCAAGTTGGCGCTTCCATTTCGTTACAGCCGTGCGACTCACGCCCAGTTGCCTAGCAATGCTGGCTTGACTGTGTTTGCCCGCGCGCAACAGCCTCGCCGCTGCTCGTCGTCTGTCCTCCTTCTGCGCATCGGTCAGTTGCCTCGGTTGCCATGCCATGCGCAAAGTGTAAACTTCGTTTTGTAACTGTCAATAAATCGAAAGTCATCAGTCGTTGGCTTTCAGTCATCAATCATCGCTGCAACCACTGCTGCATCTACGATGCATGGGCGGAGCATGTGCAGGGTTGAATCAGTTTCACTCGCGCATGGGCCGAATCTCTTGAGACGGGTCTCACCTCCTTACAGATAACCAGATTTGAGCGTCAGTGCGCTGCGCGTGACACGCGGGGCGGGGCCGCCGACTCACGTTCGATGAGTTGCGTCGCGACGGTGATGGTGAGCTGTGGTTGATCAGGTCTATGAGCGCGCTCGATCAGCCGCTGCACGCCAAACTTGCCCAGCCACGTTTTGTGCACCAAGATCGTCGTCAGAGGTGGGTTAACCTCGCGCGCGAGATCAATGTCATCGAAGCCCACGATAGACAGGTCGCGCGGCACACGCAGCCCCATATCCTGGGCGGCGTGCAGCACGCCGATCGCTGTGTCGTCGTTCGTGACGAAGACGGCCGTCACCTGCGGCGCGCGCTTGAGCAGGCGTTGCGCGGCCAGATAGCCATCGTTGCGATGCATCGGCCCCTCTTCGATATAGGTCTCGCCGATGCCACGTGCACGCAGCGCGCGCAGGTAGCCTTCCCGCCGTTCGAAGATATCGGGCGGCGACGCCGGATTCCACCCGATCAGGCCGATGCGCCGGTGACCCAAGTCGAGGAGATGCGTGACGGCCTGCATCGCGCCGCCGATGTTGTCAATCAGCACGCTGTCGAACGAAAAGCTCGGCGCACAGCTGTCAATCAGCACGATCGGTTTGTTCAGCTTGCGCTTCAACCCGCCTACCAGTTCCTCAATGTACGTGCCGATCAGGAGCAGTCCATCTACGTGCTGATCGCTGACCATGCGCGGCCAACTGAGCGGATGATTGCTTCTGTCCACCTCGATGTTGGCGTACATCAGGCTGATGTTGTGAGCGCGACATTCGCTTTCGATGCCCAGTTGCACGTGCGAGAAGAACACGTTGGGTTCCACCGGTAAATCGAAGTCGTGTTTCGTGAGCATGCCGATCACGGACAGCTCGGTCGAACGACCGTTGGCCTCGTCCAGTTTGGTGGCTTTGATCGGATAGCCCAGCGCGGCAGCCGCGTCAAGCACACGCTCCCGTGTTTCTGGAAGGACATGCGGCCGGCCGTTGAGCGCCTGGGAAGCCGTGCCGAGGGAGACGCCGGCGAGTTTGGCAACGTCGCGTAAGGTAGCAGTAGGCATGGCTTCCCGTTCTTGTTCAGCGCGCTCGTCTAATTTCATTGAAACCAGGAGGGAGTTCAATGAACAGCGTCAGTATAGGGCGAAAGAGGTCGCTGTCAAGCGGCAGTTTAGCTGAAATCGGTTTCAGAGAGGGTGCGTTTTTGGCACTTTCCATCGGTGCGGTGAACAATGTTCAAATTGTTCAATGCCGCAAAAAAGTCACAGGCCCCTGCCCAGCATGCCCGGCTCTGACGAGCCGGTCTGAGGTTTACAACTGAACAGATTCTTAGCTGTTAGAACAAGCGATTCTGCTTGGGTTCCGCTGGGATCGAGTCCCAAGCGGGCAGCGGCGGCATCGGTCGGCGCTCCACGAGGAGGCCATGGAACAGCCGCGCCACGTTCGGCGCATACGTGTCGTCGGGGTGATGAAAGAAGAAGAACACGTCGTCGCCCGCCTTCAACCACTCCGCTACCGAGGCCGCCCATCGCTCCAACCAGGCGCGATTGGCTTGCACGTCGGGATGGCTGACGTAGCGCACGAAGCTGAACGACGCCGTGCGTGTAGTGCGCGCTTCGAACTTCGGCTTACGCTCCTGCGCCGCTTTCACCTCAGCGTTGAAGTCTTCGGGCAGGCTGAACAACGCCGTCGTGTCAAAGATGCAGCGCGCGACGTTGTGCTCCCGCAGGAGCGCGTCGAACTCGGCCTCGTTCGCGCCGAAGAAATCGGCGTGGCGCGGCTCGACGGCGCACGCCAGGTCGCGCGGCCAGGCGTCAAGATACGCGGCGAGCGCCGGCATCTGCTTGCCGCTGAAGCTGGGCGGCAGTTGCAGAAAGGCCGGACCGCGCTTGTCGCCCAACAGCCGCAACCGGTCAATGAACTCCGCCGTCTCCGCCTCACAACTTTTCAATCGCCTGCGATGGCTGATGATCTGTGGGAACTTGAGGCAGAACTTGAAACCGTCGGGCGTGGCATTGCGCCAACGTTCGACCGTCTCGGCGTTGGGCAGAGCATAGAACGTGGTGTTGCCCTCGACCGTATTCATGCGACGACTGTAGGCCGCGAGAAAATCTTTTTGCTTCGTTCCAGTTGGGAAGAACGAGCCGACCCAACTCTTCAAGCCCCACATCGGGCAGCCGAGATAAAGCGACATGATCGAATTGTAGGGCGCGCCGGATTCATGGCTCATCGTTCATCTTGCGTCTGGACTCTGGACTCTGGCTTCCCGCTCTTGGCTCTTGGCTCGTGCACGATTACAATCCCCGCGATGGCAAGGTCCGTCAACTCCGATGCTGGCATCTACCAGCTCCGCATCGCGTTGCGCGATTCGCATCCTCCCATCTGGCGGCGCGTGTTGACGCCAGGCAACTGGACGCTGGGCGCGCTGCACTACGTGATTCAAGTGGCGATGGGCTGGACGAACTCGCACCTGCACCAGTTCATCGTCGGCGACGACTACATCAGCCTGTATCCGGTCGAAGGAGTCACATCGAGAGATTCGGCAGACGTCACGCTGGCCGAGATCGCGCTCAAGCCCAAGTCCAAGTTCGTCTACGAATACGACTTCGGCGACAGTTGGGAGCACGACATCACGGTCGAAAAGATCATGCCGCCGGAGGACGGCGTGCGCTATCCGGTGTGTGTGGACGGCAAGCGCGCCTGCCCGCCCGACGACTGCGGCGGCGTGTATGGCTACGAGAACCTGCTCGCCATCATCAACGACCCCGGCCACGAGGAGCACGAGGAGATGGTCGCCTGGCTGGAGGAGATGCGCCCCGGCTTCGACCCTGACGCCTTCGACATCGTCGCCGTCAACAAGAGTCTCGCCAAGATTCGCCCGAACGTGCTGGACGCCGAGCGCAACGTGCGATTGTTCGTGTGAGACCCTGGATCAGGACGCGGGATCTTCCAGCGACCTGACCCATTCAACCACATGGTCCAGCCCGAACTCGGTGACGCGCGTCGCGGCCGTCTCGACCCCTGGATGATGTGATAACCCGGCGAGCACCTGGTGGCTGCGCTCACGCGCCATCCGCTGCGTCACCGGGTGCTGGACAATGAAATCAAGCACCGCTATCGCCGGCTCGAATTGCCTCTGTCTTGCCAGTACCTCGCCCAATCCCGCCAGCGCGTCGAGCATGTCGGGCACGCTTTGAATCTCGCGCGCGATGGCCAATGCTTCCTGAAACCCTTCCCACGCTGCGCTCAACTCGCCCATGTCCAATAAAGTCAATCCCAACCCATTCAGGTTGGCGGCGATCCAGCGCTGCTCACTGATCGCGCGGCAGTAGGCTAGGCTGCGTTCGTAGAATTGGCGCGATTGTTCGAAATCACCCAGTGAGCGCGCGTTGCCGGCCATGTTGCTGAGCGTCACGGCGATGAGGATCGGCTCGCCTACCTTGAGCGCCAGCGCATAGGCTTCTTCGTAGAGCAGTCGCTCCTCGGCGAAGCGGTCGTTGCGCCCATAGTTCGATCCGAGATTGTTCAAGGTGTTGGCAATGCCGCGCGCATAGCCATGTTCGCGGAAGATGGCCAGACACGCCTCGAAGTAGCCTTGCGCCTCGTCGAACAGCCCCTGGTTGCTATGCCATGCGGCCAACCAATTCAGCGCCGCCGTGCTGCCTTTGCGGTCACCAACGGCTTGGTACGTCGCCAGGCTCTCTTTCAGGATCGGCGCAGCCTCGGCGTACTGACCCATGCGCACATGCGCCTTACCCAGCCGGGCCAGCGCCTCAGCGATCATGACGAAATCGCCAGCACGGCGCAGCGTGGGCAGTGCTCGTTCGATCAGCGTGACCGTGTCGGCGTAGCAGCTCAGGCTGAACGCAAACTCGGCCAACAGCGATTCGATCGTTGCCAGCATCGTCATGCCCGCCGCTGATTTCCGGCGCTCAGAATTGAATTCGCTCCAGCCCGCAGCACGCATGGCTTGTTGCATCGCAGCGAAAGCGCGCCAGCCCTCTCCATACCAGCATTCGCGGACGTAGAAGTAAGCCAGCATCGGGGCGCAGCGTGTGACCAGTGTGATGATCTCTGCCGCGCGGCCGTCGTTTCGCACATCATCGGTTTGCTCGATCAGCCATTCCCACGCCACGCGCAAGTTGCCAATCTCCCTGCGCAACTCGTCCAACATTTGCGGTTCGCCGGCTGTTTCACGCGTTGGCGCGCGCTGCGCGATGCACTCGGCGTAGAAGCAGCAATGCGCAGCCTGCGCATCCAACCGTTCAGTTTCGTCCAGCTTGCTAGCGAGATACTGGCGCAGCATTTCGTGAACGCTCCACCGCTCATCGCTCGTCCGCTCGATCAACGACTTATCAGCCAGGCGATCCAGATCGGAGCGCGTTGCTCCGGCCACAGCCTCGGCGGCCGCGTCATCGAAACCGCCGCGAAAGGCGGCCAGCCTGGCCAGCTTGTGGGCATCCTCGTGCGTCAGCATGTCCCACGAGTAATCGAAGGCCACGCACAGGCTGCGATGCCGCTCCGGCACGTTCTGCGCCGGCGTGCGCAGGAAATCAAGGTTGCGTTGGATCGCGCGCGCGATCTCCTCGCACGTGTGCGTGCGCACCCAGCCCGCCGCCAGCTCGATGCCCAGCGGCAACCCCTCCATCAACCGGCAGATATCGGCGACCGTCTCTGGTGAGACGGTCAGATCGAAGCGCAGGCTGAGCCGTTTGGCGCGCTGGGCGAAGAGCTGCACAGCGCTGTATTGCGCCAACGCATCCAGGTCATCCGTCGCATCTACCTCAAGCATCGGTTGAGCCGGCGGAAGCGCCGGCGGAAGCGCCGGCGGAAGCGACAGCCCATGCACATCGAACAACCATTCCTCATACAGGTTTAGCCGTTCGCGCGAGGTGATCAGAATTTTGACGCTGCGAGCTGCTTGCAGTATCTCGGTCAGCAGCACTGCTTCGCTCAACACATGCTCGAAGTTGTCGAGCACGAGCAGCATTTCCTTCTCACACAGGTGATTGAGCAACTGGATTTTCAACTCTTGTTGCCCGGAGAACACCAGGCCTATCGCACTGGCCATCGCGGCGATGATCTGATCGGCGGTATTGACGGCCGCAAGCGAGACGAAGTAGGCGCCGTGTCGAAATGGGCCGCCGCGATTTGCGCCATCTGCGCCCCAATCTGCGATGAGGCGATGCGCCGCTTGCAGCGCCAGGCGCGTCTTGCCAGCGCCGCCCATGCCGATGAGCGTTAATAAGCGACAGCCCGGGTCGGCCAACAACGATGCGATCTGGGCGAGTTCCTCAGCGCGTCCGATGAAGGCCGTCGTCGGCGCAGGCAGGTTGTGCAGTGGCGCCGACGAAGTCGCGTCCGCTGCCAAGGCTTCGCATTCGTGCATGTCGCGCTGGATGCGTTCGGCTAACGCGCGGGTCGTCGTGTCCGGCTCGATGCCGAGTGCTTCGGCCAGCGCGCGGCGGCATTGTTCGAACTGCCGGAGCGCTGCTGCAGGTTGGCCGCTGTGCGCCAGCAGCGACATCAACCCACGGTGCGCCCCTTCGTGCCACGGCTCCAGCTCGATCAGGCGGCGGCAGGCGGCGATGCCTTCGCTCGTGCAGCCAACCTCTTCGTAATGGCTTGCCAGCCGCTCGCCGATGTGAATCGCCAGCCGGCACAGATGCTCGCGCTGCATCAGCATCCACTCTTCGAAGGCCGGCGCGTTATGCACCTCCAGGCCGTGCATGAAGTCGCCTTTGTAGAGGGCGAAGAGGCGCTCCATCTCGCCCACTTCGCCGGGAGATGGTTTGTCCGGCGAAGCCAGCAGCCGTTGCGCACGCTGCTCGAACACCGATGCGTCTATTGTGTGCGGCAGGCTGTGATCGAACGCAATCTCGTTGCGCGAGGCCATCACGTAGTCGCCGACAGCGGCGCGCAGCTTCGTCAGCACCACGCGCAAATTGCGACGGGCGTCCGCCTCGTTCAACTCGCCCCACAACAGACCGGTGATGACGCTGCGTGGCTGCGAGCGGCCGGTGACGGCCAGATAGCACAACAGCGCCCGCGCCTTGGACAACGTCAGATTGGCGAGCGGTTTGCCGTCCAACGCGATCCGGCAATCGCCGAGCAAGGTCAGCCGCAGTTCGTGAGACATGAGCGATGAGCGATTAGCGATCCGTTAGCGATGACTCGATATCGTGCGCGCAACGGACGCCAATTATCGCGACGTTGTGGGGCGAGGCATTCACCTCTTTGCAGAGTTCAATCTGCGGCGTTCCCGAATGCGTCGCCCCTGCGGAGGAATATCATGGCGCACAAAGACATCTACCGCTATTTCCGCGAGGACTACGTCGGCCACTCCAAGGCCAACGCGTATCTGCTCGCGTTGCTCAGCCACTACGTCTACAAGGAAAGGCCGCCTGGATCGGGCGCCTTCGAGGCGCGCTTCAAAAGCCTCTTTCAGGATCTCAGCGACACCGATCCTTTCGTCGTCCAGACCTTTACGGAATCACTTCCCTTTCCATATGACACCGAAGTCGCCATCCTCGCCAACTCGCGGGTGGTTCTGGTCGTCTTTCGCGGCACGGAGGGTATCACTGCCGTCAAGGATTGGCTCACCAACGCCCAGCACCTCATGCTCGATGCACCGGATGACTGGGGCAACGTCAAAGTGCACAAGGGCTTTTATAACGCGCTGAGCGCGGTGTATCAGAGCGTGCGGAATGAGGTCAGGAGCTGCCGAACGAAGAACCAGAAGGTGTTTCTGACCGGCCACAGCCTGGGCGGCGCGCTGGCGATGCTATGCGCGTATCGCTTTCAGAAGGTGGGTGGTGTGCCGGTGGCGGGCGTGTATGTGTTCGGCGCGCCACGCGTGGGCGATCTCGGTTTCGCCAACGCTTACAACAACCTGCTCAAGGACAAGACCTTCCGCTGGGTGAAGAACCTCGACTTCGCCTCGAAGCTGCCCGACCATGCGCCGCCGCCGCTGCCGACGACGCGCTATCACCACATCGGCATCCTGAACTTCATCAAGGCCAACGGCAATATCGAGATGGATCACCTGGATGTGGAAACCGTCGGCATTCCCAGCATCAACGATCACAGCATGCCGAACTACTGCATCACGATGTATAGCCGCCTGTCGAAAGATAAGCGCCAGAGTGACAGTAACCCGGCCTATCTGGTGCGGGGTGACGTGCCGGCAACAGGGTTGTTTGGCTGATTAACTCACGTTACGCAGCAGGCCCGAGGCTGAAGCCCTCGGGCTGAGAGAACAGGATTCAGGAGATTCAGGACTCTCAGGACTATGGCGAGCGGAGGCAAGACGACATCGTGCATGCCAGAACATCATTCCTGCTCGTTCAGCGCTGCGGCTTCAGCCCAGCGCACGATGGGCATGTGATGCGTTTCCAGCTCATCGAGAGAGCGTGTCGTGTTGTTGACAGACTGTCCTTGCGTAACGTCAGTGATTAACTATCTGAGGGGATCAGTTTGGCTGGCTGGACCAGCCTGGGGAGTATCCATGCGAAAGTTCCGCTCTACATTCCATTCACTGCTGTTCGTCGCCGCGCTGGCGATCACGTCGTTCCACTCGAACGTACCTGTGCGAGCGCAGGTGTCGCTCCCGCCGGAGGCGCAGACGATGACGAGCACGCTGGCAGCCACCGGTAACCTGCCGCTCATCGTCACCTTTCGCGTGGCCGGTTATCGCGTCGAGGCGATGACCGAAAGCGAACAAAGCGAACAGGCGCAGCGCAATGCCATCGCCCAGGCGCAGAGCAACCTGCTCTCACGCATGGCGCCCTTCGGCGTGACGAATGTGAAGACCTTCCCCTACGTGCCGCAGATGGCGTTCACCGTCTCCAGCGTCGAGGCGTTGCAGGCGTTGTATGCCGATCCGTCGGTCATCGCCATTCAGGAGGATATGGCTACGCCGCCTGCGCTGACCGACAGCGTGCCGCTCGTGCGGGCCGACGACGTCCAATCGCTCTTTTACACCGGCCAGAGCATGACCGTCGCCATCCTGGACACCGGCGTGGACAAGACGCACCCGGATCTCAGCGGCAAAGTCGTCTCGGAAGCATGCTACTCGACCACGAATGCAGCCCAAGGCAGCGCATCGCTATGCCTCGGCGGCGCGGCCAGCTCGACGGCTGTCAACTCCGGTCTCAATTGCGCAGCGACGACCAGCAGTTGCGACCACGGCACGCACGTGGCTGGCATCGTGGCCGGGGTCGCGCCCAGTGCGACGCTGATGGCCATTCAAGTGTTCTCGCGCATCACCGATAACCCTCCGACCAACACGCCTTGCGCGACCAACGGCCGCACCAGCCCCTGCACGCTGACTTTCGTGTCCGACCAGATCGCGGCGCTCAACCGCGTCTTCGCGCTGCGCGCTTCGTTCAACATCGCTTCGGTCAACATGAGCCTGGGCGGCGGCAGCAATCAGGGCATCTGTGATACCGATTCGCGCAAGGCTACTGTTGACCTGTTGCGCGGCGTCGGCATCGCGACGGTTGCCTCAGCCGGTAACAGCAGCTTCACCAATGCGATGGGCGCGCCGGCCTGCATCTCGACCGTGGTCAGCGTAGGCGCCACAACCAAGAGCAACCAGGTCGCCGGCTACTCTAACCTCTCGGTGATGACGACGCTGCTCGCGCCCGGATCGAATATCAACTCGACTGTGCTGTTCGACAGCTATGGGTCGAAGGACGGCACCTCGATGGCCGCGCCGCATGTAGCGGGCGCCTTCGCGGCGCTCAAGCAAGCACGCCCGAACGCCACTGTGCAGGATATCTCCAGCGCGCTCGCCAGCACCGGCCTGTTAGTCACCGACACACGAACGGGTGGCCTGTGGTCGAAACGCCGGATGGACGCTTATCTGGCGCTGTGCGCTTTGATCTCCTGCGACGCTGATGACTTTCGCTACCTCTTTCCGCCGCAGACGCTGACGGGCAACATCAGCTCCAGCAACGATCGTGACCATTACTTCATCTTCACAACGGCCGGCGCGCGCATCACGCTTCAGATGAAGCGCACCAGCGGTGCGCTCGATCCGTATCTGGAGTTGTTCGACCCGAGCGGCGTGCGCGTGGCGCTCAACAACAACGGCGGGGGGGACAAGGATGCGCTCATCAACGACTACACGGCGCAGAAGACCGGGCGCTATCAGGTCATCGCCCGCAACGCTGACGGCCTGACGATGGGCGCCTACCAACTGATCGCCTCTCAGCAGGCCATTGCAGTAAGCCCCGTTCCTTCCATCACGTCACTCACCCCTAGCGCTGCCACCGGCTCACAGACTGCGTCCGACTTCTGGGTGCTGCTGCGCGGCGTGAACTTCACGCCACAGTCGCAAGCCTTGTGGAATGGTCAATTGCGCACCAGTCTGTTCGAGAGCAGCACGCGCCTGTGGATGCGTGTCCGCGGCAGCGACTTGGGGACACCGTGGCC
The DNA here is from genome assembly GCA_025998955.1 of Candidatus Roseilinea sp. Taxonomy (NCBI): domain Bacteria; kingdom Bacillati; phylum Chloroflexota; class Candidatus Thermofontia; genus Candidatus Roseilinea; species Candidatus Roseilinea sp. The sequence continues at coordinate 3,939,358 of AP024676.1, forward strand.
ACGCAACGTCAACGTCCAGGTGCGTAACCCCTATCCGGGCGGTGGGTCGAACTTCCGCACGTTCAACATCACCTTCCCGATCCTGGGCGAAAGCGAATTGGTGCAGCCCGCCGCCGGCAGCGTCGTCCCGATTGGCGTGAAGACCACGTTCGTGATCAGTTGGACGCACCCGACCGACTCGTGGCGCACGATGCAGAACATGGACTTGCGCCTGCGCGACCAGGACAACAACGTCGCCGCGCAGATCCGCGTGGTCGAGCGGCCAGGCACCGCCAGCGTGTACCGCCTCTTGAACGGCGCGGACGGCCTGCAGCCCGATGAGGGCCTGCCCGGCGAGAACAAAGACCTGACCATCACCGACACCGTCACGCTGCATCTGGCCGATAGCCAGTTCTTCGGCTCCGGCCGCACGGCCACCATGACGCCGACCGTCACCTTCGGGCCGAACGCAGCCGGCGTCTACAACATCGAGTTCCGCGTGGATGGGCCGGATGGCGAGGTGCAGGACGACGACGTGCTGGGGCAGATCACGATTGCACCACCCGCATGCCCGTTGCCCGTGACTGGGGTGACGATGAGCGGGCCGGAGACAGGCATCGTCCAAACGGACTACACTTTCACCGCTGCACTCGCGCCATCGAACGCGACGCTGCCGATCACCTATACCTGGTCGCCAGAGCCGAAGAGCGGTCAGGGCACAGCGTCGGCCGTCTACAACTTCGCCAACGCAGGCGAGCACATCGTCTTCCTCGGCGCAGAGAATTGCGGCAGCTTCGCCGCCGACCTGCGCACGGTCAAGATTCGCACCACCGACGCGCCCGATCTCGCCATCAGCAAGCACGCACCCGCCATCGCGCTGGCCGGCGAGCCGATCACTTACACGCTCACGATCACCAATCGCGGCGCGACGACGGCCAGCAGCCTGAACGTGTTCGACATGCTGCCGCCCGGCGCGACCTGGGTCAGCGGCGGCGCGCTGGCAGGCAATGTCGTGCAGTGGCAAATCTCGTCGCTCGAAGGCTATGGCGCGACGGCGCAGACGACATTCGTAGTCAATGCCAACGCGACGATCACCAACACCAGCTATAGCGTCAGCGCCAGCGGTGGATGGAGCGCGACAGGCGGCCCACCCGTCGTCACCCGCATCGTGGATGCCAAGGCGAGTGTGACTTCGGTCAACGCCGCTGCATTGAGTGCGCCTGACCTGAGCGTCAACTTACCCGAAGGCTCGGTGGCCGACGCATCCGAAATCGCGCTCGATCTCTTGAGTGGGCCGTCTTATTCGCTGCCGTCCGACGCACAGTACGCTGGCCGCGCCTTCCGGCTGGACGCCTATCAATCGAACGCGCGGGTCTCGGACTTCAAGCTCGGCGAGCCGTTCACGATCGCGCTGAGCTACAGCGACGCCGACGTAGCGGGCAAGAACGAGAACCTGCTCACGCTGTATCGCTGGGCGAGCGGGCAGTGGACGACGAGCGGTATTGCCTGCACGCCGAACCCGGCGGGCAACAGCGTGACGTGTTCGATCGAAGCGCCGCTGGGCGAGTTCGCGCTGGCGACGCGACAGACGAAGGCGCATTTGCCAGTGGTGATTCGGTAGCCCGCCCGGCTCTGAACAGCCGGGCTAAGCGAAGCCCGATGATCAGATCTAACAATACAGCCCGGACATCGAATGTGACGCCCTTCCGTAACGCGCTTCAGCGCGTTTGGATGTGCCAGCCTGCGATTTCAATCGCTGGCGGGCGTGGCGGGCGTGGCGACGAATGAATTCGCCGCCTGATACGCCAAACCCGCTAAAGCGGGTTGGTGTCCTCCACCCGCGCCGCGTCGGCGTGCAAACCCAAGTGCACGAATGCCTCGTGCGCGCGCTCGAACGCAGCGCGCGCGGCCTCTCGCTTACCCCAGTCGCGATACACCTCGCCCAACGTACGCTGGGCATAGGCGCGCGCCCATTGATCGCCAGTCGCTTCAGCATTTGCGATGGCATCCTTGCACAGTCGCTCGGCCTCCTCGAAGCGACCTTGCAGGCGGCGCGCGTGTCCGAGCACATATAGGCACTGAGCATGTACGGCTGCCTCTTCGTGCGCCAGAGCGCGCCGGGCGTGCGCCTCAGCCTGTTCTGCGTCACCCAGGTTGGCGTACGCCTCAGCCAGGTTTGCCTGGTTGATCGAAAGATCGTATGGCAGTTGCAGCGCCTCAAAGAACGCGATCGCCTGCTGGGCGGGTGCGATCGCGTCGGCATACCGGCCAGCCATGAGATAGGCGAAAGCCTTGTTCGAGTTGGTCATGCCGACGGCGCACACCGCATTGCCATATGCGCTGTAATGTGCGCCCGCTTCGGCGAGATAGCGTTGCGCGGCGTCCACGTTCAGCCGTCGCGCTTCCAGAATGCCGAGCACTTCGTTGATCTTGGCCAGCCGGACGGGGTCCTCGCTATCGTGCGCGACATCGAGCGCAGCCAGGTAGTGCACCGCAGCCGCATCGAGATGACCGGCCTCGCGTTCGATATCACCCAGCAGCACCTCTACGTCGTGCCGCGCCAGAATGGCCTGGGCCTTGGCTGCGGCTGCGTCGCGCGCGCGGAACAACGTTTGGCGTCCCATTTCCACGCGCAGCAGAATCGGCTTGTGGCGATCGGGAAGGGCGTCGAGGCCGGCGCGATAGTTCGCCAGAGCGGCATCCACATCTCCACGCATGGCCAGCAGCTTGGCGCGCAGCTCTCGCATGCGCGATGACGCTGGGCGGTTGTGCGGCCACTGTGCTGCGTCAAGCGCCGACAGCCCATCGTCGTGTTTACCCAGCAGGTGGCACAAATCCGCCACAATGAGCGCCAGGGCGCGTCTGTCCTGCGCGCCGGCAAGCGCGGCGAAGCCTGGCGAGGTGAAGATGCGCAACGCCGTTTGGGCCTGACCCTGCCGAACCTCTTCATCTCGGTGGGCGTGCCACGTCCAGATGGCCATCTCGGGTTGCTGGCCGAGCGTGTAGTGATGCGCGGCGAGCGTGAACGCGCCTTGCTCGGCGCACGCCTGCGCAGCAGATGCATGCAGACCTTCGCGCACGCCGCCCGGCAGTTGGCGATACAGCGCCTCGCGCACTGCAGGCAGAAGGCTGAGCAGATCGGGTGCGTCTCGTCGAACCAGACCGAGTTGGATGAGGCGATCCAGCGGCCTGGTCCGCTTGCGCCACAAGCCGGCCGGCGCAGGCGAATCGAACACGCACATGGCATCGAGCAGGTCTTGTTCGCGGGGTGAGAGATGTCGCCGCAACCGGGCAATGAACCAATCCAGCGAAGCCGACGAGGCCAGCCGCGACGGCTCGTCCAGAACCGGCTCGCCGAGTTGATGCAACGTGATCAGTAACTGCGCCAGCAGTGGATTGCCGCGTGTGTAGCTCAACACCGCCTGACACGTCGTCGCGTCCAGTGCTACGTTCGCCTGTTCGAACAGCGCGTGCACCTCCGGTGCGGTGAATCGCTCGAGCGTGAAGACGCGGCCGCGCTCAGGTTCGATCAGCAAGCGCTGGCCGATGAACAGCAGCGGCGCACCGTTGCGAGGCGACTCGGCGAACTCTTCCAGAAAGGCGCGCAGTTGCTGATGTTCGCCGCTGTCGTCGAGTTCATCCGGCAGCAGGAGATCGGCCTCGTCGAAGCAGAACAGTGGCGGCTGATGCTTCAGATCGTCGAGGCTCTTGCGGATCATCGCCATCGCCTTGCCGGGGCCTAAGTCCTGCGGTCGGGTGGTCAGGTGCAGCCACAAATCTGACGCCCTGCGCTGGTGCAGAAAGAACGCGAGCGCAAAGATGACGTGATGAAGATTGTCGGTCAGGCCAGGGCGGAAGGTAAGCCAGAAGAATTTTCGATTTTCGATTTTCGATTGACGATTGTCGGAGGGCGAAACGTTCGACCAAGCCTGGCATAGCGCTGCGCCAAGCGAGGTCTTGCCTAAACCGCTCGCGCCGATCAAGCTAACCACGCCGCCGGTGTGTAGCGCCGCCATGACTTGGTGGAGCACTGCGTCGCGCCCGATCAACGGCCGGGCCGCGGGCGACTCCAGCCGCAGCGACAGTTGCAGATTCGAAAGAACGACGCGCTGCAACGCCTCGACCGCGGCGCCAAGCTGGCGATAGTAAGTGGACTGGCCGACTGCGAGTTGTCTGATCAGGTCGCCCTGTTTCGGGCGCGGATCCTGGAAATAAGTCAGCACGAGCAGCGCCGGATAGTTGGCGTCTTTGTCCGGTTTGACCTGGCGCACGGCCGACCACAATAGCGCTTGCAGTCCCGTCTTCGGGCGCGTCTCCCAATCCTGCCACACCGCCTGCAGTCGCTCGTCGAGCGCCCTGATGCCGAGCGATGGGATGGGCGGCGCAGGCGACCGGGCAGACTCAGCCGCGCCGTCCCCAAATGCGCGTATAGATTCGAGCGGCGAATGATCTTTCAACCACTCGGCGTCGCCGATGTGTTCCAGAGTTTGGCGCAGCGTCGCCATGAAAAGCGTCCCCTCGTCCCGAGTCGCGGGCCTGATTGTCCGTTTGCTCATAACACACCTTTGGTCAGAATGGTGCAAGCAAGGGAGAAAGTATCACAAAGATGGGAGTTTTCCCGTCGCCATGAACGCGCCGTTGGTCTACCCTGCTCGCAAATCACGCTGCGCTCTCCGGGGGAGGGCACAGAGAGGAGAAAATCATGCTTCAGATACAAGAATGCGCTCGACGCCTCGCTCGCCCAGCCGTGGTGCAGGCCATCGTCGTCTCGGCTGCGGCTACAGCCATAGCTGGCTCGATTGCCCGCCCTGTAGTGGCGGCCACGCCGGCTCAAGGTGGCAATACCGCATGCCAGGTCAATGGCAAGCTCATCGTCCCGACGGTGGACGCGAACCACACCTACGGCTGGGCGTTCGTCACCAACTTCGACCACGCCGCCTCGCCTGCCGCGGTCACCACCTGTCTGGTCGAGCGATTCTATGGCCAACCGCCGTGGCAGACGCAATACACGGTCGCTCAACACTGCACGGTGGTGAACAACGTCGCCTCGCCACAAGTACGATTCGGCAACGGCGTGGCGCCGTTCGACGGCAACGCCTACCTATCCTGCACGCTGCCCGTGCCGGAGACGCGCCCGGCCTTGTTCTGGATTCGCGCCAACGCCAGCCTGGCGAACGGTTCGCAAGCCCACACCTTTCTGGCCGGCAATGGGCTGGCGTCCGGCATTTCCGTCACGGCGCAAACGGGAACCACCAGCGCGCAACCGCTCACGATGACCAGCCAGTACTCCACCTTCCAATTCTCGCATTCGGCCACGCTCGCCTGGGGCAGCTTCACGCAATATGGCTCTCGCATGGACAGGCAGTCCGCCACGACCTTCGGCGGACGGCACAAGATCGGCGCGAACGTGTACGGGCCAACCACCGGCAACACGAATCTGATCCTGCCAGCCGGCTTCAGCTTTACCATCGGCGCGCCCGGCCAGCCCTACACGCTGGATTGGCTGGTCATTGACCCCACTCCCTCGAACTGTTGCAGCCCAGGCTGAGCTGCAAGTCGCCCGATTCTGTTTCAAGCCCCGAACGTTTGCGTGCGTTCGGGGCGTTTCTTTTTCTACGTGGGAGTTTTTCGCACACATGTGGCAGAAACGACCTTGAGCCGCGCACAGCCTCTTCCTAGACTGAGACGCAGGAGGCAACTCATGAATACAACGAATGTCATCCGCGCAGGCGAACTCAAAACCGTTCCTGCGCCATCCATCTCGATCAAATCGCGCATCGCGGTCGCCTGGCGCGCGATCACCCGCAAGCTGTGCGCGCTGTCCGCCGACGATGTGGCCGGCAACCCACTGCATGAAGCGTGGACGGCGGACGGCGAGCCGCTGGATCGCATGACGCCGACCGAACTCGCCAGGTCGCGCACATCGCGACATCTCGTCGTCCCACACAGCCGGGGCCGATAGCAGGCGACCGCTGTGCGCGTCGCGCTCGCGAGGTCAATTCAGTGCTACGAATCGCCACTTCCAAAATCCTGCACATCATCGCGGCTGTGGCCATCCTCGGCGGGCTGGTACTAGGGGTCAGCTCGACCCACGCCGCCACCATCACCGTCACGACCACGGCGGATGAGAACAATAGCGATGGTGACTGCTCACTGCGCGAGGCCGTCATCGCCGCCAACAAGAACCGCGCTATTGACGCCTGCGTCGCCGGCAGCGCCACCAGCGTGGACACCATCCTTGTTCCGGCGGGCGATTATCTCTTCCTCATCCCCGAAGCGGGTGGCGATGCCGACACCGGCGACCTTGACCTCACCGACGATGTCAGCATCGTCGGCTCAGGCCGGGCTGCCACCGTCATCCACGCCAACGGTCTCGACCGCGTCTTCAGTGTGGATTCGCCAGGCGTGGAAAGTGTTCGAATTTCCAGCCTCACGCTGACGGGCGGCCCCGGAGTGGTGGGAACGGCGATCTACGCCGATTGGGCCTCGCTCGACCTGGTCAATGTGCGCCTGACCGGCGCCACTGGCACACTCTCGGTCGTGTATTTCATCGGCGAGGCGCTGACGATCACCGACAGCCGCATTGATAGCAATGTAGGCGCAGGGTTATTCCTCAACAGCGCCGATGCAACCGCCGTCATCCGCAACACCATCATTAGCCAGAATCATGGAGGCGGGATCATAAGCGCAGGCGCGCTCGAACTGGTTAACGTCACCCTGAGCGGCAACTCGACCAAAGGCGATGGCGGCGGTCTTGATGCGCGCGGCGGCAGCGTCGGGCTGTACAACGTCACTGTCATCAGCAACACCGCCGACTCGGACGCCAACGATACCGGCGACGGCGGCGGAATCAATGTGGAGAGCGGAGCAACGCTGCTGATGCGCAATTCACTTGTCGCAAACAACCTGGACCTATCGGCCACGACCGTGGCCCCGGACTGCGCCGGCGTGATCAACAGTGTGGGCCACAATCTCGTCGAAGACACGGCTGGTTGCACGCTCACCGGATTCAGCAACGGCAACATCCTCGGCAGCGACCCGCTGACCGGCCCACTGGCCAACAATGGCGGGCAAACGTGGACGCACGCTCTGTTGTCCGGCAGCCCAGCCATTAACGCCGGCGACCCGGGCGGCTGCCTCGATGGCAGCAACCTACTCATCGGCGTGGATCAGCGCAACTATGCGCGCGCCAACCGGTGCGACATCGGCGCGTTCGAGGCCAATTCACCGGGCACACCCACACCTTCGGCCACCCCGATTAACACTTCCACGCCGACCGTGACACCGTTGCCGTTGGCAACGGCAACGGCTACGGCTACGGCTACGGCAACCGCTAACCCGACTGGCACACCACTGGCAACGGCAACCCACATCTCGACTATGACGCCCACGCCGGCGGCAACCTATACACCTGTGCCGGTGGAGACGTATACGCCGGTTCCGCTGCCGACCGATGCGCCGCCCAATTCACCGACGAACACACCCGTGCCGCGCCCGACGAATACCTCCGTGCCGCTGCCACGGCTGACGAACACGCCGGTGCCGCTGCCGACTGACGCGCCACCAAACGCGCCGACCAACACACCCGTGCCGTTGGACGACGCCGGGGTTGGATCGGTGCGAGTGTGGCTGCCCGTCGTGACACGGTGAGGAAGGCGAACGCGGGAGTTTTGCGCGCGTTGATGGGAGTAGCGGTGTTGCTTCGCCGTGTGCAAACGTCTACGCTAAGGGCGCTGATCGAAGCATTCCATCGCTCAACCGCGGAGGGGGATGCGAGTGTGGAGACAGCGAAGGAAAACAGAACGATTCAAAAGAGGGAGGATTGAAATGAGTCTCGTAATCGTCAAGGACAACCACATCAAGTTCATGGGCACGAACTACTTCGTGGCCAATGCCCCGACCGTCAGCATCGGCAGCTACGGCGAAAAGGCGACGCCGGTATTCGGGCAAAACAAACTCGAAGTAAAGGCGCGCATTCCCGCGCCCAAGCTCGAAGGCAAGATCAAGATCGCCGGCCCATTCGACATAGACGCCGCGCAATCGTCCAAGAGCGACTACATCAAGTCGGGCGGCGCGTCGGTCAAGGTGATCGGGTTCAACGGCTCACAGAACGACGTGTATGAAGAGTTGACCCGCAAGCGCCTCAAGTTCGTTCAGTTGTTCGTTTGGGAGGAGGCCATGCGGAGCGCGGCCAACGAATCGCCGAAGGCGCTGAGCAACCTCGCCGGCTACGGCGGCGATGCCCGGATCGCGCATCAACTGTTCGTGGTGATGGAGGCCAGCTTCGCAACCTCGTTCACCAGCGGCACGAAGAGCGAAGTGAGCGCCGACGCGCTGGGCATCATCACCATCACCACCAGCGGCGGGACGACCGTGAAGGGCAAAGACAAGGTCACCCTGGCGCCTGGCACCGGCCTGGCCTATCTGCTGCTCAAGCTCGATTGGAACAAGGGCAAGACGCAGATTGACAAAACGACCGTGGACGAGTGGAGCGTCAACTAAGGCACGGCCGCGGCGCGCCCGTTTTCGAGGCGGTGACCCACGCGTGGTCACCGCCTCACGACACCCACATGCCGGTTGTCATCAGGTGCTCAGTCTCGCTAACTCGCTACGTTCCAGAATGCTTCAGCGAGATTGGGCGACGCGACAAGCGCACTGCGAGAGGGAATCAACTCGAGTATTCCACCATTCCCGTACGATTCTTCGCCACCCAGTCCCAATCAATCTCCACGCCGAGGCCGGGCTTCTGCGGGATCGGCACGTGGCCGCGCGCGTCAATCGCGTCCAGCGTGTCGCGGTAGCCGTCCTTGTAAAGATGCGGGGCGTGGCTGGCCGGAGCTTTGGGGTGCACAAGGCCCATCTCGTAGTAATTCGTGTTGCGCACGGCGGCCATGCACTGCCGTTGCGCCGGGCCGGGGCCGTGAAACTCGATGTCCAGGCCAAGCCCCTCGCAGGCGTGCGCAACCTTCATCACGCCGGTGATGCCATCGTAGCCCACGTCGCCGCGCACGAAGTCGGTGGCCTCGTTCACGGCGAAGTCAATGTGCGGTTCGAGCGAGCGCACGTGCTCGGTTTGCAACAGCGGCGTCTTGATCAACTGGCGCAACTTGCGATGGGCGAATTGCGACGTGCCGCCGTCGCGATACGGGTCTTCATACCAGAAGTACTTCCCCTCGTCGCACGCCCAGCCAACCTTGAGCGCATCGCCGAACGTGGTGTATTCGCAGGCCGGGTCGAGCATGAGGTCCATCCTGCCGCCCACGCGCTTGGCCACCTCCAGCACGTTGGCAATCTCCTGCCGGATCGGCGCGCGGCCCCAACCGTGAATCTTGAAGGCCGGATAGCCCATCGCCAGGCACTGCTCGGCGAAATCGGCGAAGGCTTCGGGAGTGGACAGGCCATCCGGCTCGTGGTCGCCGTGATAGGTGCTGGCGTAGCACGGCACGCTCTCCTTGTAGCCGCCCAGCAGCTTGTAGATCGGCGCGTCGAAATACTTTCCCGCCAAATCCCACAGCGCGATGTCCACCGGCGCCAGCCCCATGCGCGCCACTTGGCGCATGGCACGATTGACGTCGCTAAAAATGCGTTCGCGCTCCAGCGCGTTCTTGCCGAGTAGGTAATGTGCGAAGCCCTTGAGCAGCGCGTAGTCTGCGGCGCTGCCGCCGGCGTATTCGCCGATCGCCCCAACGTCCGAGAAGATGCGGATGACGTGTCCGCGCATCTCGGCTTTGCCGCCCGGCGAATAGACCAGATTGAAGCCGTTGTAATCACGGCCGAGGTTGTCGAGCGTGAAGGCGTACTCGTGCACTTCGATGCGGGCGATTTTTGGATCTGCCATAGTTGTTCAGTCCTCCCGGCGATATACCTGGGCCAGCGTGCGCCCCGCGCGTGAGCACCATGTCCGTCTCTCCTGGGCTTGCGGCTATTCTACTGAGCGTGCTCAGCGCACCACGACCGGCAAGTGGATGCGCTTGTCCAGCGCCGGGCTCGGCGAGGGCGAGGGCGAGGGCGTCGCGCCGGGCGCGCTGGTCGGCGTGGGTGAGGGCGTTGGCGTCGGCGTGGTGCCGGGCGTCTCCGGCTCCACGCAACTGCTGCTGATCAGCGCGTCGTCGTCCGGCGCCTGAGCAGCGGATTGCGCAAACAGCACACTGGCCGCTACGTCAATCCGCCCTTCGCCCAGGTCGCTGCCGAACGCCGGGTTGTTCGCGCGGATGTCTTTGGCCGTGCGGGCGATGGCAGCGGAGATCTGCCACGGATTCCAGTTGGGGCGCAGGCTGCGGATGAGTGCGGCCTGACCGCTGACGAACGGCGCAGCCATCGAGGTGCCGCTCCACGAGCCGTAGCCGTCGTTCTCCAGCAGGCTGTAGATCGTTTCGCCCGGCGAGGCGATATCCACCCAGCTCCCGTAGTTCGAAAACGACGATTTGATGTCGTTCGAATTGACCGAGGTGACGGCGATGGCGCAGCTTTCTGCGGCTGGGAACTGTTTGGTCTTGGTGTTGCCGTTGCCGGAAGCGGACACGACGACTACGCCGGCCTGAGTCGCCCGTCCCACAGCCTCTTCCAGGATCTCGGATTCGTCGGCTGTGCCCAGGCTGAGGTTGATCACGTGCGCCCCGTTATTCACTGCGAACTCGATCGCCTGGGCGATGATACCGTCGTCGCCGATGCCGTCCGAGTCGAGCACACGCAGCGGCATGATGCGTGCTGCCGGCGCGACCATCAACACGATGCCGGCCACATGCGTGCCATGGCCGACCACCTCGTCGGCCTCGCCGTCGCCGTCGTCGTCCAGCCCGTTGCCGACGTCGTTCGGCTGCGTATCGTCATCCACGAAGTCGTAGCGTACGTCGGTCAGCTTGCCGGCCAGCGCCGGATGGTTCAGATAGACGCCAGTGTCGAGCACGGCGACGACGACGCCGCTGCCCATCGTGATGGATTGGGCGGTGGTCAGCCCCAGCATCGTCCGCGCGTAGTGAGTTTGATACGGCGCCGGGTCGAGGCCGCCCCAGGCTCGGCTGCTGCGCGGGTTTGCCTCCGGCGGCTCGCGCAGGTAGTTGGGGTGTGCGTAGAGCAGGCGCGCGTCGGTCGCCATCGTCGCGGCTAGTATTGTTACATCCTGGCCGGCCGGCGCGTGCAGGCGATATACCCCAACGAACGACCCGAGCGGGCCGATCGTCGTCGTGCCGTAAGTCGCGTTGATCGCTCCGATCGTCGCACCCGCCGCCGGGTTGAGCTTCACGACAAGCTCGTTCGTCTTATAGCTGTCTTGCGCTCGCGCGCGGACGGGTCGCGATGGCGCAGCGGTGAGGACGAATCCACCCGCCACTGCCAGCAGGATCGCAATCGCCAAGATTGCCGAGGTTCGCTTCGCGTTCATCATCTCAACCTCGCCCGATCAGGATGAACGGCGCCCAGAAGAACGGATGCAGGTAGCGCGCCCTCACGTCCAGTTGGGCATGGCGCAGCGCCGTCGCGGGGGACTCGCTGCGCTGCATGCGCGCGTGCCAACCGGTCATCATTTCGGCTGCAGCTCGGTCGTGCGCCAACCACAGGCTGACGACGAGCGTGGACGCGCCGGCGCTCAAAAAGCCGCGCGCCATGCCGAGGATCTCGTCGCCGCGCAGCGCGGCGCTGCGCCCCGATTCGCACGCGCTGAGCGCGACCATCACGCCGCGCAGATCCAGGCCGGCCACGTCGGCGCTCATCAGCCAACCATCATGCAGCTTGAGCGACGAGAACATTGGGTTGCCGGCGCGGAACAAGCCATGGCAAGCCACGTGCAGCATGTGCGAGCGCTGCGCCTCGCGCGTGAAAGCCTCGATCGTGGCGTCGCTTTCGGTGAGCAAGGCAACTTCGCCGGACGACATGAGCGCCGCCACGGCGCGCGCCTCTTCGCCGGCATGCGGGATGCGCCCGTCCGGCACGCCGACGATCGTCGTGCGCCGCTTCTCCGGTGGCGCGCGGCGCGTCGTACACAACGCCATCACCGTCGCACTCGGCGCATACGTGACCTCGCAGCGCTCGATCAGATAGCGCCCGCCATCGTGCAGCGCGTGAAAGGGAACTTGATGCAAGAGGACATGCGGCACGATCACCCAGCGTGGCCGGCGCGCATCCGGACAAACCTGCTCGACCGGTCTGATCAGCGCATCGTAGAGCGTTGCGAGGGTTTTGCGCGCCGAGCGTTCCAGCGTCGCCGCGTGTCGCCGAGCCAGCGCCGGATCGTTGGCAATGCGCTCGTTGTGCAAACCTAACTGTTCCAGAGCATCGCGCACGACCGCAATCGGCCCGACATGGACGACACGAACGTTCGACGCATCTTCGGGCAACACGACAAACGCCACGATGCGCTCGCCCAGGAGATAGTAGGACAGCAGCGCCGTGCGCGATGGGTCTGAGTCGCCGGCGGTCAGCGCAGCACAGATCGCTTCCAGCGACATCGGTGCGCCGGCGCCCAGGCTGTCATCGGCATGCATTTGGAGCTGCAGCCGTGATAGCGCTTGCTCCAATGCAATCACCTGCGCCTCGTTGCGCGCGACGGCATCGGCCTCCGTAGCCTCACCGGCAAACATGACCGAATAAGCCGCGGCAAGTTTGACGTGCAGCGCGCGCTGCTCCGCAAGCAGCTGTGCATCGGCCGTTGCACCGGCCGGCGTTGGGTCGCTCACCATACGATCCACCAGCGCGCGCGACCGGGCCCGCTCGGTCAGCTCGAAGGCTTGCCGGACGCGATGTGGATCGCGCGCGCCTTCCTGCAAGAGCAACACGATCAGGTCGTCGAACGGGTCAAGCTTGTCGCCGACGAACGACGCGCGCATGCGCTCATGGGTGATCTCCATGCGCTGCGATTCGAGCAATCGGATGGCGCGCCACAAGTAGTCTTCGGCGGCCGCGTTCTCACCGCGCAACGCGTGAGCGCGGCCCAGCAGGCCGAGCACGCGCTGTTGCACGCGCGGCACGCGCAGCTGCTCCGCAATCGCCTCGGCAGCCCGCAGATGCGCCAGCGCCGCCTCGGCGTCGGGGAGCGACAACTGTGCAAGCATGGCTTGCACCTGCGACCGTTGCAGCGGGCTGGCTTGTGCCAGCGAAAGCGCTTCTTCGGCCCGCGCAAGCGCTTGGCTGCGCTGCCCGTCCGCGGCGAGCAAAGTTGCTTGTTGCAGGACGACGCCGGACAGGGCGAGCGCGTTGCCGGCCACGCGAAACACGTGGGCAGCTTGGGCCAGCGCGTCTTCGGCGTCGCGCACGCGCCCCAGGCCGCGCAGCGCCGTGCCCAAGCCCTGCCACGCGCGCCCATGCTCGTAGGCCATCGCCGAGGACTGCATCGCTGCAATGGCTTCGCGATAGGTGATCTCGGCTTCGGCGTATAAGTTGAGGTCGAGGTAGGCGTCGCCCAGATCGAGCAGCAGCGCGCCTTTGTCGGCAGACGCCTCGAGCGGCCAGAGGATGGCACGGGCGCGCTCGAACGCGGCGAAGCCGGCGCTATAGCGGCCCTCCACCAGGCAGGTGTAGCCGATGTTCTGGTAGGTGTGTGCAACTTCCAGGTCGAGGCCATGCGCGGCGAAGATCGGCGCAGCGCGCTCGAACATCGCCACGGCCTCCTGGGTGCGTCCCATCTCCAACAACACCACGCCCTGGTTGTTCATCACTTGCGCCGCGCCTTCGGCATCACCCAAGCGTTGGAAGAGTGACTCGGCCTGAGCGTAGGCCTCCAATGCGCGCTCCGGCCGGCCGATGGCCAGATAGCACACGCCCAAGTTCAAGCGCGACTTCGCGATGAGCGCCAGCGCCTCATCGGACGCATCCCCGCCCAGTTCGCGCTGCAACGCATCCGCCAGCGCAATGGCTTCGTCGTAGCGGCCGAGTTGCTCGAGCACGTTGATGCGGCCGACGTTCGTGCGCTGTGCGCTCAGAATATCGCCTGCGGCCAGAAAACGACGGCGCGCCGATTCGATCAGCGCCAACGCCTGCTCGAACTCTGCGTTGACGGCGCACGCTTGTGCGCACAGGTAGTCGGCGCGTCCGGCGAGCGCGGGCAGCTTCGCGCGTTCGGCTGCGGCGCGAATGCGCTCGGCCCACTGCCGCGCTTGGCCGGGCTGGCTGCCGGCGAGCGCCGAGGCCGCATCCAGCATCGCCGCCAGCCCATCGGCGACGGGCAGGCCGTGGTGCTGCAGCCAATCCAGCATCGCTTCTCCCGATGGCAGCGCAAGCGCAGGCGAGACGTCAACGGTCATGGTCGTCAATCGAGCTCGAACGGCGCGGTGCGAATTTCGAGCGCCTCGGCGATGAAGACGAGGGCGTAGCGACCTGGCGCGACGGCGTCAAAGGCGAATTCACCCAGCGCATCGGCGCGCGCGATATGGACGGCGGATTCGCCGGCGCTCGCTTCCGATGATCCTGCCGCGCCCACCAGCTCGATGAACATGCCGTCAACATCGAGCGCCGTGCGCGGCAGGATCTGCCCGCTCAGCCGGTAGCCGTCGTCGCGCGGTTGCGCGTTCAGCACGATGTCGGCGGCTTCGCACTCGAAGGTCATCTGCCGACGGCGCGCTTGAACCGCTGCGCCGCGCGCGCCTTCGATGGCCAGACCGGGTCCGGTTGCGCGGGCCAGCACGGCGGCGACGCGCTGCAGCAAGCCGGGGCGGGTGGGGGCGTTGGCTCGGGCGCGCGTGAAGTCTTTGAACATGCGCAACACCTCGGCGCGCGCCCCCTCCGGCGGCGGCACGAGCACGGTCATGTCGGCCTGCGCTCGGAAGGCGCGCAGCCACGCGAGCGTCTCGGCGAGCGTCGTGTCGCCGCGCGCAATCGCTGCATCCACGGCTGCCTCGACGCGCGCAGCTGCTTCGGCGTCGAGCTTGCCGTCCACCCAATCCACAAGCTGGGCGAAGGTGGGCACGGGTGCGTCGTTCATCGTCTATCGTAAGTTGTGTCTTGGCCGGGTGATTCTGATACACCGAATGTTCATGTGTCTGTCTGATTTCCTCGGGTCAACCCAAACTCTAACGCTGTCATGCCCGCGCAGCTTGTCCTCGCGCAGGCGGGGAGCGGGCATCCAGAGGTGATGCGGATCTGGATTCCCGGTTATCCCACAAAGGCGGGGATTGCGCGGGAATGACGATTAACAATCTCAGAGAATCATCTCTCCTGCAAAATTTGTCGCAGCCGCTCCAAGCACCGCGCGCGTGTCGGGCCGATGCTGCCGATGGGGATGTCCAGGCGCTCGGCGAGTTCGGCATACGACGGCTCGCTCACATCGAGATACAGCGCGGTCAGCAGCTCGCGGCATTTGTCCGTCAGCTTGGCCAGCCCTTGGTCGAGCCACAGTGCCAACTCCCAGGACTGAATCTGGCTTGTATCGGTCATCCCGAGCGTCCGCGCGCGTTCGGCGAGAGAGGGGTCGTCCTGCGGCGCGACATCGGCGAAGCTGACCTCGGCTTTGCGCCGGCGCAACACCGCCCAGCTTTGCCGCCGGGCGACCGTCGCCAGCCACCCGCCGAGCTTCGACTCGTCTCGAATGGCGTCCAGACTTTGGATGAGCGCGGAGAAGGTGAGCTGGAAGACATCGGCAGCTTCGTCGCGATCCAGCCCCATGCGCAGCGGGATGGAATACACCAACCGCTCGTATTTCTCGACCAGGCGCTGCCAGGCTTCGGCGTTGCCGGCGCGACAGGCCGGGAGGAGATCGTCACCGGCAAGCGAGGACTCAGCCGGTTGGGACGAGATCGGCGACGGCGTGGAGCGCGGGTCGTCCATGGTGGACATTCTAATCAGCCGGTAGCCGAATGTATTTAATCGGTGTTCAGCCCGCACATCTCCTCTCGAAGACTCATCCCTTTGCACAGACAGGAGGTTGAAACGAACTATGAAGCGACTACTTGGATTGATCGCAGCGAGCGTATTGATGTTGGCGGCGGCTGTGTTGATGGCGGCGCTGCCGGCTCAGGCGAAGGATGATCCACCGACCCAGATTCATCGCGGCATCATCAACAGCCGGCCGGCGGGCAACCTCGGCACGTGGGTGATCGGCGGCCGCGCTTTCGTGGCCAACGCGAGCACCGAGTTCGACACAGAAGAAGGGCCACTGGTCGTCGGCGCGTGCGCCAAGGTGCGCTATTTCGCGACCAGCGGCGGCGACATTGCCGACGAGATTGACAGTGAACCGCCGCAGGATTGCGGCCTGAGCGGTTCGCCGTCGCCGACGCCATCGGTGACCCCTTCGCCTTCGGCGACGCCGGTCACTGCGTTGCACCGCGGGTTGGTGCAAAGCCGGCCGATCGGCCTGCTGGGCGAATGGACGATCGGCGACCTGGTCTTCCTCGCCAACAACGATACCGAGTTCGACTTCGACGAGGGGCCGCTGACCGTCGGCTCGTGTGCCAAAGTGCGCTACTTCACCCGCAACGGCGTGCGGATCGCCGACGAGATTGACAGCGAACCGCAACGCGACTGCTCGAGCGGTTCGCCCTCGCCGTCGCCGACCAGCACACCGAACCCACGCGAAGACAGCAAGGTATTCGCGCGCATAGATGCCTTCCCGCCTGCGCCTTACATCGGTCTCTGGCGGATCGGCGGCGTCGAATACCAGGCCAACAGCCGTACCGAGTTCGAGCAAGAGGACGGCCCGTTTGCGGTGGGTGTGTGCGTCAAGGCGGAGTTCATACCGATGAACGGCGTGAACACGCTCAAGGAAGTGGAGACCGAAGACGACTACAAGTGCCAGGGGACGACGGGTGAACCGGCCAATACGTTCAAGGCCTACGGCGTGATTGACAGCTTCACCATGACCGTGCCCAGCACGTGGGTGATCAGCAGCATCAGCTACACCGTGAATGCATCCACCAAGCTCGAAGCGGAGCATGGGCCGTTCCGGGTCGGCGCGTTCGTGGAGGTGAAATATGTGCTGGTGAACGGCGAACGCGTCGCGACGAAGATCGAGACACACGTCGCGCCGGGCGCCGGCAATAACAACGCGCTTGGGATTTTAGATTCGCGGCCGAGCGACGACTGGGGGGTGTGGGTGATCAGCGGCGTGTCGTATCAGGGCGATCCGGCGATCCGCGTGGACCTGCCGCGCGCGACGCTTGCCGGCATGGCTGCAGATGCGACCGGACAAAAGGTGTTCATCAACGCTTACGTGGCCAACGGCGTCAACATGCTCACCTTGATCCGCGCGATGCCGAACGCAGTGTATATGCCTGCCGTCACGCGCTGATGCCTCGTGCTGGTTGGGTGGCAAGAACCTAAGGTTCTTCGAGAACCTTAGGTTCTATTGTGTTGCTTGGCGATGATCTCAACCGCGTCGCCCACCCGAAGCACGCCGGTATTGGCGGCCACCAGGTTTTGGCCGAACCATACCTTTTGTCCGAACGTGCGATAAGTCGCCAGCGTCTTGATCGGCTCGCGACCGGCGATGGCCGTGTCCTGGTCAATCGTCGGCACACTGCAGCGGGCGCAGGGCTTCACGGCATTGAAGACGATGTCGCCGATGCGGAACTCGCGCCAATCATCCTCGGCGAAGGCGTCGCAACCGCTGACCACGATGTTCGGCCGAAAGCGGTTCATGGGGATGGGCGAATCGAGCCGGGCGTTTAGGTCATCCAGTGATGCCTGCGAGATCAGCAGGAACGGATAGCCGTCGGCGAAGCCGGTCTGGTCGGATGGCCGACGAGCGTAGCGCGGATCCACGCGGCGCTCGAAGTCGTCGGCCATGCGCACCAGCCGCACCGGCGCCTCCAGGAAGTCCTGCAGCCATTCGGCGACGGCGTTGTCCTGATCAATCGCGTCACAAACGTCGTTCCACACGCGCACCCTAACACGCCGGCCTTCGTTCGATGGCGTAAAGCAGATCGGCGACATGCCCGGCGCGCGCAGTGTCATCGAGTCGTCATCGCTCATCACCGGCTCGATCAGCGCCAAGCGCGGCTGGTCGCGCTGGGTGAGAAAGTCGCCGTAAGCGTCCACGATCATCATGCGGCGATCGCCGGCGATGCCGCGCGCATCGGTGACGGCTGCTTGTAGCGCGTGGCCCTTGCACGATTTGATGGGGTAGCGATAGAGCGCCGAGACGCGGATCGTCATTTTGCGGTCAGGGCAGGCGAGGCAGCCGGGACGCTCTGTTGTGCGACGGTCCGGTCGGCCTGCGGCGCCAAGATGTTGGCTGCAAGCAACACGAAAATGATCCAGACGGCATCGGCCAGCAAGAGATGCACGATCTGCATCCAGGTCGGTGCCAGCAGGATGACGTTGAGCATGCCTACGGCGCACTGGACGAAGAACAATGTAGTCAGCGCGCCGGCCAGCCGCCGGCTGGGGGCGTCGCTCGCGTATTGGTATGCGCGCCATGCCGTCGCAATGACATATAAGCCCATCAGCACGGCGATCGCGGGGTGCACCACCCGCAGCCGGACGAGGAAGTGCGCCGTCGGCGAGAACTTGGCTTGCCATCCGGCTTCGAACGTGTCCGGCCGGAACAGCGTGTCGCCCAGCGCCGTGATTGCGCCCGTCGCGTCCAGCAGGATCAGGCCGCCGACGCCGATCGCCAGCAACAGGCGCAGGGCGCGCGGCGGCGTGATGTGAGCATCAACGCCATCTTCGGTGCGATCCGCGAGCCACACCGTCAGCGTGATCGCGCCGAGCAGGAACAAGGTGTTTGCCTGGTGCACGGCGATCACCACCGCGCGCAGCGCCGAGTCGTCCATGCCGGTGAGTGATTGCAGCACGATGAATGCACCGATCAGCGACTCTACGACGATCAAGGTGAGCGAGATGCTCACAAATCGCCGTGCGCGATGACCGGGTGTGAATATGCGCCGTGCTGCGATCCACATCACTGCGACGAGTATCAGCGCCAGGCCGCTGGTCAGCCGGTGGAAGAGTTCGATGAACGTCGCCAGGGCAGGAGCAGGTGGGATGACGTGGCCGTCGCACAATGGCCAATGATCGCCACAGCCGGCGCCGGAGCCGGTGGCACGCACGACGGCACCCCACAGGATCACCAGCACGTTGAAGGCGAGAACCCCCCAGGCATACCGCCGGAAGCGGGTTAGGCTCGATGTGTTGCTCAACGCCAAGGATTCTATCCCACACCCGGCGCGTGCCCAGTGACGTTCATCACCCCGGTCAGATACAATCCTGTTGATGTCTCAGCTCATCGAACTGTTCGACCGGTTGGCGCAGGCGACGGTAACCCCGCTGCTCATCCTGTTGGCCGTTTCGGCCAGCGTCGTCGCCATCGTGCGCAACTGGCGGCTCGCCCTGCCGATGATGGTGCTGCAATACGTAGCGGTTGGCGTTCTGCTCGCCCGAGTGATCGAGCCGAACGTAGCACTCATCAAGTTGCTGGCAGGTGCAATCGCATGCCTAGCAATCAGCATCGCGGCCCAACGAGGCGACATCGCGCGCACTGAACGCGGCGAGTCCATTGCACGTGAGCGGCTGGCGCAGCCAGATTGGCACCGGCTGCCGGCGCAGTTACTGCTGCGCGCCATCGTCGCCATTTTGGTGTTGACGGCGGCCTTCGGTGCGACCATTCGCTTCCCGCTGCCTGGTGCGGCGCGCGAACTCGGCCTGGGCGCTTACATCCTGATCGGCTTCGGTTTGCTGATCGTGGCGACGGCGCATGAGGCGCTCAACGTCGGCTTGGGATTGTTGATGCTGTTGTCCGGGTTCGAGCTGGCCTACACGCCGCTCGAGCCGAGCATCGGGGTGAGCGTGCTGCTGGGGCTGACAACGCTGCTGGTCGGTGCGGCGATCTCGTATTTGACGCTCGCCGACGCCGGCGCCACTGCTGCCGAATTGAAAATTGAAAATTGAAGAACTGGAAATGACGGGTCGGCCTGAACCAATTTTCGATTCTCAATTTTCGATTCTCGATTTGCGATTCTCATGATTCCCGCTGCGCTGCTCGTCGTGAGCATTCCGCTGGTTGGCGCGGTGCTGGCCTACGCGTTGCGCCGATGGCAGGGGATCGAGATCGCGGTTGCCGTGCTCGCGTGCGCCGGCGTCGTCGCGCTGCTGGCTCAACCGCTCGACAGCAAGATTGCGCTACCGGGTATATCGGTTGGCATCGAGCTGGGCGCGCCGTTCGAGGTGCTAGGCCGGGTGATGCGCGTGCGCGCTGCCGAACGCATTCCGATCTTGTTGCTATTTGTCTGTGCTGCAGCGCTGTTCGTGTTGTCGTGGCGCGCGCCACAGGGTTGGTCGTTCGTCCCCATCGGCCTTGTGGTATTGGCAGCAGCGAGTCTGGCCCTGATGATTCGTCCGTTCGTCTATGCGGCGCTGGCGTTCGAAGGCGCGGCTGCGCTGGCGGCGCTGATGATCCAGGCCGAACGCGGCGGCGAGCGGTCTACGCTGGGCGCCCTGCGCTATCTGAGCACAACGACCCTGGCGCTGCCGCTATTCTTGTTTGCGGGCTGGTCCATAGACCGCGCCGGCACGGTCAACCTCAACGACGCAGCGGCGCTGGCAACGGCGTACGGCCCGGCCACCGTGTTGCTCATCGGCGGTTTTGGGCTGATGATCGGCGCGGTTCCGCTCTACACCTGGGTGCACCCGGTCGCGCGGGATGCGCCGCCGCTGGTCACGGCGTTTGTCGCTACGGTCGGTGTAGGTGCAGTGTGCTTTTTGCTGCTGGATTTTTGGCAGGCGTACGAATGGTTGCGCGTCGGCGCTCAGGCGGCCGATGCCCTCGCCGTCGGTGGCATCGCGTTGCTCATCTTCGGCGGCGCGCTGGCGTGGGCGCAAAAATCGTTCGCGCGCGTGATGGCGTGCGCGCTCCTGGTGGAGATCGGTTGCGCCTTGCTCGTCATGAGCCGCGGTGCTCAACTCTCTGTGGAAGCGCTGACGTTCGCGACTATGGCGCGCATGCTCTCGCTGGGCGTCTTCGGCTTGGGAGTGTGGCGTTTGCGCGCGTTGCGGTCGAGCGACGCGTTTGCCGACGTGCGTGGCGTGCGCGATCTGTGGACGGTGATGGCGCTCGGCGTGGGCGGGCTATCGTTGGCCGGCTTTCCCGGCACGCTCGGTTTCGTCTCACGCTGGTCGGCGGCGCGCGCCTACGGCGTCGCTGACGCCGAGGGATTGGCGCTGCTCCTGGTCGCGAGCGCCAGCGTGGGCGTGGGCGTGGGGCGCGGCTTGATCGCCATGTTCGATGCGCCCTGCGTCGAGGTGGTCGAAGAAACGGGTGTAGGGGCGCCCGTCAGTGCGCAAATGGCTTTATTTCCGGAGCGCGTGCTTGCATTTGGCGACGAAGCCAAAGCCACGAGCGCGCCGGTGGACTCATCACCGACGCCGGACGCTCCCCCGCTGCTCGCGGGTGAGACGCTCATCGAAGGCGAAGTGTTGCAAGAGGATATGCAGCGACCGGTTGTTGTGAAGCTGGATTCGCTCGGCGCCCGACTGATGATCGGCACAAGCGTTGCCGCGGTTATCATCTTCGGCATCTGGCCGGGGATCATCGCGGCGTTGGCAAAGGCGGCTGCTGCGCAATATACCTTTTATCCGTAGGTCCGCCATCGGCGAACGTGAGGACGCGCCGTGACACCAATCACGCTGTGCACATCTCCGCGTTGGTCTTGTTGGGGTCACGGCAGTAGAATCAGAGTTTGGCAATCTGGCCCGCTGTGGTGGCACAGCGAAGTGATCGTCTCACTGTGACCATTGCGTGGCTCACCTTGAATACACATTTACGATTCAGGAGAAAGTTTTCAGATGGCAGTGAAAGTCTCAACTAGACAAACGACGACGCGACGGCCCGGCGCCGGCAGCAAATCGAGCGCCGGCCGCAACGGCCTCGCGAAGAAACAGTGGGTCTTCCTTTTCAACGACGAGAAGGGCGTGAGCAAAGTGGCCAAGACCTGGCCGGAGATCCGCGAGCTGCTCGGGGGCAAGGGCGCCGGCTTGTTCGACATGACGCGCGCCGGCCTGCCCGTGCCGCCCGGCTTCACCATCAGCACCGAAGTGTGCAACGAGTTCGTCAAGGCCGGCAACAAGATTCCTAAAGAAGCCTGGGAGCAAGCGCTGGCGGCGATGAAGGTGGTGGAGAAGCAGACCGGCAAGAAGTTCGGCGGCGGCGTCAAGGGCGTCCGGCCGCTGCTGGTGTCGGTGCGCTCCGGCGCGCGCGAGTCCATGCCCGGCATGATGGAGACCGTGCTCAACGTCGGCCTGAACGATCAGACCGTCGAGGAGATGATCGCCGTCACCGGCAACCCGCGCTTCGCCTGGGATAGCTACCGACGCTTGCTCATGATGTTCGGCAGCACCGTGCTCGGCATCCCCGACGAGAAGTTCGACGAGCCGATGGAGCACATGAAGCACGAGCGGGGCTACAAGCTCGACACGGAGTTGACCACCGAGGACCTCAAGGAACTGGTCGCCATCTTCAAGCAGGTGATCAAAGAGGAGACCGGCCGCGATTTCCCGCAAGACGTGTATGAGCAGCTCAAAGAATGCGCGATGGCCGTGTTCCGCAGCGCCACCGGCCACAAGGCACGCACCTACGCCAAGCAGATGGGCTGGAAGAGCACGCTGCCGACGGCGGTCAACGTCGTCACCATGATCTTCGGCAACATGGGCGACGACAGCGCCACCGGCGTCGCCTTCACCCGCGACCCATCCACCGGCGAGAAGAAGATGCTCGGCGAATACCTCGTCAACGCACAAGGCGAGGATGTGGTGGCCGGCATTCGCACGCCCAAGCCCATCGAAGAGATGGCCAAGGAGATGCCCAAGACCTACAAGGAGTTCATGCGCATCTGCAACCTGTTGGAGAAGCACTACAAGAACATGCAGGATGTCGAGTTCACCATCGAGCAGGGCAAGCTCTACATGCTGCAGACGCGCAACGGCAAGCGCACGGCCAAGGCCGCCATCAAGATCGCCGTGGATATGGCGAAGGAGAAGTTGATCACGAAGGAAGAAGCGGTCCGACGCGTGACGCCCGCCGAGGTGGACTTCCTGTTGCACCCGCAGTTCGACGAGCAGGCGGTGAAGGATGCGAAGAACGACGGCCGGCTGCTGGCGACCGGCGTGAACGCCTCGCCCGGCGCAGCCAGCGGCATACTCGCCTTCGACGCCGACCTGGCCGAAAAGTGGGGCAACGAAGGCAAGGCCGTCATCCTGATCCGCCCGGAGACCAAGCCGGATGACGTGCACGGCATGGTCGCGGCCAAGGGCATCCTCACCGCGCGCGGCGGCGCCACCTCACATGCAGCCGTCGTCGCCCGGCAGTTCGGCATCCCGGCGGTGTGCGGCGCGGATGCGTTGCAGATCAACCTGAACGACCGGACCGTCACCAGCAACGGGCACGTCCTACACCAAGGCGACTGGGTCTCGATTGACGGCGGCAGGGGCGAGGCCTATATCGGACAATTGCCGATGGTGCACCCGTCGTTCGAGGAACAGAGCGACCTGGTTACGCTGCTGAAGTGGGCCGACGAGATCAGCGCGCAGAACACGCGCACGACCGAGGACGGCAAGCCGCGCCGCGGCCTGCAGGTGTGGGCCAACGCCGACTACCCGAAGGACGCGCAGCGCGCCCGCGACTACGGTGCCAAGGGCATCGGCCTGTGCCGCACCGAGCACATGTTCTTCGAGGAGGAACGCCTACCGATCGTGCAGCGCATGATTCTCGCGGACAACGACGAGGATCGCCAGCGCGCCCTGGATGAGCTGCTCCCCTTCCAGCGCAGCGACTTCGCCGGCCTGTTCAAGGCGATGACCGGCCTGCCCGTCATCATCCGGCTGATAGACCCGCCGCTGCATGAGTTTCTGCCTTCGCAAGAAGAGTTGATCCGCGAAGTGACGCGCTACGAGACCAAGCGCCACTATGATGCGTTGGGCGATGAGGAATACGCCGATTACCAGACGAAGCTGGCTTTGCTCAACGCGGTGAACGCCATGCACGAGCAGAACCCAATGATGGGGCTGCGCGGCATTCGCCTAGGCATCATGATCCCCGGCCTGATCGCCATGCAAGTGCGCGCCATCTTCGAGGCGGCCTGCGACGTGAAGAAGGAGGGCTACGAGCCGATGCCCGAGGTGATGATCCCGCTGACCGGCCACGTGAACGAATTGAAGCGCGTGCAGCCGGAACTGGAGAAGGTGGCCAAGGCGGTGATGGAAGAAAAGGGCGTGAAGGTGAAGTACAAGTTCGGCACCATGATCGAGATCCCGCGCGCCGCGCTCACCGCCGACGAGATCGCGACCATGGCCGAGTTCTTCTCCTTCGGCACCAACGACCTGACGCAGATGACCTACGGCTACTCGCGCGACGACGCCGAGCGCGGCTTCTTGCTCAAGTATGTCGAAGAGGGCATCCTGCCCGATAATCCCTTCCAGACGCTCGACCGCGACGGCGTGGGGCAGTTGATCAAGATGGCCGTGCAGAAGGGCCGTGCGACGCGCCCGACGCTCGAATTGGGCATCTGCGGCGAGCACGGCGGCGACCCGCGCTCGGTGGCGTTCTGCTACGAAGCCGGCTTGAACTACGTGAGCTGTTCGCCGTTCCGCGTGCCGATCGCGCGGCTGGCCGCGGCGCACGCGGCACTGGGCGTGAAAACAAAGTAGCGCGTGCCAGAACGCGGCGTTACAGAACCCCGATTTCGTAGAAATCGGGGTTCTAACTTACACAACATGCCCTGCCGCGCCGAGTTCGCTGCCCATTGCTACTATCACATCTTCAACCACAGCAACAACCGGGCGCCGATCTTCTATGAGCGCGAACATTTCGCCTTCTTCTTACGAACGATGCGCGACCGTCTACGGCTTGAACTGGAGAGGAAAGTGATCTGGATGCTCCAGGGCGTCAAGCTCGATATCAACATCGAGAGCTTCCCAGTAGAACTGCATCGGTGAAATGCGCTTGACGGCGAGCAGTTGCTCCACGGTCGCTCGCTTGAGCGCCGGATAGTCCGCGAACGGCACGAAGTATTCGTGGTCATCTACCCACAGCCAAAAGCCATGCGCAGTGATTGCGGTCACCTCACTGGTTAAAGTGTTTGTCCCACTCTGCTCGGAAGTCGTCTGCATGTTCTCGAATGATCTCCTCGGCTTCGGCTAGCTCTTTCGACCCCAAGTTGTAATAGTATGCCAACGCGATGATCGGCTCAAGCCAGAACTTCGCCGTGCCGTCTGCGGTTGAAACGTGAACGTGACGCCGTGTTTCTTCGCGACTGTTGAAGAAGCGATATCCTTTGACGCGAAGGATCGTTGGCACACATGGAATTATACGTATCGCGTAGCCGCAGCGACTCAGCGCTCAGCGACTCGCCTTTGTTGACCAAAGAAAGCTTTGTACTAAATGCTCATGCGTAGATCGCCGCTGATGCGCCCGTGCTGTGCGTGAGCGACCTGCTGACTACACAGTGGGCGCGCATAGAGGTTGAAATGGGAGCAATCAGACCCCCGATTTCGTAGAAATCGGGGGTCTATACCGCTTGCGGAGTCAAGGTGTGCTAAATCAACTTGGCGTATGAGAACAGGACGACCGCGACAACCGATTGAGATCGCTGAGAGCGTCGAGCAGTTGTAAGCCCTGTATCGCCAGGAGAAGGATGGCCTGAAGCGCCGGCGTTACCAGTTCGCCTACGAACTCAAACGCGGCACCAGCACCGATGCGGCCGCTAAAGCATGCGGAATCAGTGGCACGGCTGCCGATACGTGGGTGCGATGGCTACGCCAAGGTGGATTGACAGAATTGATCGCGGGGCATAGCTGGGGCGGGCGGCGGCATGTGGGCGGGCGGCTGAGCGAAGAGCAGGAAGGCGCGCTAGTGCAAGAGGCGGCCGCGGGCAAGATTCGGAGCATCCACGACGGCGTGGCGTGGGTGCAAGCGCGATGCCAGGTGCGATACACCTACTGGGGCATGCGCGGGGTGTTCGCGCGGCTGGGACTGCGCAAAAAGGTGCCCCGCCCGGCCAATGTCAAACGGAACGAAGCACGCCAAACGGCGTGGAGAGAGGGGGCTGTGTTACCAGCTGGCCCAAGCGGGCGTCAGGTTGGACGGCGCGATCATCATGAGCGATGAGATGCGGGTGGGTTTACATAGTCAGGTGCGCCGGCGCTGGTGTCCAGTCGGCATGAAGCTGGTGCAGCCGCAGCAGATGCGGTTTGACCACCGCTGGCTGGTGCTCGGATTAGCCGTTACCCGGCTCAAGCTGCGCTGGCGTTGGCAGGCCAACCTGCGTCAAGACAGCATGCTGGCGACGGTGCACGCCTGGCAGCAACATCCGGACGGCTTGGATGCTGTGGTGTGGGACAACGCGCCCGCTCACAAGACCAAGGCTGTTCGTACGGCCATCGCTGGCACTAGCACTGGCACTGGTGGTGCGGTGATCTTCCAACCGCCGTATGCGCCGGAGCTGAATCCCGTTGAGCGCATCTTCGAATACCTACGTGACCACATTGAAGGCGAACTCTACGCCACCATCGAGGCCAAAATCGAGCGAGTCGAGCAGATATTGCATGCGTTAGCTGACGACGCCGACGCACTTCGCAGGCTGGTTGATTGGCGTTGGATCAAAGACAACGTCCAGGCCCTGTCCTTATTTAGCACGCCTTGATGTGGCAGTTGGTATACATCTTCTGATTTCTGCGCGGCTAATCCGCTGACCTACCGCACCACCACCGGCATGAACACCTTCACCGGCAGGCTGCCTGCGACGCGCTCGTCCGTTTCCACGCCATTGCGGTTGAGCACGCGCACGCGATACTGGCACCGGGGCGTGCTCGCAGTCGTGTCGGTGTAGGTTTGCGCAGTTGTCGTGGGGAAGGAGCCACCCAGCAGCGCCGGCGTGTCTTCACCTTCACACTGGCGATAGACGTTGTAACCCAGCACGTCGGTCGTTGTTCCGCTCCAGGTCAACGCGTTGTTGCCTGGCGCAGGTGTTAGCGTAAGCGAGGTCAGTGTTGGCCGTTCGCAGGCGTCACCCAGGTAGTTGCCGTCGGCATCGGCCTGGTCGGGATTCGGCGTCTGCGGACACGAGTCCATCGCATCGGCGATGCCATCGCTGTCGGTATCCAGGCAGCCTTCGTCAATCTGGTCGTCGCCGTCGTCGTTCACGCCGTTGCACTGCTCCAGGTTCGGCAGCGTCGGCAACAGCACCTGCGTATCGTGGTCATGCGGTTCGGGTGGATACACCTGCTGAGCTGCGCGTGTTGGCGCGCCGGCTGCCGATCGCTGCTCGCGTGACAATGACGCTTTGTCGGTAAACGCATCCATCGCCATATCCGTCATAGCGCCGATGCGGCAATCACTCCTACCGATGGCTGCGCGATAGGCGTCTGGCATCATGCGACGAATGGTCTCACTGCCGTCACGCACGATCCAGCAGCCACTGCCCGGGCCATACGGCAGCCCGGCCCAATCGTCTGGACTGGTCAGCGTCTCCAACGTTCCGTTGCCGAAGGCATTTTCCCTGCCGTCGCCGTTGATGTTCTGGCTGACCGTGCCGGACTGGATGCTGCCGTTGCAGTTCCAGTCCACGCCCGGCCCATGTGCCGGCAGGTCGGTCAACTGCCAAGTGCTGCCCTGGCGCATGCGGCCCAGGGTGCGTGTGCCGTCGCTGAGCACGATCCACTTCTGGCTCATCGAATCGGTGCAGCCGTAATGGAACACCGGCACGAAGGCTGTGTCAGCCGTGTCGCACTGCACGTCGCGACGCAACGTATAGCCCGTCGCCGTTGAGACTTCGGACAACGCGGCCTCATTCAGCGACGGCAGCGTGCCGCTCTGGAAGTCTGTCGCCGACAGCCATTCGTTCGTGGCCGCCTTGTAGCACAGGTGGCTGGTGCTGTAGCGATAGTTCATCACGCTGATATAGTGCGGTTTCTGATTGGTGCTTTCCCAACCACCGTCGTAATACACGATGTCGCCCAGGCGCGTCTGTGCGCCGCTGCCCTGCCGCCCGCCGTGGCCCAGGCCGAGGTTGTGACCCAGCTCATGCACGATGCGATAGATGTGCTCGGAGGCTGTGCGAAACGTATTCAACCTGCCGTCCCCGACGGTGAACCAGCGGCAGACCGGGTCGTTCTGCGGATCGGCTATGGTGAGCGGGCAGTTCAGCGTGTTCACGTCAATCGTCACGTGGTGCCATGCGCCGCTGCGGCCGGGGTTGTGGCGACTGTAGACGTAGTGATGCGTCCAGCTCAGCTTGGGCGGGAAGTAGTACTGGCCGGTGGCCGGGTCAATCGTCGCGGCGGCTTGCTCCGCGCCGATGGTCGAGGTGACGCCGGACGTCGGTCGCGGGCGCTCGTTCTCGGTCAGGTGCAACGTGATGCCGTGGCGGCGGAATAACTCGATGATGTAGGGCCACGTCTCCGGCTCCACCTTCGCGCCGCGCTCGTAGTCGTATTGCACGAACACGTCCTTGCGCAGTGGGTTCGCGCCCAGCGCCGGCAAATTGACGACCTCGCTGCCGAAGTCCAGCCCTAGCACCTCCCAGCCGTCGGGCAGTGCGTCGCGGTCGGTGTCGGGATTCGTTTGGCGTGTGCCGAGCAACAGTTCGATCTCATCTACGATGCCGTCCTGATCGGTGTCGGGCCGTGTCGCGGTGGGGGTGTTGCCGAACAGAATGCTGAGGCCGAACATGTAGGTATACAGCCCCTCGGCATCGGTCGCGTTGGCCGAGTAGTTGACGATGTGTCGCGTGCCAGGGGCGACGATGAGCGTACACGTCTCGGTCGTGCTCGCGCCGCTGAAGGTGCAGGTGCGCGACGACGGCAGCCTGGTGCTGATGTGGATCGAGCGCACGCCGCTCGGGTCGGTCGCGGTGGCGTTAATGGTGACGGTAGCGCCAACGGCCGGCGAGCGCGGCGAATGGCTGACGGTGATGACCGGCGCGCGGCCATCCACCTGCACCAGAAAGCCCGTCAACGGCGCGAAGCCCAGCCGGCCGCGATGATCGGTCACGCGGGCGTAGTAGCTGTGCCGGCCTAGCGGCAGCGTCGTCGAGAAGGTGCATTCGCCGCTGCGGTCGTTCGCGCCGGCGAAGCCGCACGTGCGGCGCGTTACGCCATCCACGATCAGGTCAATGCTCTCGATGTCCACATCATCTGTTGCCGAGGCGGTGAAGGACACCGTCGCGCCGCGCCGGACGGTGTTCGGCGTGTGGCGAACGGAGACGGTTGGACGGCTGCTGTCGGCGCGCGGCAGGTCGGCGTCGTTGATGACGAAGGTCGGCCAGCCTGCCGGCGCGTTCTGCGCCGCGCCCAGCGGCTACACGCGATCGTTGCCGGCCACGCCGCCGATGCCCTGATGCGCAAACGCCAGGCGGAAAGGCGCGGACGAACCAGACAGGAGTGATCGCGGGAAGATGAATTCGGCGCTCGCTTCGAATTCGTTCGGCAAGGCGTAACGCGCGTCGTACGTGCACGACCCGGCGATGACGTAGCCGCCGGCGCCGTCGCCGACCTTGCATTCGCGCGTTGTATTGCTCTTGGCGATGAAGGCCCAGTCGCTCGGCTGGGCCAGCGCGTCGCCGCTGGCGTTCGGGTCGAGGTAGACCGCCATGGCCGCGGTGTACGCCTCGGCGCGCTCCATACACACGTAGACGTAGGTTGATGTCGCGCCGACGTTAACCCACACCGGGCTTGGCGGATAGCTCACCCCGTCCAGCCACATCGGCAGGCGCAGCCGCAGCGCGCCGCCGCCATATTCGCCGTCGCTGCAGATGCCGTCCATCGTAGGTGTGGTAGGCAGGCGCGGCACCTTGATCGGGTTGTGCACGGTTGGCGGCGCGGCCGGGCCGTTGAAGAAGTACGCGCCCACGCCGGTCGCGTTGTGATCGCCGAATATGTCTGCCGGCGTGCCTTCCAAGTGCCAGGCGGCGATCAGGCCGGGCACCGGCGCGTCGAACAGGCGAACCATGTCGCGGCGGATGTCGTCGCGGCTGCGCGCAACACCCCACAGGCGCACGTCGGCCAGGTGGCCGGTGAAGCGATATTCGCTGAGGATGTCGCCGACGTCTGCACCGATGCGCAGCGGCTGCGCGTTTACGGGCAGCGGGCTGACGCGGACGCTTTCAACATCGAGATTGCCGTTGATGTATAGGCGGCGCGTCGTCCCGTCGAACGTCGCAGCCACGTGCGTCCACTCGCCGGAGACAAAAGTCTGGTTGCCATCGAATGACGAACCAGAGCCGTTGCTGTAGAAGCGCAGCTTGTTGTTGCAGATGCCGAGCCAGAAGCCGGTCTGGTAGCCTTTGCCGACGATGGTCTGGCAGGCTGTCGAAGTGTCAATCCGGCGCACCCAGGCCTCGACAGTCAGGCCGCCGCTGGGGTTGAGCGCCGGAGCGTTGGGCACGTTGAGGTAACCCAAACCGGAGAGGTAGAGCGTGTTAGCGGCGGTGTCTACGCTGCGCGCCGGCGCGGCCGCAACAGGTCGAGGCAATTGTGCCAGCGCGCTGACGATGAGCGCGATTCCGATTATCAGGTGAACTGAGAGTAAGAACTGATTCTTGCGTTTCATTCTCCCTTCCTCCTGCGTGGAGTGAGTTGGGCTCTTCTCTTGATCAGTAGCGACTTGCACGCATAGACCTACTACCCTTTCAGTCGTATGGACTTTCATTCTTTGCCAAAGAACTTTCACGAGGACTTTTGGCGACCGGACGTCTGCTTGTAGATATCCACCCCGCGCTGCTCGCCCCATTCGGACGTCTGGGTGCTCTGACCGCCGATCACCTCAGCATTGGGGTACGCGTGCCGATCGCGCGGCTGGCCGCGGCGCACGCGGCGCTGGGCGTGACGGCGAAATAAGCCGGATCGAAGAAACCGGGTGTCTCGAAGGAACTTGGTTTCTCCTTCGCACTCGCGAACCGCTCTACCAATGCTTCAATAAGCGCAGCGCACCGCTGAGAAGCCGGGGGATTGCACTTACTGGCCGGCAGTTATCGGATGACGATGGGCAAGTGGGCCCGCCGGATGATCACGAGCACGTTGAAGCTGGCGTTCGTCGGCATGGGGGCCAAATCCTGGTTGAAGATGGCCCACCTCGTGCCTGTGTACCACACGCCGATGTTGTGGTTGTTATGTACACCAGTCCCCCCACCGCCTGGATTCCAGTTATCTGTGGCAAATACCAACGCCGGCGGCATGCCATTGGTGAGAGGGTGGTCCAAGGCGATCCAATTGCTGTTGATGTTGGCAGACGTGGCCGTGTGGACGAAGGCAGCTTTGCTCCAGGGGAGTGAAGCGAGATTGTTCAGCACCATTACGTTGAAATCGGCACCCACCGGCATCGGGGCTAAATCCGGGTTGAAGATGGCCCACTTTTGTTGAGTGATGGAATAGAACACGCCGACAGGATGGTTGTTATAGGTGCCGCCTCCACCGCCCGGGTTGTAGTTTTGAGTGACCAAGACCAAGGCATTGGGATTGTTGTTGAGCGATGGGTGGTCAATGGCAGTCCAATTCCCCGAGATGTTGCCGGCCGTAGCCGTGTGGACGAAAGCGGGCGAGCCGGTGGCGGGAACGAAGACGCTGAAAGCGGCGCCGGATGGCATATTGGTTAGGCTTTGATTGAAGATAGCCCACTTGCTTTGCAGGATGTCATACCACACACCAATGGGATTGTTGTTGTAAGTGCCACCGACGCCACCCGGATTCCAGTTCTGGGTGACCAGAAATATGGCGTTGGGGTTCCCGTTGAGCAACGGATGGTCTATGTGCGTTGATTGGCCCGCGATGTTGGCCGACGTGGCGACGTGGACGAAGCGCACGCCTGGTAGACCGCTGGCTGCTTCACTCGCCGGAGACAGCGTTTCTCCGATGGAGGTGAGGGCGACTACTTTGCTCGGCGTTGGCCGGCCGATCGCCACGACGAGTGCGGTGACCGTGATGAGTAAAAAGGTAACGCGAAGTGTTTTGGATTGATACATGGCTGTGTTGTTCCTTCAATGGGCGAGGGTGATTCGATTGATCTGCTGTGAGAGCAGCCTCTTGATGCTTATGTGACCATTTACTGCAATGTGAGGAGCTGAGTTGCTTCAGCCACGCATTACCGTTGGTTACCATTCATCAACGCTGTTTTTATGAAAATCATCCTCTCAGCCATGCATGTGTATCCGATGCTGTACTGGTTACGGGGCTATAAGGGATCCCTCCATAACCCGCTTAGCCGGCCGATTGGCGCTTCAGCTTGTCGGCGAACAGCTTGCGGAACTTGGCTATCTTCGGCGCAATGACGACGCGGCAGTAGCCTTGCAGAGGGTTGTTGCGGTAGTAGCCTTGGTGATACGCCTCGGCTTGATAGAACGACTCGAACGGCGTCAACTCGGTCACGATCGGGTCGTCCCAGAGCTTGGCCGCTTCGACCTCGGCGATGACTTGCCTGGCAATCTCGCGCTGTTCGGGTGAGTGATAGAAGATGACCGAGCGATATTGCGTGCCCACGTCTGCGCCTTGGCGATTCAGCGTAGTCGGGTCGTGGATGACGAAGAAAATCTCCAGCAGCTCGCGGAATGTAACGACGCGAGGGTCGAACGTGATCTGCACCACTTCGGCGTGGCCGGTTGTCCCCATGCATACCGCTTCGTAGCTCGGGTGCGGCACCCGCCCGCCGGCGTAGCCCGACTCGACGCGGAGCACGCCGTTCACTTGCTCATACACCGCTTCGAGGCACCAGAAGCACCCGCCGCCCAGCGTGGCCACGGCGGGTGCGCCGGCGATGTCGTCATTCGCGTTGCTTTGTAGATTCGTCATCGGTCTTTCTCCGGCGATCCTGTCCGGTCGCCTGCGCCGATGTTACCCGTTGTATTTCGGCTTGGATCAACGCTTCCCCCGTCGCCGCGGAGCAACTTCGCCTCATGTTGCTACGACTTCAGTTGCGTGTTGCGCAGTCGTAGGTTGCGTTCCACAATCCGGCCATGCCCTGGATCGAAACCATCCCACCCGACGCAGCCGGCCCTGAGCTGCGCGCCATCTATGCACAGATCTACGCCCTCTACCCGCCGAGCTACCGCGATGCCGTGCCGGCGCTCACCAACCCCGACGGCAGCGAAGATAGCATCATCGCGGCGCACAGCTTGATCCCTCAGGCAATGCTGCACATCGGCTCAGCGCTGGGTGTGCTCTACCAGCCCGATCTGCCGCTCACCCGCCGGCAGCAGGAGATGATCGCTGCCGTCGTCAGCGCGCAGAACCGCTGCTTCTACTGAACGGAGAGCCACGTCGAGTTCCTGCGTCGGGAATCGCTCGACGACGAACTCGCCGCCGCGTTGCGGACGGATTACACCCAGGCCAACGTAAACGTGCAAGATCGCGCCATGCTCGACTTCGTCGTGAAGATGACGAAGCACGCCTACAAGATGACCGAGCGCGATGTGCAGGCGCTGCGCGGCGTGGGCTTCGACGATCGGGCGATCTTGCAGATCGTCATGATCGCCGGCTGGTTCAACTACGCCAATCGTGTGGCCGATGCGCTGGGGCTGGGCAAGTCGGCAGCCGGCAGCGCATCCATCCTACGGGACACGCCGCCGACCTGACAGATCTCATGACCGTACCGACCTGAGTGACTCGACCGAGGCCATCACGCCGTCGGCAGTGGCGCAGGGGCTGCCGGCTCGGCAACGACGCCGCTCGTGCCGGTGAACTGCCGGTAGGCCAGCGTCCAAACTGCCGAACTGAATGCCGCAAAGAGCGCATAGATGATGGCGCTGATGATCACAACGACCAGGAACGTTAGCCCGCCGAGGATGAGCGTGCCGGCGCCGACGCCGCCTTCGCTGCCTGCGCCGAAGATGATGCTGATCAAGGTGGGCGCGAACAACAGGCCGCTGATGAACGAGATGATGATGCCCACGACGAAGCTGATCACGAACATCAGCAGCGCCAGCAGGATGATGTTGCCCAGGTTGCTGCGAAACACCTCCCAGCCTCGGCTGAGCGCGTCTATCACGCCCTTGTTCTCCAGCACGATGGCGCGCTCGCCGAACGTCTGCAGGGCGGCAGCGATGATCGCGTAGATCAGGCCGATGCACCCCAGCGTGCCGCCGCCGCATATCAGCAGAAACACCCCACCGGCCGCCGCTGCTTGGGCCGCTTCATCGCCCGAGGCCGTCGCGGCAATGATGGGGACGAGCGTGCCGCCGAACAGCAGCAGAAACAACGCCAGCAACACCAACCCCGGCAGCGCCAACAGCAGGCTCAAGCCGAATAGCGGCCAGAATTTGCGCACACCGACCGACCACGCCTGACCGAACGTGGTCGCGCCCTCCTCCTCGATCTGCCGCACGCCGCCGATCAATCCGCCCTGAGCGATGATGCTGATGATCCACAGCACCAGGCTGATGAGCAGCACGACGCACAGGAAGCCGGCCAGCCCGGCCACGATCAGGCCAGGATCTCGAGCGAGTTGGTCGAAGAAACGCTCGACCTCGGGCGAGATTTCGCCGGACGGGCCGGTAGGTGTGAATGCCCCGCCGGGGGCGTTGAAGGAATTGCTGGCGCTGCTCGCGCCGCCGGCCAGCGATGCCAAGAAGCCGAGGATCCACAGCGCACGATGCTTCAAGACGATGTTGAACGCGCGCGAAATCGTTGCTCCAAAGTCCATTGTCCCGCTCCTTTGAATTTTTGCCATGACGGTCGCGCTGCGCTGGCGCGCGCACGACGCCTTGTCCCATTTATACGAACCAAGTTGAAGGGAGTTTTGTCCCCCCACCTACCCGATCATCGCGGGCACGCATTCATTCCCACTCGATGGTCGCCGGCGGCTTGGTGGTGATGTCGTAGGCGACGCGGTTGACGCCGGGCACTTCGTTCACGATGCGATTGCTGATGCGCGCCAGCACGTCGAAGGGGATGCGCGCCCAGTCGGCCGTCATGAAGTCGTCGGTGGTCACGGCGCGAATGGCAATCACCTCGCTGTAGGTGCGGCCGTCGCCCATCACACCCACGGTGCGCACCGGCAACAACACGGCGAACGCCTGTGAGGTGGCCCGCGTCAAGTCGGCGCGGCGCAGCTCCTCCTGCAGGATCGCATCGGCGGCGCGCAGGCGCTCTAGACGTTCCCAGGTCACCTCGCCCAGCACGCGCACGGCCAACCCGGGGCCGGGGAAGGGCTGTCGCCACACGATGGCATCCGGCAGCCCCAACGCCGCGCCGATGGCGCGCACCTCGTCCTTGAACAAGTAGCGCAGCGGCTCTAGCAGCTCGAACTGCATGTCCTTGGGCAGCCCGCCGACGTTGTGATGCGTCTTGATCTTGGCTGCCGCTTGGCGCTCCGGCCCGCGGCTCTCGATCACGTCGGGGTATAGCGTGCCCTGACACAGCAACGGGCGACCATCAGCGCGCTTCGCCCCACTCTCCACTCCCGACTCCCATTCTCTTCCCCTTGGCCCCTGCCCCTGACTCCTAACCTCCAATTCCTGACCCCTGATCCCTGACCCCTGAACCCTGATTCCCGATCCCTGACCCCCGGCCCCTGACCCCTGATCCCTGACCCCTAGCCCCTGCTCCCTGACTACCGACTCGAACACGCGGATGAACTTCTCGCCGATCCGCCGGCGCTTGTCCTCTGGGTCGGTCACGCCGCTCAAGACCTCCAGGAACTCCTCGCTGGCGTCCACGGCGATCAGCCGCATGCCCTGCTCGCGCTCGAACGTCTCGACCACCTGCTCCGGTTCGCCCTTGCGCAGCAGGCCGGTGTTGACGAAGACGCAGGTGAGCTGGTCGCCCACGGCCTTGTGCACCAGCGCCGCGGCGACCGCCGAATCCACGCCGCCGGACAGCCCGCAGATCACCGGCCGTCGGCCCACCTGGGCGCGGATCTTCTGCACGCTCTCCTCGATGATGTTGGCCGGCGTCCACGACGCGCGACAGCCGCAGATCGCATGCACGAAGTGCGCGATGATCTCGCGCCCGTGCTGCGTGTGGTTCACCTCGGGGTGGAACTGGATGGCGTAAAGCCGGCGCGCGCGGTCGGCCATGCCGGCGATGGGCGAGTTGGCCGTGCGGGCGATGATCTGGAAGCCGGGGGGCAACGACTCGATCCGATCGCCGTGGCTCATCCATACGGTGATCGGCGCACGAAGATGGGTGATCGCCGCCGGCCACAGCTCGCAATCTTCGATCTCCAACCTCGCCTCGCCATACTCCCGTCGCGCCGATGCGGCCACGCGCCCGCCCAGCGCATGCGCCAACAGTTGCATGCCGTAGCAGATGCCCAGCACCGGCCGGCCACTCTCCAGCACGTAGCCGGGCAGCGCCGGCGCGCCGGCGTCGTATACGCTGTTCGGCCCGCCGGAGAGGATGAAGCCGCGCGGCTGCAAGGCCATCACCTGCTCGCGTGGCGCGTCCCAGGGGAACAATTCGCAATACACGTGCGCTTCACGGACGCGGCGGGCGATGAGTTGCGAATACTGCGAGCCGAAATCGAGGACGGCGATGGCGTCGGTCATCGCTGCGATTGTAGCAAGCCCGGCGGGACGACCAGCCGGAGCGCGCCCGGGACGACATGGAAGCTGGCCGGCGCTTCGCCGAACAGCTCGCCCTCGGCCTCCACGAACATGCGTTGGCCATCGCCGCGCAATTCGACGCGAACGGCGATGACGCGATACTCGTGCACTTTCGGGTGTGTGAGGTGCGCGCCGCGATAGACCTTGGGGAAGTTCAGCGCGAACTCGGCGCGGCTCATCGCCTCGATCACGATGGCCTCGAGGCAGCCATCGCCCACGTCGCCGTTGGGGTTGATGCGCATGCCGCCGCCGAAGTAGCGCCCGTTGCCCACAGCGATGAGGTTGTAGTGACCCTCCAGGACGCGCTCGCTGCCCTCCGGCACGGTCAACGTCACGCGCGCATGCTTGTGCTCATAGCCGGCCAGCACGCGGAAGACGGTGAGAAAGTAGGCCAGTGAGCCGCCACGCTTGCCCTCGCGGTTGACCCTATCGGACACGTCGCCGTCGAAGCCGGCGCCTGCCACGTTGATGAAGTAGCGCGCCAGCGCCTGGCCGGCGCGGGAGAACGAGACCATGCCCACATCAATTCGCCGCTCGACGCCGCGTTTGATCGCTTCGATGCAGCCGTCCAGCGTCTTCGGCCAGCCCAGCCCGCGCGCAAAGTCGGTGCCGGTGCCGCTGGGGATCAAACCAAGCGTGGGGCGACGTTCGGCCTCGACCTGCATCAGCCCGTTGACCACCTCGTTCAGCGTGCCATCGCCGCCGGCGCAGATCACCCGCGCGTAGCCCTGTTGCGCCGCCTCGCGCGCCAGATCAACGGCGTGGCCGGGCGCTTCGGTGAACCGCGCTTCGAACCGGACTCCTTCGGCGCGCAACCGAGCAGCGACGCCGCTCCAGCGCAGGCCGGTGGCGCCGTTGCCCGAAGCCGGATTCGCAATGATGAACGTGCCCAGGGCGCTTCACCTCGGCGAGGTATTTTGAGTGCGCCCGATTTTGCGATGGATCGCTCAAGTTGTCGAGAAGAGGCGCGCCGCCCGCGACGATTGCGTTTGTAGCACGATCTCGGTGGGGCAGACGGTGGGCGCCGAGGCGATGACGAAGCGTGCTGCCTCGGCGACATCCTCCGGCTGGATCACCTCTTCGGGCCGCAACCAGTCGGCGAGCAAGCCGGTGTTCGTCCAGCCGGGATAGATGACGCACACTTTCACGCCGAAGTCGCGCACGTCTTCGAACACGCTGCCGCCGAAGCCCGTCAGCGCGTGTTTCGTGGCGGCATAGCCGGCGTTGGTCGGCGCGGTGAACTTGCCGCCCAGCGAAGAGATGAAGATGACCGCGCCACGCCGGCCCGATTGCGCGCCGGCGACGATGTGCGGCAGCGCCAGTCGTGTCGCGTGCATCGTTGCGCGCAAGTTGACGTCCAGCATGCGATCCCACACGTTCAAGTCGGCCTCCACGGCCGATGCGAATTGATGGACGCCGGCGTTGTTGACCAGCACGTTCAGCCCGCCGAATGCCTCGACGCAAGCTGCGATGGCCAAGCGGAGCGACGCCATTTCGCTCAGGTCCATCGCCAGCGGCAGCGCGCGCACGCCATGCGCCTCGCACGCGGCTTGTGTCCGACACAGCGCATCGGCATCCCGCGCGACCAGCCCCACGTTGCACCCTTCGCGCGCCAGCATCCGTGCGATCGCGCGGCCGATGCCGCGCCCGGCGCCGGTGACCAGCGCGGCATGCCCTTCGAGCAGTCGCGTGTTCTCCATGCGCGCGATGGTATCAGCCTTGCGCCGCAGCCGCCAGCTCGACGCCTTCGTCTGCAGCGATGGGCGCATCGAGCAGCGTGTGCAATGCGCGCCAGGCGGCGATGGCTGCTTCGCGCGTCGTCCACGCGAAGCGCACGTCGTCGCCGGGCAGGAGCTGCGCGGCGCGGTATAGATCGGCCTGGATCGCGACGGCGATGACCGGGTAGCCGCCGGTGGGCTGCGCATCGGCCATCAGCAGAATGGGCCGGCCGTCGGGTGGGAGCTGGATGGCGCCGGGGAAGACGCCAAACGACGGCAGATCACCGGCGCGTTCGATGTGCAGCGTCGCGCCCTCCAGTCGCAGGCCGATCCGGTTCGAGGTTGCGCCGACGCGCCAGGGCCGGGTAGTCAAGCCATCCAAGTCATTGAAGTCGGTCAAGTCGGGCAGGGTGTGGAAGGGCAAGATGCGGATAAGCGGGGTGTAGTCCACGGGCGTGGGCCAGATGCGCCCGGCGAGGCGCACCGGGTCTGCCGCCGGTAATGCCGGCCGGATTACATCGTCCGTCTGCAGCGCGCGTCCGCCCAGGCCACCGAACCGGCCGGGCAGATAGGTGCTGCGCGAACCGAGCACGAGCGGCGCGTCCACGCCGCCGGCCAGGGCGAGATAAGCGCGACCTCCGCTGCGGCGTGCCTCGAAGTGAATGCGTTGCCCAGTTCGGACGAAGGCACTCGTCCAGATCGGCAGCGGCTGGCTGCCGAGCGTCGCGCCCAGGTCGCCGCCGGCCACGGCGATCACACACGGCGCGATGACCTCGAAGGTAGCGCCGCCGGCGGTGATCTCTAGGCACGCTGCGGAGGGCGCATTGCCGACCAGCCGGTTGGCGATGATGCAGGCGAGCGGATCCATCGCACCGCCGATCGGCACGCCGAAGCGTTGATAACCCGGTCGTCCCAGGTCTTGCACCGTGCAGAGTGCGCTGGGAGCGATCACGCGCAACACGTCCTCTCCCCTGTCCCCTTGTCTCCTTGTCTCCTCTTCTCCTTGTCCCCCTGTCCCCCCGTCTCCCTATCCCCCTGTCTCCCCGTCTCACGTCATCAGGTCTCAGGTCGTCAGGCCATCGCTACGAACTGTACACGGTCACCGGGTTGCAGCAGCGCCGGCGGTTCGCGCGCAGGGTCGAAGAGCACGACTTCGGTGCGCCCGATGAGATGCCAACCACCGGGCAGTTGTGAGGGATAAATGCCGGTCATGCCGGCGGCGATGGCGACCGAGCCGGCCGGCACGGCAGCGCGCGGCGTGGCGCGCCGTGGCAGCGTCAGCGACGCGGGCAGCGGGCCGATGTAAGGGAAGCCCGGCGCGAAGCCGATCATCAGCACGCGCCAGGGTTGCGACGTGTGCTGTGCGATCAATGCATCCGGCGAGAGGCCAAGCCGCTGCGCCGCGTCTTCCAGGTCAGGGCCATGTTCGCCGCCGTAGCGCACCGGTAGGGTCACGTGCTTTCCGCTCCGGAGCACATTCGGCACGATGCAATCAAGTGCGCGGCGCACGCAATCTCGCACCTCGTCATGCGCATGGCGTAGCGGGTCGAAGCGGATCAACACCGAACGAATTGCCGGGAGCGGGCGCCATTCAGGTGGCAGTGCTTCGGCCAGCGCCAATGCGTGTGCATTGGCCGCAGCGACGTCGTCCAGCGTGCACTCGATCAGAAATGCCGCCTCACCCATCGGGCGAATGCGCCAAGGCGTCATCGCACGCCGACCAGTTCGACGCCGGCCTGGAGCAGCCCGCGCCGCAGGAAGGCCGCCCGTTCGGCTGCGCCGGGCGTGTCGCTATGGATGCAGATCGTATCGGCGCGCAACGGGATGAGTGCGCCATCGTGCGCCATGACTAGCCCGCGCAGGGCGATATCCTCGGCCTGTGCCAGGCAGCGTACG
Source organism: Candidatus Roseilinea sp. (assembly GCA_025998955.1). Lineage (NCBI taxonomy): Bacteria > Bacillati > Chloroflexota > Candidatus Thermofontia > Candidatus Roseilinea > Candidatus Roseilinea sp. The sequence goes on from AP024676.1 coordinate 3,979,394, forward strand.
TTGTCCTCGATGAGCGCCTCGGGCAAATCGCGGGCGCGCAGCGAGCCGTCGCGCTCGTAGGCGCGGTCGGCAAATGCCTCGCGCAGCACATACAGCCCGGCGGTTTCGCCAGCCTCGATGAGTGCCGATCCTGCCAGGCCGATCAGCGCCAGATCGGGGGCATACTCGACGACGGCGCGCACGATCGCATCGGCAATCTCGCGGTGCGCTGCGGCCTGGTTGTAGAGGGCGCCGTGAGGCTTGACGTGGGTGAGCGTCATGTCCTCCTCGGCGGCGATAGCCGCCAGCGCCTGCACTTGCTCGCGGACAAAGGTGGTGATCTCGTCGAGCGCCATCGGCAAGATGCGCCGCCCAAAGTGCGCGCGATCCGGATAGGAGGGATGCGCGCCGGGGCTCACGCCGAACTGCCTGCACAGCCGCAGCGTGGCGCGCATCGAATCGGCGTCGCCGGCGTGCCCGCCGCAGGCGATGTTTGCCGCAGTGACGTGCGAGAGGATCGCGGCGTCGTCGGTCATGCCTTCGCCGCAATCGCAGTTCAAGATGACGCGGGATGGATGTGGCTCTGTCATGGTCAAGATGCGCGGTTTCAACCGAGGTGTTGGGCGAAGAACTCCGCTCGGCGGCGGTAGGCATCTATGCGGTTCTCCACCTTGCTGAACCCATGACCCTCGTTTTCGTAGAGGATCATTTCTACCGGGACGCCGCGCGCGCGAAGCGCACGGTGCACCTGCTCGGTCTCGGCTGCCGGGCAGCGCGGGTCGGTGCGACCGGCGATGAGCTGCACCGGCGCCGTCACGCGATCTATGAAGAAGATCGGCGAGCGATCGCGATAGCGCTCGGCATCCTCCGGCTTCGCCGGGTCGCCCATATTCTGCAAGTCCCAGTAGCGCAAATCCTCGCGCTCCGACTCGAACTCGGTGAAATAGTTGAAGAAGCCGATGAGCGACGATCCGGCGGCCCAGTAGTCCGGGTGTTTGGCGAGGCACATCATCGTCATATAGCCACCTTGGCTGGCGCCGGTCACGCCGATTCTGCCGCGGCCGGCCATGCCTTCGCGCAGCAGCCACTCCACGCCCGCGATGCAATCCAGCACATCACCACGGCCGATATCGTAGCGGTTGGCGTTTTGATAGGCGCGGCCATAACCGGTGCTACCGCGGTAGTTCGGCCCGATGACGGTGTAGCCCATCTGGGCGAAGTGTTGGGCCGCCGGATGCCAGAAGTTGTGATAGGCCCACGTCGGCCCGCCGTGAATAAGCAGAATCGCGCCGCCGTCGCGACCGGCCTGGCGCGAGGGGTAGACGATGGCCGGCACGGTCAACCCATCGGCGCTCTCGTAGCGCACATAGTAGGGCGCGATGAACGGCGCATCGTGCGCGACCTCCAGCGGCGGGGTGATCTGCTCGCAGACGCGCGTGTCGAGGTGATACTCCCACAGGCTGTTCGGCGTGCGGTGATTGCTGAATTCGAACACGACCGACCGGCCACCGCGCGCAAACCGTGCGCGTTCGATTACCCCATCCTCCGGCGCGATGCGCGCGATCCGTTCACCGCTGGCGACGTTCACCACGCACACGCGGTGCACGCCGTCCTCGTTTTCGAGATATAGCGCCTGTCGTCCATCCGGCGACCAGGCCGCGCCCCATTCATCCCAACGGCCTTCGGCCAGCCAACGCACCTCGCCGGTAGCCAGCTCGAACACGCCGACGTCTTCGCTCTCGCGCATCGAATGGAACAACAGGAATCTGCCGTCGGGTGACCATTGTGGATCGGCAGCATCGGGCAGCGGCAGAGCGCGAATGTCCGAACCATCGGGTGCGATCACGAAAACACCCCGATCCTGACCAATGGTGTGCGCATCGAACGCGATCCAGCGACCGTCGGGCGAGTAAACGCCGCGTTCGTCGTTGAACGCGTGGCGGGTGAGCGGCGTCAGCGCGCCGGTCTCGATGTCGCAACGGTGCAGCGTGAATCGCCCATCGCGCGCCGATGTGATGAGCAGCGCACGTCCGTCGGGTGACCAGCTCACTGCCGGGTAGCCGGCGACACACTGTTCGAGCACACAGCGTGAGCGACCGGTGGCCAGATGGATCAGGTGGAAGTCCCAGCGCTCGTCGCCATCGTGATCCTGAGCGTAGAGCACATACTCGCCGCCGGGCGAGAAGCGCGGGCAAGTCGCGCCTTGGCCGTGATCGGTGAGTTGCCGGATGACCTGCGTCTCCAGGTCGAGTAGATAAACCTCGAAGCGACCGGTCCGGTTATCGGTGAAGGCAACGCAGTCGCCGGCGGGCGATACGTCGAACTCTGTTTCGACTTCCGGCGCGCGCACGAGGAACTCGATGTCAAGGAGCTTGTGCATGCAAGGAATGTATCACACCGGCAGGGTGGGGAGGGCGCGTTCCGTCTATAGATCACGCATTCAGGTCCCAGTCGTAGTTCGAGTAGCGCAGCCGCGTCTTCGCACCGAATCGCTCGATCAAGGCGCGCCGCTCGTCAGCGGGCAGATGCTCAGATAAGAAGCCCAGCACACCATCGCGTCCGCCGAAATCCTCTGCATACCAGCGAAACAACGATGACACCTCCAACGCGTCGCCGGTGTGGTACGTGCTCTGATCCACGAAGCCGCACACGGCCAACTCGAGCTGCTCGTCCAGCCGGCTGGCGTCGTAGACGCCGATGGGCGGACAAGACCGGCTGGCGCAATTCAGCGCGAAGTGGATGCGCGGGTCTAGTGGCTCAATGATCCAGGCTCGGCGTGGGTCGTTCAAGGCGAACTGCGGGCCGGGGATGAACGGATGACCACGATTGGCGCGCAGGATGCCGTGCTCGATGTCGTCGCAGGTCAGGCATTGGTCGCCCACGACGCAGCCGGCGCGTCGAAAGAAGCGCAGCCCGCCCAGCCCGCCTTCCCTCACGCTGCGCGTCACGCCGGCGGTGATCACGGCGTCAATGATGACCGCGTTGTAGAGGTTGATCCAGAACGCCATGCGCGCTGCGCGCGTGCGCAGGGCTGCCGGATCGAAAGCGGCCAGTTGGGGCAGGAGCTGCTCGCGATAGCGTGCATAGTCACGGCTGCGCCGCACGTCAGCGTAGTTCACCCGCATCCCATCGGGGCTGACCGCTTGTGCTTTCAGGCGATTCATCGTCGCGCGCAGCTCGGCAGCGATGTCCGTTGCGACCGTGCCGGCGTGCGCTGCGCCGATCGTGCAGTCAGGTTTGCCGAGCGCCCAGTCCAGCCCCACATTCCGAGCGCGGATGAGCGCGTCGCTCAGCCGATTCACAGGTGCGGAAGCTAGAATCGCATGCATCGGGCAAATCATAGAGGTGCGTTGTGAACAGAGGCTTACAGATCGGCGTGAGCTTGGTAGCGGTATTAGGATTGACGGCGCTCGGGTGGGTTGCCTTTCGCCCATGGGACGACAGTGGAGAGCAGGCGCAGGCAACCGTGGCCGGCTTGCAGCGCGATGCGATGTCGGATCGCTTTGTGCGCGCGTTGGAACCGCGCGAATTCGACTTCCCGCGCGACCACGGTCCGCACGACGCGTATCAAACGGAATGGTGGTATTACACCGGCAACTTGTTCGATGCCTCGGGGCGGCACTTTGGCTATCAGCTCACGTTCTTTCGTCGCGCACTCGTCCCGCCCGATGAGCAGGCGATGCTCGCCGATCGTGAGTCTGCCTTCGCTTTCGATCAAGTGTATTTCGCTCACTTCGCCATCACCGACAGCACAGCAAACGAGCATGTGTCGTTCGAGAAGTACAGCCGAGGCGCCGCGGGATTGGCCGGTGCGCAGGCCAGTCCGTTCCGCGTGTTCGTGGAGGACTGGTCGGCGACCGCCGCGCGCAATGACGGCGACGCCGCTCAGGTCCGGCTGGTTGCCGCGCAGGACGGCTATGCGATTGATCTTAGCCTGGCAAGTACCAAGCCGTTCGTCTTTCACGGCGACCGCGGCCTCAGCCAAAAATCGCCCAATCCGGGAAACGCCTCGTATTACTACTCGATGACGCGTATGGCGACGCAAGGCAGGGTGACCACGCCGCGCGGGACGTTCGAGGTAGTGGGCAACAGCTGGCTCGATCGCGAATGGAGCACCAGCGCCCTCGACGACGACACCGAGGGCTGGGACTGGTTCTCTCTGCAGTTCGAGGACCGGCGCGAGATCATGTTCTTCAAGCTGCGCCAGAAGGAGACCGGCGGCATCACCTTTGCCAAAGGCACGTATGTGGATGCCGACGGACGCACCGAGCTGATTCGCCAGGACGAGATAACGATTACCGTGCTCGACCGTTGGACCAGCCCATACAGCGGCGCGACGTATCCGGTGCGATGGCAGCTGGCCGCGCCGCGTTACGGCCTGGATATCGAGATCGTCGCGCGCATCCCCGACCAGGAGATGCGCCTGACGCAGCGCTACTGGGAAGGGGCGGTGACGTTCAAGGGCGTTTCGACAAATGGGCCGGTCGCCGGCGTGGGCTACGTGGAGATGACCGGCTATTGACACGTAGGGCGTCGTTGTTGCGAGCGAACACTATAATTTCTCTGCTATGTCCTTCACGGTCAACGACCTTCAAGACTTGACGCGCCTGCTGGCCACCCATCCCGAGTGGTTGGGCGAGGTGCGCCGATTGGTCTTGACCGAAGAGTTGCTCAAGCTGCCGGAGATCGTGCGCGACTTGGCCGAGGCGCAGCGGCGGACTGAAGAACAACTGGCTCAACTCGCAGCGCGGGTGAGCGAGCTGACCGAGGCCCAGCAGCGGGCTGAGAGCCGGCTGAGCCAACTCGATGAACGGCTGAACCAACTCGCGATGCGGGTGAATGAGCTGGCCGAGGCCCAGCGGCGCACGGAGGAGCGCCTGAATCAACTTGCGGCGCGGGTAGACGAGCTGGCCGAGGCCCAGCGGCGCACGGAGGAGCGCCTGAATCAACTTGCGGCGCGGGTAGACGAGCTGGCCGAGGCCCAGCGGCGCACGGAGGAGCGCCTGAATCAACTTGCGGCGCGGGTAGACGAGTTGGCCGAGGCCCAGCGGCGCACGGAGGAGCGGCTGAACCAGCTTGAGGAGCGCCTGAATCAACTTGCGGCGCGCGTAGACGAGCTGGCCGAGGCCCAGCGGCGCACGGAGGAGCGGCTGAATCAACTTGCGGCACGCGTAGACGAGTTGGCCGAGGCCCAGCGGCGCACGGAGGAGCGCATCGAAGCATTGGCCGAGGCGCAGCGCCGAACAGAAGAGCGTCTAGATCAGCTCACCGCACGAGTGGATCAACTGACTCAAACGGTGCAGCTTCTGGTCAACCAGATGGCTGAAGTTCGCGGGGATTTGCTCGAGATCAAGTTCCGCGAGCGAGCCCCCGCTTACTTCGGCCGCTGGTTGCGCCGTGTTCGAGTGGTGCCGGTCACCGACGTCGAAGAGCAGCTCGAAGCGGTGCTCACCGACCAGGAAGTTGACGAACTGCTGTCGCTCGATCTGCTGGTGCGTGGTCGTCCGCGTCTTGCCGGGCCTGCAGCAGAAGAGATTTGGCTGGCGGTAGAAGTGTCATCGGTCGTGGATGCGAACGATGTGCGACGCGCCGAGCGGCGGGCAGGGTTGCTCCGGCGCGCCGGGCTGCGCACAGTGCCGGTGGCCGTTGGTGCGCGGATCAACGCAAAAGCCAAGTCGCTGGCGGAATCGCATCACGTCGCCTTGATGCGAGACGGCGCAGATCAAGGCTGGGAGCAGGCTTATCGGGCGGCGATTTCGTGAAGGAGGCGAGCTTTCGTTGCCGGCTTCAGCTTACCTCCTGATCACCCGGATGACTGGCTTTTGTAGCCGTGTGGATGCGTCCGGTGCCACTCCCACGCGCTGCGGATGATTTCCTCTAGGCTGGCGTACTTCGGCTCCCAGCCGAGCTCGCGCTGGATGGCCTCCGACGAGGCGATGAGCACAGCCGGGTCGCCCGGCCGGCGCGGGCCGACGACCGCCGGAATCGGGTGGCCGGTCACCTTGCGCGCCGTCTCGATGACTTCCTTTACCGTGTAGCCCTTGCCGTTGCCCAGGTTGTATTTGCGCGTCCCCAGCCGGTCGAGCGCCTCCATGGCCAGAATATGCGCGTGCGCCAGGTCAATGACATGGATGTAATCGCGCACGCATGTGCCATCTTTGGTCGGATAATCGTCGCCGAAGATGGTGATGTGCGGCCGCTGGCCCAGCGCCACCTGCAGCACGAGCGGGATGAGGTGTGTCTCAGGGTTGTGATCTTCGCCGCGATCGGGCGAGTCACCACAGGCGTTGAAGTAGCGCAGGCAAGCATATTTCAACCCATAGATTCGGTTGAACCAATACAGCATGCGCTCGATGAAGAATTTGCTCTCACCATAGGGCGAACCGGGGATGATGGGAAAGTGCTCGTCTATCGCGTCGAACTTCCTGTCCGCCGGTAGGTCGAACAGGTTGGCCGTGGACGAGAGGATGAAGCGTTTCACATTGTGCGCGATTGCCTCCTCGAGCAAATTGGCAGCGTTCACCAAGTTGTCGCGCAGATACATCAACGGCTTCTCCATGCTCTCGCCGACCAGCGTATAGGACGCGAAGTGCATGATGCCATCAATGCCGGGGTGGTCGTCGAACAAGGCTTTGACGGCGGCCTTATCGGCCAGATCGCCCTGCACGAATTTAGCTTTGGGATGGACGGCTTCGGCGTGACCTTGATACAGGTTGTCGAACACGACGACCTCGTAGCCGGCGTTGACGAGTTCTTGCGTGGTAATGCTGCCGATATAGCCGGCGCCGCCGGTGACGAGAATTTTGTTGAGTGATTTCATGGCGAAGTTGCTTTGCACGAGTTCATCCGGTGGAGCGCACTGCGCGCCCACAGGAGAGTCGGGCGAACGTCCCGAGGCTGCACGCGGGCCGGCATGCTCATGCGCTCAGCGCTGCGTCTAGCGCCTCGCCTAGGCTGCGCACCGGCAGCAACTGCAGCCCCTCCGGCGGGCGCTCGATCTTGCGCACGGTCTTGGGCAGGATGCAGCGCCTGAAGCCGAGTTTGGCGGCTTCGTTCAGGCGCTGGTTGAGCTGGCCGACGCTGCGGATCTCGCCGCTCAGTCCCACCTCGCCCACCACGGCAACCTCGGCCGGCACCGGCGCACCCCTGTGCGCGCTGGCGATGGCGAGTGCGGCGGCCAGGTCGGCTGCCGGCTCGTCAATCGTCAGACCGCCTACGACGTTGACGAACACATCCTGGTCATGTAGCCGGATGCCGACGCGCTTGCCCAGCACGGCGATCAGCAGGAAGAGCCGGTTGTAATCGAAGCCGTTGGCCGTGCGGCGCGGCATCGGGTTCTGCGTGGGGCTGGTCAATGCCTGAACCTCCACCAGCAACGGGCGCGTGCCCTCCATTGTCACGGCGACCGTGCTGCCTGGCGCGTGCATGAGGCGCTCGGCCAGGAAGGCCTCGCTGGGGTTGAGCACCTCGCGCATGCCGTCACCGGCCATCTCGAACACGCCCACCTCGCTGGTCGCGCCGAAGCGATTCTTCATGCTGCGCAGCACGCGGAATGACTGGAAGCGATCGCCTTCCAGTTGCAGCACCGTATCCACGATGTGCTCGAGCACCTTTGGCCCGGCGATGTTGCCCTCCTTGGTCACGTGGCCGACGATGAACACCGCCACGTTGCTGGCTTTGGCGATTGCCTGTAGCCGCTGCGCGCTCTCGCGCACCTGCGTGACCGTGCCGGGCGACGACTGCAGGCCATCCACATACATTGTCTGGATCGAGTCCACAATGCACAGCTTGGGCTTCATGGTCTCGATCGCGTGCACGACCGCGTCTAGATTCGTCTCGGTGAGCAGATAAAGCTCGCTATCCCCCACGCCCAGTCGCTCGGCGCGCATCTTGATTTGCTGGGCGCTCTCTTCGCCGCTGACGTAGAGGGTTGGGCCAATGTGCTTGGCGACGAGCACTGCGCTCTGTAGCAGCAACGTGCTCTTGCCGATGCCCGGATCGCCACCGATCAGCACGAGCGAACCGGGCACAATGCCGCCGCCCAGCACGCGGCTGAACTCGCCGATGGGCAGCGGCAGCCGCTGGATCGCGTCGGCGCGAAGGTCGGCCAGTTTCTGCGGCACAGCGCTCGGCGCAGGCGCACGCCGGCCTGCGACCGCCGACCGTTCCTCGACCACCTCCTCGACCAGCGTGTTCCACTCACCGCACTCCGGGCACTTGCCCGACCAGCGCGCGTGCACGCTGCCGCAGTTGGTGCAGACGTATTGCGTCTTCAGCTTGGGTGCAGCCGGCTTCGGCATAGCCGCAGTTTAGCACGGATGTTCTGCTCGAAGCGACTGCGCATCGCGCCGAGGTTCGAATCGTTTCGCGAGGTTGCCTGCTAACGTGCCGAGCGCATCGCTTCGGCCATCTTCTCCGGCCCGATAATGTGTGCCAGTGCTCTCAGTGCATCCGGCTCTTCCGCCCACAACCAGTCCACGTGCAACCATAAGCTGGGGATAACGGTAGAGCGATACGTGCCGTCGTCAGCAATGGGCACGGGACGATAGCGACCGCGAGCGTCGAGGACATAGAAGTCCGCTCGTTGGCGATTCGGGCGAGGATCAATGATCCAATATTCGCGCACATCGGCATCCTGATATTCGTAGAACTTTTCGCTGCGATCGCCGGATACGCTTTCTTCAGATACAACTTCGATAACGAGATCGGCCGGACCGTTGAGTTGGTCGGGCGTGATGCGATCGAGATGATCGGAGGTAACGACCATCACATCGGGTTCGCGACCGGGACCGTCGGGGATGGCTCGCATGACGAACGGCGCGCTGCGGAGGACGCCCGACATCATGATGCGTAGGTAGAGTCCTAGCACCTGGATCAAGAAATCCACGACGCGCTGGTGATCGTTCTTGACGGCCATGACGGTGACGTCTCCATTCACCCATTCGGCGATACCTGGATGCTCCCACTTGAGAAATTCATCGTAGGTCATGCGCAGTCGGGTCGGTGTCTGCGGCGTGGGGACGTTGACTTGAGAAGGGGTGCTAATCGCTTCCATCTCCAACTTGCCTAGAACCGGATTCTAGCAGCACAAAGCGACCTTCATTCAACGCGCGTGGACGTAGCGCACGGTGATCGTTGCATGGGTATAGAGTGGGCTCATTGCGCCGCAGGCGGTGAATAGCAGCGCCGTAGTGAGCATCGTGATTGCGATCGCCTGGAAAGCCTTCTTGTGCGACATGCCGTGAATTCCTCTGCATGAATTGTCGAATCATCGCGCAATCACCGCATGACGGGTGGGCAATCGCTCGAGGGCAACTGTTATACTGACCACGATGGTTCGACGCGAGTGGGTGCTGCTTGCGCTCATGGGCGCGCTCGCGGCCTGTGCTTTCAACGCTCAGCCGGTGAGTGACGTGGTGGTCGCGCCGAGCGTCATCAGCCCGAATGCGGATGGCCAAAATGACCTGGCGCGGATCAGCTACCGGGTCAATGCGCCGGCGCGGATCTCGATCTACCTGACTGATCGCCAAGGCCGGCGCTACGACATCCGCCGAGACATCGAGCGGCCGGCCATCCCTCGGCCATACGAATACCTGTTCAACGGCATCGTCGAGGATGGCCGCCTGTTGCCGGACGGCGAATACACCTGGACGCTGGAAGCGACGGCGCGCGATGGCCGGACGGTGACGCACACCGGCACGCTCACCATCACCGGCGCCGACGTGCCCTTCCCCAAGATCGAGGAGTTCACCGTCTCGACGAACGTCATCACGCCCAACCGCGACGCGATAGACGACCACGTCTACATCAACGTGTTCATCTCACAGCCGGCCAAGCTGCGCGTATATGTGATCGGCCCGGATAACTTCCGCTACGATGTGCCGCGTCAGGAAGGGCTATTGCAGCGACTGCCGGTGGACGAGGTATTGCCGGCTGGGCGCTACTTCTACGACTACGACGGCGGCATAGACCTGGGCGCCGATCCACCGCCCGACGGCCAGTACATCATCGTCGCCGAGGTCGAGGACTTGATCGGGCAGCGGGACGTCGTTACCGCGCCGCTTACGATCGCCGACAGCGGCCGACCGATGGCCGAGATCGTGCTGCAGCCCAACGGCAACGGCATCCAGTGGTCCGGCGTGGGCGCGACGCCGGAGTTGACAATGAAGCTCGGCGACACACTCTACTTCACGACCACGATCCGCAACGTCAGCAGCACGCCTATCCGCACTGCCGGCCCGTTCGACCCGGACGACTGCTACGCCATGGATATCAACCGCTACACCAAGGGCTTCCCGGAAGAGCCCGGGGTGTGGCGCGTGGGTGTGGACTTCGAGACCAACACCGGCGAAGATCATCCCTGGCGCTGGGGCGTGGGCACGCTCGACGAGCTGGAGATCGTCGAGCGCGACGGTGTGAAGTTGTACTATCTGCCGCCCAACAAGCAGGTGGTCGTGCGGGGCTGCATCGTCCTCAATCGCGTGCCGGTGCGCAACCCGTTTCGCATCTGGGGCGCGCTGATCCAGGAGCAGGTCGAGATCGCGCCCATCAACAGCCGCGTCACGCCGATCCTGGTGACGCTGGTCGAGCCGTGATGCGAAAAGTCGGCCGCGATGCTCGTCGTTATCATCGTCTCATGGAACGTGCGCGACTTGCTGCGCGCGTGCCTAAATTCGCTGATCGCAGATCTGAACAGCACCGGCACTGCGAGCCGGATCGTCGTCGTGGACAGCGCCTCTGCCGACGGCACGCCGGCTATGGTGCGCGCCGAGTTCCCCTCGGTCGAGTTGATCGCCTGCGAAGAGAACATCGGCTACGTCAAGGGCAACAACGTCGCGCTGGCGAGATTAGAGATCGGAGATCGGAGATTGAACCAATCTCCGATCTCCGATCTCCAATCCCAATTCGCCTGGCTCCTAAACCCCGACACGGTTGTGCATCCCGGCGCGACGAAGGCGCTGATGGACTTCATGCAGGCGCGTCCGCGCTGTGGCCTATGCGGTCCGAAGCTGCTCAACCCCGACGGTAGCCTACAACACGGCGCGTTTGCGCTGCCGGGTCTGGTGCAACTTGCGCTCGAAACGCAGCCCGTCCTATGGCGATTCCGCAACACCTGGCTCGACGGCCGCTACTCCGCGGCGCGATACGGCGGCCCACCGTTTCGCATCGGTCACCCGCTCGGCGCGGCGATGTTCGCGCGCGTCGAGGCCATCCGGCAGGTCGGCCTACTGGACGAGGGCTTCGAGATGTATGCCGAGGAGGTGGACTGGGCGATGCGCATGCGTAAGGCCGGCTGGGAGATCTGGTGTGTGCCGCAGGCGGTGGTCACGCACTATGGCGGCGCGAGCAGCGGCCAGGCCGGCGAGCGCGCCGAGCGGCTCAAGTGGCGCAGCCGGCAGCGCTACTACCGTAAGCACTACACACCGCTCAAGCGCTGGTTGGCGATGCGACTGGTGCCGGCGCAATATCGAGTGAACCGCGGTGGCGAAACGGATTGAACGTGCCCGGCTGAGCATCGCCGCCGGTAACGCCATCCAGGGCACGATGTTGGCCGGCGGCATCGCGGCGCTTGCGTTGAGCACGAGCGATGCCGCAATCCCGGCGCGCACGGTCAGCATGATCGCCGGTTATCTGCTGATCTACTTCGGCGCGCATGCGCCGGCGCATTGGCTGGTTGGTCGGCTAGCCGGCATTCGATTCACACACTACTCCATCGGCGGAGCGACGCACGCGGCGCTGTATCCGCCCGGCATGCGCCAACTCTTCGAGCGCTTGCCCTTCTTCGCCGTGCACGTGGACAAGACATCGCTGCGCACGGCTTCGCCTTTGGGTCAGGCGATGATGTTCGGCGCGGGCATGACCAGCTCGGCGTTGTTGTGCACGTTGGCAGCCGCCTGGTGCGCCGTCGGCGGTGCACCGGGCGGCGTCGTTTTGCTCATCGCCAATGCAATCTGGTTCGCCGGCGCACTGGTCGCCGAGATGCGCACCCGCGGCGATTACGCCAAAGCGGCACAAGCACTGGTATTCAGGCAGCAGGACCGATGACGTGTCAGCATTGCTGTTGCGCCAGCCAAGTGTAGAGCTTCGGGTTGGCGTAGGTGCGCGTCCAGCAGTCGTGGCCGGCATCGGGATAGACCGTCAGCCGGACGTTGCCGCCGCAACTGCGCAGCTTTCGCACCAAAATGCGCGACTCGCTGGGCGGCACGATCTTGTCCTTTGCGCCGTGGAACGCCCACACCGGCGTATAGCGCAGGCCGCACACGCGCTCCGGATAGCCGAGCAGGGCATTGAACCCGCCACAGACGGGGACGACTGCGGCGAAGCGTTCGGGATGCTCGCTGCCCAGATACCAGGCGCCGTAGCCGCCCATGCTCAGGCCGGTCAGATACACGCGCGTCGGGTCTACAGCATAGCGCTTCATCACATCGTCCAGCAGCATGAGCAGCGCGTCGGCCTGCATCAGCCAGGTCGTGTATTCAGGGCATTGAGGCGAGACGACGATGAAGGGAAAGTCCGGCCATTGCTCGATCACCTTCGGGATGCCGTGGCGCTTCACCATCGCTGGGTCCGAGCCGCGTTCGCCCGAGCCGTGCAGAAACAGGATGAGTGGGAACTTTCCCCGGCGGGAATAGTCGGGTGGCAAGTGCAACAGATAGTCGAGGCTAAGGATGCGCGTGACGCGCCGGGAGAACGTGTGTGAGGTCTGTGTCATGGCATGTCAGGCAATTCGAGGATGCGGTAAGGGTGCACATTCACGACCAGCGTTTCATCCAGACGCGTCTCTCGTGCTTGCATCGGCGCGTAGTTGCGGTGTTGATGGCCGTGCAGCCACAAGCGCGGCTTGAACGCCTTGGCCAGCCAGTTGAATGCGTCGAAGCCGATGTGCGCCGGATCGCTGCCGTCATGGATGCCCCGCAGGGGCGCATGGCTGATCACGATGTCGGCGCCGCGCCCCCAGCGCGCCAGGCCTTGTGCCATCTTGCGGGCCAGCCAAAACGCGCGCAGCCATTGATCGCTCTGCGTGTATTGGAAAGGTGCGCCAGGTTTATAGCGCGGGCTGCCTTCCAAGCCTGCCAGTCGTAGTGCACCCAGCCGATAGCGCTGCAGGTCGAGGTTGACCCACCCCTCCGGCCCGCGCCGATCTTCTCGGTCGTGGTTACCATGCACGTAGAAGCAGGGCTTGCCCAGCATCGTCGCGATGTATTCCAGGTAGTCATTGGGCAGGTCGCCGCAGCTCAATACGATGTCCACGTCTTGGCAGCGTTCTGCAAGCTGCGGGCTGTGGATCCACGAGACGACCTCATCGCTGACGGCGAGTATCTTCATGCGCTTCTCTAATCTCTTTCAAATACGCCTCCATGAACGCATCCAAATCGCCGTCGAGCACCTCGTCGGTTTGGCTGGTTTCGTAGCCGGTGCGCGTGTCTTTCACGAGCCGGTAGGGATGCAGCACGTAGTTGCGGATCTGGTTGCCAAATTCCGCATCCACGTGTTCGCCGCGCAATCGGCGTAGCTCGGCTTCGCGCCTGCGCTCCTCCAGCTCTTGTAGCCGCACCTTCAGGATGTGCATCGCGCGCTCGCGGTTCTGCGTCTGGCTGCGCTGATCTTGGCAGGTGACGACGATGCCGGTGGGGATGTGTTTGATGCGCACAGCGCTCTCGTTCTTCTGCACGTTTTGTCCGCCGGCGCCCTGCGAACGATACGTGTCTATCTCCAGATCGTTCGGGTTGATCTCGATGTGGATGTCACTGTCCTGGATGTCGGGATATACGTCCACGCGGGCGAACGACGTTTCGCGCGTGTTGCCGGCGTTGAACGGCGACAGGCGCACCAGCCGATGCACGCCACGCTCGCTGCGCAGATAGCCGTAGGCGTAATCGCCGGAGATTTGCAGCGTCACGTTTTTGATGCCGGCCACCTCGGCGGGGGTGTAGTCAATCTCGCTCACCTTGAAGCCGTGTCGCTCCGCCCAGCGGAGATACATGCGATACAGCATCGCGGCCCAATCTTGTGCATCTACACCGCCGGCGCCCGGTTGGATCGAGAGGATGGCATCGGCGTGGTCATGCTTGCCGGAGAACATCAGCGCCCGCTCGGCGCGTTCGAGGGTCGCTTCCAGAGCAAGGACTTCGCCCTCGGCATCGCGCATCGCCGCTTCGTCGCCACTCTCATCGGCCAGCTCGATCATCACCGCCGCGTCCGAAGCGCGCTTCGATAGTTGGCCATAGGCGTCCACGCTCGCCTTGAGCGTCGCCATTTCGCGCATCAACGCCTGGGCGCGGCCAGGGTCATTCCAAAAGTTTGCGTCCGATGCCAGCGTCTCGATCTCGCGAATGCGCTTCTCTTTCGCGGCGATGTCAAAGACGCTCCCGCAGGTCGGCGATGCGCGCCTGGGCATCGGCCAGCCTGTCTTTCAGTGGGGTTAGCGCTTCCAGCATAGTGAACTTGATGATAGCAGGAAAGCCCGGACGATTTCAAACCGGCCGAGCGCACGTTTCAGGCGCACGCCTCACTGTCCTTCGACCAGCGATTGAACGGCGCCAGTTCACGCTCGGCCAGGCGTTCACGCGCCTCGGCCCACAATTGCGCCCAAGCGCGCCAATCGCGCAGTTCTGTCTCCGGATGGGCGCGGCTGCGAGCGATAAAGCCTGGGAAAGCCGGCCGGCCCGTCGGCTGCCCGATCGGCTGATAGCGCAGATCGAAGCTCCAACGGATATCGTTGCTCGTGTTCTTGAGCGAGGCGTGTTGTGTCAACCGGTGCATGAACAGCGCACCGCCTCGTTTCACCGGTGCGGGGATCGGCCTTTCGCCGATGAAACGGCTGGGGATCTGTAAATCACCCGCCGGTCCTGCGCCCGGGCAGTGCGGCGCCAGGCCGGCGCGATGGCTGCCGGGCGCAACGCACAGGCAGCCGTTCTCGACCGTGGCGTCGGTGATCGCCAGCCAAACGGTCAGCATCTCAGTCTGATCCACCTCCGGCAGGGCCACGCCCTGGTCCTGATGCCAGCCGACGCGGACCAGCATGCCGCTGCGCTGGTCCTGTGGCACCAGATGCTCAGGCGGCTTGATGCGCACGTGCTGAATGGGATTGGACAGAATTTCCGGCCCGATGAATGCTTCGACGGCATCGAGTAGACGCGGATGCGTGAGCACGTTGAACATCGCCTCGGTAGTGTGGATCGGCGTGTCGCGCCGAATGCCACCCTGGGGCAGCGAAATGTCGAAGTGCTGCGACCAACTCACGCCTTCGCCGATGATTTTGATCAGACGCTGGCGGAAGGGCAAATCGGCGTAAGTGTCGCTCAGCCGTCCGGCTGCGAATTGCTCGGCGGCAAACACATCCAGCGCTGCCGCGTAGTCATCCTCGATCGCACAGAGCGTGTCTTCATCAAGCAGCCCTTCGACGACGACATAGCCGAATTCGTCGAAGTGCGCTTTCATCGCCGGGGTGACCGGGGATACGACGGTTGTCGGGTCGTTGCAATTCATCATGTGCTTCTCCTGTTGGGCGCCGCCTGGCAACTCGCCATTGCAGCGCGGCTGACGTGCACTAGTGTTGGATGGTCATGTAGCGTACTACAATTACGAAATCGTGCTTCAGCGCCTGCCTTCGCTCCAACATCGCGACTTTCGTCTGCTTTGGCTCGGTCAATTCGCCTCGTTCGTCGGTTCGCAGATGCAACTGACGGCGGTCAACTGGGACATCTTCGCCCTGCTGCGCGGCCAGTTCATCGTATGGGACGTGTTGGGCATGCCCGTATCACTCGCCGCCGATGCGTTCGGCCTCGGCTTGCTCGGCCTGGTGCGCGTGCTGCCGATCATCGCATTTGCGTTGATCGGCGGTGCGTTGGCCGACGCACGCGACCGGCGGATGTTGATGTTGTGGTCGTCGGTGGTCTCGATGCTATTCGCCGGCATGTTAGCCGTGCTGGCGCTCTTCGGCAACACCGAGGTGTGGCCGATTTACCTCGCTACTGCGGGCATCACCGCAGCGACGGCGTTCGGCAACCCGGCGCGCCAAGCATTGCTGCCCAACATTGTCCCGCGCGAACATTTCACCAACGCTGTCAGTTTGAACACGCTGGGCATGCAAATCGCCAGCATCGCCGGGCCGGCCATCGCCGGCGTGCTGATCGGCGCGACGAACGCCGGCGTGATCTACGCGCTGAACGCGCTCTCGTTCGCCTGCGTCATCGTCGCGCTGCTGATGATGACGTATCGCGACCGCGCGCGCAACGCCGGCAGCAGCGCGGTGAGTCTGCACGCCATCGGCGAGGGGCTGCGCTTCGTGTTCGACTCACCGATGATCGCCGGCACGATGCTGCTGGACTTCTTCGCCACATTCTTTTCATCGGCGCGCACTATGCTGCCGATCATCGCGACGGAGATGCTACGCACCGATGCCGCCGGCTATGGCCTACTTTCAACGGCGTCGGCGGTGGGGTCGGTGATTGCCGGTGTGGTCACCTCGCTGCGCGGAGAAATCCAGCGCCAAGGCGCGGTGCTGATCGGCAGCGTGCTTGTCTTCGGTGCGGCGACCGCGTTGTTCGGCGTTGTCACGAACTTCGTGCTGTCGTATTTCTTCTTCGCCCTGACCGGCGCAGCCGACACTGTCTCGACGATCGTCCGCAACATCATCCGCCAAATGCACACGCCCGATGCGCTGCGCGGCCGCATGGTGGGCGTGAACATGATCTTCTTCATCGGCGGGCCGCAGCTCGGCGAATTGGAAGCCGGCCTGGTCGCAGCGGCCTTCGGCGTGCCGTTCAGCGTGGTCAGCGGCGGTGTGATCACCGTGCTGCTCACGCTGTGGGTGGCAGCTCGCTTCCCCGGCTTGCGCAGCTATCGTACTGTCGCTCAACGGGCTGCTTCGTGAAGTAAGTCCAAGTCGCAGAAGTCAGGGGTTTAGAATGCGAACTATGCATCATCTGTTCCGCCGCATCTTCTCGCGCGAGAACCTTATTGCGCTGCTGTTGTGCCTGCTCATCATCGCGCTGGTGATTGTGTCTGCCGACAGTGCGCCACAGTGGATTTACCAGGGCTTCTGAATGATTACCACCGAGCGTCCTTCAACGGTTACCGTTGGCCGGTTCACCATCGCGCAGTCGCAGATGCGCAACGCTGCATTGTTCGTGCTCAGCGTCCTGGCCGTGTATGTCTTGCAGCCGGCCATGCCCATCCGCCAGATGGACTTCTGGCTGCCGACGGCCTCGCTCGCGCTGGCGGTGATCGTATGGGCGGCAACGTCGCCGGCCCTCGCGGCAGGCCGGCGACTCGATCGTGCAGTACTGGCCGATGCAGCCATCATCGGCGGCATTGTGCTGGGAGTTGCGGCGCTGCGCTTCGTCGAACCACTCAACGGCCTGATCACGCGCACGCCGCCTCCGAGCCTGTTGAGCGCAGCGATCGCGCTGACGATCGTCGCGTTGTTGGCCGTCGGCGCCGGGCGACTCATTGGCCCGCGGCCGGCCTGGACGATGCTGCCGGTCGTCGCCCTAATCGTGCTGCTGGTTGTGCTCAAATACGAGCCGCTGACCCAAGCCTTTGCTGCGGCTTTGCGCGCCACACAAGGGCAAGCTGCGGCGCAAGCGTCGGCGTTCGACGTGCGCTGGCTGGGCTTCTCTTACATTTTCTTTCGGCTGGTCTCGGCGTTGCGCGAACGCGCTGCAGGCCGGCTGCCGGCCATGTCGCTGCACGAGTTCGTCACGTATGTCGTCTTCGCGCCGGCGCTGATCGCCGGGCCGATTGACCGGCCGGATCGCTTCCTGAAAGACCTGCGCGCGCCGTTCACTTTCAACGGGCCCGACACAGGTGAAGGGCTGCGACGCATTGCCACCGGCACGTTCAAGAAGTTCGTCGTCGCCGATGTGATCGCCCTCGTTGCGCTCAACGAAGTGAACGCGGCGCAAGTGCAAGGCGCCGGCTGGGCCTGGCTGCTGGTCTATGCCTATGCCTTGCGCATCTACTTCGACTTCGGCGGCTACACAGACATCGCCGTCGGCGTCGCGCGCATCTTCGGCGTTCGGCTACCGGAGAACTTCAACCGGCCGTATCTGAAGCCGAACCTGACCCAATTCTGGAATAGCTGGCACATGTCGTTGGCGCAGTGGTTTCGCGCCTACTACTTCAATCCGCTCACGCGCGCGCTGCGCACGCGCGCATGGACCATGTCAGCCATCATCTTTGTTGGCCAGGTCACGACCATGCTGCTGATTGGCCTATGGCATGGCATCACCTGGAACTTCGCGATCTGGGGTTTGTGGCACGGCCTCGGTTTATTCGTCCACAATCGCTGGGCCGACTTTGCCAAGACCAGATTGACTATTCCGCCTGAGCGCCCGCGATTGCAGCAAGCTGTGAGCGCGGGAGGGGTGCTCATCACATTCCACTTCGTCACGTTGGGATGGGTGTGGTTCGCGCTGCCGGATGTGGCGCTGTCGTTGGAGGTGTTGGGGAAGCTGTTCGGCCTATGACCTTCCAGCGTTGCTCCGTCTTGCGCATCGTCGTCAAGGCGCTATCGCTGTTCGTCGCGCTGAACATCACCTTTGCGCTGGTGAACGTTCCAGCGAATAGCGGGGTGGCTGCGCTTGGGCGCATCTCTCTCTACAACGTGCTATGGCCAGGGCGCGCGCGCTTGCCCTACGGTGATGATCCTGCGCGGGCTTATAACCTGAGTCTGTTCGACCTCAACGCCATGTTCGCTTCTCACGAGTTGGCGGGCGTGCCCAAGCGCGCGGATGAATTCCGCGTGTTGCTCAT
Source organism: Candidatus Roseilinea sp. (assembly GCA_025998955.1). Taxonomy (NCBI): domain Bacteria; kingdom Bacillati; phylum Chloroflexota; class Candidatus Thermofontia; genus Candidatus Roseilinea; species Candidatus Roseilinea sp. The sequence goes on from AP024676.1 coordinate 3,998,132, forward strand.
TGGCGATTCGGCCACCTGGGGCTGGTTGCTGCACAACGAAGACACCCTGGCCGGTCAGCTCAATGCCATGCGCCTGAAGACCGCCGATGGGCGTATCGTGCGCGCCTACAACCTTGGCTATCCGATCATGTCGTTGACCAAAGATTTGCTCGTGCTCAGTCGCGCCGTGGCATACCAGCCTGACCTTGTCGTGTGGCTGGTGACGCTTGAATCCTTCCCGGCCGATAAGCAACTCGTGCATCCGATCGTGCAGCACAATGCCGAGGCAGTGCGCGCGTTGATCGCCGAACATCATCTGCGCAGCCGCCCGGACGATCCGGCCCTCCTCGCCCCCACGTTCCTTCAGCGGACGCTCGTCGGGCAACGCCGCGCGCTCGCCGATTGGCTGCGCCTACAGACCTATGGCGCACTATGGGCAGCGACGCGCATTGACCAGCACATCCCGGAGACCTACGAGCCGGCGCAGCGCGACCTGGACGCCGACCGGTCGTTCAAGGGACTGCTGCCGCCGACGTTGCCAAAGGACGCGCTGGCGTTTGACGTGCTGGATGCCGGCATCCGCATGGCCGCCGACGCCGGCGCGCCGATGTTGATCGTGAACGAGCCGATCCTCATCAGTCGCGGCAAGAATAGCGACGTGCGCTATAACTTCTTCTACCCGCGCTGGGCTTATAATCGGTATCGAGAGTTGATGGGGAAACACCTGCATCCTGCGACAGTCCTAGGGGACGTGTATTATTTCGATGCCTGGAACCTTGTGCCGCAGGAAGAGTTCACCAACAGCGCGGTGCATTTGACGCCGAAGGGATCTCGAATATTAGCGGACGAGTTGGCAACGTGCATTCGTCTGATTGGTAGGTGATAGCGCTGATGATCTCGTCAGTTACAGTCTGTAGGTCTTAGGGGCTGTGATTAGGCTAAGGGTGAGGGCGATAACGAGGTTCACCTACTGTTGGTTTGTCCCAAGTTGTTGGGCTGATTGAGGTTTGCCGAGATAGTTCACACCACAGGTGGGCCCTACCACTTTTCAGGGGGGAGGATGCATCTTTGTCGGAATTTTTACGCCCGCATCGCGGTGAAAGCATTGGCGTTGTTCGCTGTGTTCAACGTCGTGCTGGTGTTTGTGGATCCAATGCCGTTGTTGGCGCGCCTGTCGGTCTACAACTGGCTCGTTCCTGGCCGTCAGCGCCTGCCCTTTGCCGAACATCCTGATCGGGAATACAGCGTGACCGTGAGCAGCCTAGACGTGCTATTTGCTTCACACGAGATTCACGGTCGCCCCAAAACGTCGGGCGAATACCGCATCTTCGTGTTGGGAGATTCTGCGACCTGGGGGTGGAAGCTCAGGCCGGAGGAGACGGTGGTCGGCGCGATGAACGCACATGGCCTTGTCACGCCGCAAGGGCGCATTGCGCGCGTCTACAACCTCGCTTATCCGATGGGATCAGCCACGCGTGATCTATTGCTGTTGGATTACGCGATGCGCTATCAGCCAGATATGGTAGTCTGGCTGGTGAGCTTCGATACGCTATCCGATGGCGCCCGCGCCAATCATCCTTTAGTGCGGGACAACGCTCCTCGGATGCACTCGCTGATCGCTCGCTATCGGCTCCGGATGAACCGTGATGCAGTGTGGGAGCCGGCAAGGCGTGAGCGCACTCTGTTCGGCCGGCGCAAGCCAATCGCGGACGCACTCAGGCTGCAGCTGTATGGTTTGATGTGGGCGGCAACCGGTATTGACCACGACTACTTCTCGCCTTATCCGCCTGTCCAGCATGATCTTAAGGACGGCAATCTGTACTATGACATGGCGCCGAAGATTCTGCGCGACGAAGACATCGCCTTCGATATCGTTGCCGCGATGCACGAAGTTGTGGGCGGGCGTCCGCTGTTGATCGTGAACGAGCCGATCTTAATCGCCCAGGGCAAGAACAGTGACGTTCGCTACAATGACGTCTATCCGCGCTGGCTATTCGATCAGTATCGCGCGCTGATGACGCGCAAGGCGACGCAGGAGGGATGGCACTACCTGGATGTATGGGATTTGATCCCTCCCGACCGATTCACCGATACCGAGTTTCACATCAACGCAGCTGGCAATCGAACCCTCGCTCGGCAGATTGTGGCATGGATGGTGAAACACAAGTTCATAGCCGCGGATAATTCACTCATGAGCAACGACATTACGACCGCTTTGTCAACGTATATTGCGACGCATATCCTCAAGCAGCCCAAGCGCGTGATTCGCCCCGACGAAAAGCTGATCTCCAGTGGCCTGATTGACTCGTTTCACCTGGTGGACCTTGGCCTGTTCATCGAGGACAAGTTCGGCGTGCGGATTGACGACAGCGAACTCAACGCTGACACATTCGACACGCTGGATCAACTCGCGGCGTTGATCGCGTCGCGCCAATGATCTGGATTGCATCGTCATGACCACGTTCGCAACAGCCCTCGTGCAGCACTTCACCGACGCGCCGGATCGCCCTGCCATCCACCTGCAATTTGCCCGACGTGACGATGTGACGCTCACTCACCGCGACCTGGTGTGCGGCGCAGCCGGCTTCGCCCGCTTGCTGTCAGAGCGCAGGATCGGTCAGGGCGATGTCGTCGTGATCATCCTGCAACATGGCGAGCCGTTGGTCTATGCTTTCTGGGGCGCCATCCTGCACGGCGCAGTGCCTTCGATTCTGCCGCCATTGACGGAGAAGCTGCTGCCGGAACGCTATCGCAAAGACCTGGCCGCGCTGGTTCAAGTGACCCGCCCGCGCGCCATCGTTACCTATCCTGAATTTGCGCATGAGGTCGAGCTGGCCATCCAATCCGCTGCAACGGGCGATCTGCCGGCGCTGATCGTGGTCGGCGAGGTTGCGCCGATCGAGCCAGACTTTGCAGCATTAGGTGGCTTCAAGCGCGACGCGGGCGACATCGTGCTGCTGCAACATTCATCGGGCAGCACCGGCCTTCAGAAAGGCGTCGCCCTATCGCATCGTGCCGTGTTCAATCAGCTCGACGCGTATGCGCCGGCCATCGGTCTGAACGAGAGCGACGTGATCGTGAGCTGGCTGCCGCTGTATCACGACATGGGGTTGATCGCGTCGTTCGTGTTGCCGGTGTTGCGGCGCGTTCCCCTGGTGCTGATGTCGCCGCTCGACTGGGTGCGTGCGCCGGTCAAGCTGATGCAAGCGATCACCAGATACCGCGGCACGCTGACCTGGCTGCCCAACTTCGCCTACAACTTCTGCGCCACGCGCATTCGCGAACGCGACCTGGACGGGGTTGACCTTTCCAGTCTGAAAGCCGTCATCAATTGTTCCGAGCCGGTGTATCACACCAGTCACCAAATCTTTCTGCAAAAATTCGAACGCTACGGCTTGCGGCCGAACGCACTGGCCACTTGCTATGCGATGGCCGAAAACACGTTTGCCGTGACGCAGAGCGCCATCGGCCAGCCGGTCGCGCGTAACGTCGGCGGCGGCATCGGCAACGCCGGCCAGGTCTCATCCGGCCGGCCGCTGCCCAACGTGCGCATTCGCATTTTGAGCGAAGATCGCCGTGACTTGCCCGAAGGCGCCATCGGCGAGATCGCTTTGCAGAGCGACTGCATGTTGAGCGAGTATTACCATCGCCCGGATGCCACGGCGCAGGCGTTTTTCGAGGGCTTCTACCTCACCGGCGACCTAGGCTATGTGCTGGATGGCGAGGTCTATGTCACCGGCCGCAAGAAGGACTTGATCATCGTCGGCGGCAAGAACGTATATCCTCAAGACCTGGAGCAACTGACGAGCGAAGTGCCCGGCGTGCGGCCGGGCCGCGTGGCAGCGTTCGGTGTGTTCAACGAAGCGGCCGGCACCGAAGACGTGGTGATCGTCGCCGAAGCCGAAAGCGAAGACGACACCGAGCGCGAGCAGGTGGCCGAAGCTGTCCGCCAACACATTACGCGCAACTCTGACGTGGCGGTGCGCCAAGTGGTGCTGGTGGATGCACGCTGGCTGATCAAGACCAGCAGCGGCAAGGTAGCGCGTAGCGCCAACAAGGAGAAGTATCTGGCCGAGCTACAGGCCGGCAAGCTGCTGTCACTCCCATAGCGCAACCAGCTCACGCTTCAGCCGGTCGCGCTGCGCGCGGTAATCCTCCTCGGCGATCTCGCCTAAGGCGAACTTGTCGTCCAAGTCGGCAATCTGCCGCGTCAGAATCTTGCGTCGCTGCGGGGCACCTTCTTGCGCGATGCGGTAGGCGCGCACACGACTCAAGACGAAGTAGGCTAGGCCGATCGCCAGCCCGAAGATGATCAAGCCGAAGCCGATGTCGCGCGGGTTCGAGCCAGGCGTCGGCGCGCCCAGCGGCCGACCACGCAGCTCGAAGGCGAACGATTCGCCCGCCGCCAAAGCACGTGGGCTGAGGAACAAGCGCACGTTGCCGCCGAGCGTCTGCTGCACGCCCTGGTCGTTCAGCCCACCGGTCACGGTGAACGGCGTACCTGCTCCGATCACTTCCGGCACGATCACGTCTGCGCGTTGGACGGGGTAGAACACGCGCCGGTCGAAGGTGCGGCTGTCGCGATAGGGCAGCTCGTAGATCATCGCGATCTGAGCGGAGCGCAGGCCGGGCACGACGACGTCGCTGTCGTAGATCACGTCACCCTCTTGGAAGAACCGGCTGCCCAATCCCAAACCATCGAAGCGCAAGTTCTGCGCGTCCTTCGGCACACTGATCTTGAGTGTGCGCCGCTTGTCGCTTGGTCCTGCTGCGCCGATGTAGGCGCGGTCGCCGGCGTTGTCGAATAGATAGTATTCGACGATCGTCACCGTGCTCTCGTCCATGTCTTGCACGAAGACGTGCAACTCGTTGATGCTGATGGCGCTCGCGTCGGTCGTGGTCTCGAACACCGGCAGGATGTCGCTGATGAGCCGCGTGCCGGTGATCGGAAACTGCGCCGGCGCAGCGTAGAAGCGCCCGCCGCCGTAGTCCAACTCTGCCTGGTAGAAATAGTTGGCGCGCACCGGAAGGTTGTCGAACGAGACGAATCCTGCGTCATCCAGCGTTGCCGTGCGCGAGAGCACTTCGCCGGACGAGTCATACACGCGCAGCGTCACCGGCAAGTTGCGGACCGGTTGGCCGTTCGGCGTGCCGTTGATCGCGCGCAGGTTGATCACGCCATCGCCGGTCGTAGCCGCCAGGCGGATCGCCGCCGGATCGGCGTAGCGATAGCCCAACGTGCGCACGAAGTCGGCGACCTGGAAGCGCTGTGCCTCGTCGAGCGCGATGCCGGCGTGAGGGTCGCCGCGCAGCATCAGGTTGGCGATGTCCAGCAGCGAATGCTCGGCCAGGAAGCGCGGATCGTTGAGGGCGCGCTTGACGTCACCGACCGGCGTCTCGCCGCTTGCGCCGTGACATGCCGCGCATTGCGCCTGATAAACCTGTCCGCCGGCCTGGATGGCCTCCGGCGACGTGCCCAGTGCCCACAGGTAAGCTTGCACGTCCCAGCGCTGCTGCGCGTTCAGCGAGCCGCGAAACGGCGGCATGAGATTCTGGATGCGCCCGTTGGTGATCACATCGTGCCAGTCGCGGGGGCGGGCCGCGCGAGCCAGCGCCGGCTCCACCAGGCTGGCGACCACTCTGCCTTGCGCCCTGATCTGCGCGGCGCTGGGTCCGTCGCCTTTGCCGGTGTTGCCATGGCAGGCGGCGCATTTCTCCTCGTAGATGGCTGCGCCGGCGGCGGCGTCCGGCGGCTGCAAGGGCGCCGTTTCGCCGTCGGCGACGACCGTCGGCATGGCTGCCGGCGTGAGCAGCACCTCAACCGGCAGCGTCGGGCGGCTGGACATGGTGCAACCAACCAGCGCAGCGGCCAAACCCGCGAAAAGGATCACGACCCTCACGCCACTCGACCTGATGTGATGAACCGAGCGCCACATCTTGCTCATTCCGCGCTTGCAATCGCCCCTGATTTCTGTATTTCAAGGCGCTGCCCGCACTGGGGGCAAAACTTGTCGTTCGCGCCGGCGGTATGGCCGCAACTTGGGCAAATGATTTTGCCCGACATCACGCCGGCCAAGTGTCCGTCTGATCGCCCGACCTTTCGGAAGCGCGCGATCTGCGCTTCGATTTCTGCGTCAATGTCGTGCTCTGCCTCATCGAGCGCAGCGAGTTCGCGTAGGATCTGCGCCCCGCGCGCCACATGCGCTTCGCGCAATTGCCTGTAGTCCTCGTCGCCGATCTTGCCGGTGCGATGATCGAAATCCAGCTCGCGGATGGCGCGGATGACGGCGCGGCGCTCCTGCTCAAGCGCCTCGCGTTGACTGGGGGGTTGGACGGCCGGCGTCTTGCGATCGAGCAGCGGCAATGCCACAACCACGACGACGATGATCAACAGCGCGAGTCCGAGAAGGATAGTTCCGAGGGGCATCTAAATTGAAAATTGAAAGTTGAGAATGTTGGGGCTGCTCCACTGAATCTCTAATCTGACCTCTGACCTCTGACCTCTGACTTCTGACCCCTGACCTCTGACCCCTGACCTCTGCAATCTCTACTCCGCCAGCAGCGCTTCGATCTTCGCAATGAGCTGGGCTTCGGTCAGTGGGGCGATGACCACGTCGCGCACGATGCCGTCCTTGTCTATGAAGAACGTCTCCGGCACGCCGGTGATGCGATAGGCGCGGGCGATTTGCTGCTGCACGTCCAGGCCGTTCGGGTAAGTGACGTTATATTGCTTCAGGTACGCCAGCGCCGGCGCTTCGGTGTCGAGATAGTCTATGCCGAGGAAGATGACGCCGCGATCCTTGTATTTGCGATACACGGCCTCCAGCGCATCCGCCTCTTTGTAACATTCCACGCACCACGACGCCCAGAAATTCATCACCACCACGTTGCCGCGCAGGTCGCTAAGTCGGATTTGCTCCGGTAGGTCAGCGCGATAGCCGGGATACAGCGTCAGGGTGAAGTCGGGCGCCGGCGAGCCGGGCTTGGGGCGCGCGCCCTGCTGCGACACTAAATTCAAGGCGATGACGAACACCCCGACGATCGCCGCAATCGCCGCCAACGCCCCAACGATGATCAGGGGTTTACCTTTCATCCGTCCTTTCTCACTTCCTCTTCCAACGCCGCCACGAACGGATCTTCGCTGCCGCCGGCAGCAGCTAAGGTTGCGGGCGCAGCGCGACGCGAAGTGCGCCACATCACCCATCCGGCGGCGATCAGGAACACCAGCGCAGCACCGACCGGCGCGGCCCATAGCGGCGCAGTCACGCCGGTCTTGGGCGGCTCTTGCAGCACAGTCGGGCCGAAGCGCGCCTGAAAGTAGTCCAGCACTTCCTCGGCGCTCTTGCCGGCGTCGAGCTGCGCCTTGATCTCGGCTTTCCATTGCGCGCAGGTCTCGGTGGGGCAATCGGCCAAATTACGCCCGGCGCACGTCGGGCAGTTCAACTGCTTGGCGATGCGATACGTCTCCTCGTCCGGCGCGGGAACCTGCGCGATGGCGGGCTGACCTATAGCCAGCGCGACAAGGACGATGAGCCAAGTAAAGCGTACAGCGTGAAACGTAGAACGCAAGACGCAAGACGTGAGATGCAACATCATGCTCACCTCGCCGGTGCGCCGGCTTTCACCGCGCGCCGCACCGTCGCCGGCGACGTGGCCGGCTCACGCTCCGGCGCCTTCCAGAAGCACACCACGAATCCCAAGATCATTACGATGCCGCCGACCCAAATCCAGTTGATGAGCGGGTTGATAAACACCTGGAACGATGCCGTCGCGCCGCCGTCTTCCCAGGCGGCCAGCAGCACATAGACCTCGGTGTTGAACGTGCCGCTGATGGCCGGGATGGTGGCCGTATGCTGCTGCACGGGATAGTGGTCACGATGCGGGAAGGCTGCGCCCAGGACGCGACCGTCTTTGGCCGATGAGATCAGCAGCATCGCCTGGATGGTCTGGCAGTCGTTGAACTCGCAGGGCACGGGGCGGATGCCGCGATAGGTGAAGGTGTAGTCGCCCACGGTGAAACTCTCGTTCAGCTTCACTGCCGGCGTGGTGATCGTGTCGTAGCCGTAGAACCCTTTGCCGATCACCCCGATGGCCATGAGCACCACGCCGATGTGCACCAGGTAGCCACCGTAGCGCCGCTGGTTCTTCTGCGCCAGCCGGACGAGCGCGAGCGGTGCCGATTCGCCCATGCCGCGCATGCGCGCCCGCACGCCGCGCACATACTCCATGATCGTCTGTGCCAGCGTGTACGCGCATAGGCCGAACAGCAGCAGCGGCACCGGCTGGGTCGCGCCGGCCACGAAGAGCGCGCCCATCACCACGATGGCAAAGATCAAAGGCACCAGCATCTGGCGAACCACGGCGCCGCTGCTGGACTTGCCCCACGCCAGTAACGGCGCCACGCCCATCAGCGCCACCAGCGCAGCCATCTGCGGCCCGGCCGTCTGATCGAAGAACGGCGGCCCGACCGTGATCTTCGTGCCGGTGATGGCCTCGCTCAAGATCGGGAAGATCGTGCCAATGAACACCGTGAAGGCCGTGCTCAGGAACAGCACGTTCTGGATGAGGAAGATGCCCTCGCGCGAGAAGGCCGAATCCAGCTTGTTCTCGCTGCGCAGCACGTCCAGGCGCGTCAGCCAGAGCGCCGCGCAGGCAACCAAGATGACCACCATTGCGCCCATGAAGAACGGGCCGATGTCGCTGGCGGCAAAGGCATGCACGCTGGTGAGCAGCCCGCTGCGGATGAACGCCGTCCCGAAGAACATCGAGGCGAACGTCAGCATCATCAAGAACACGTTCCAGTTCTTGAACATGCCGCGCTTCTCCTGGATCATGGCCGAGTGCAAGAACGGCGTGGCGATCAACCAGGTGATCAGCGGTTTGTTCTCCGACGGGTCCCAGCCCCAGTAGCCGCCCCAGCCTAGCACGTCGTGCGCCCAGCGCCCCCCGAGCAACAGCCCGGCGGTGAGGAACGCCCAACCTACCAGCGTCCAGCGGCGCGACGAGCGCAGCCACAGGTCATCGCTGCGGCGCGTGATCAGCGAAGCGATGCAGAACGCGAACGGCACGAGCAGGCCGGTGTAGCCGGCGTAGAGCATGGGGGGATGGATGATCATGCCGGGGTGGCGGAGCAGCGGGTTCAGCCCGCGCCCGTCTTGGGGCGGAAAGTCGTAGCGCACGAAGGCGTTGGTGAGGAAGAGCTGCAAGAAGAGGAAGAAGCCGAGCACCAGCGCCATCGTCATCGTCACATAGGGCAGCAATGGCTTGTCACCGGCAGCGTCCCAGTCGCGCAGCATCGCCGCAGCGACGAACGCCGACATGATCAAGCACCAGAACAGGATCGAGCCGTTCTGCGAACCCCACAGCGCCGTAATGCGGAAGAACACCGGCGTCGCCAGGCTGGAAACTTCGGCGACGTACCTCACGCCGAAGTCGTGCGTGAGCAGCGCGTACCACAGCCCTAGGCAGCCGATCAATACCAGCGGGAAGGTCATCAACGCAGCAACGCGCCCGCTCTGAACCAGCCGATCGTCATTGCGCTGCGCGCCCAGCGGCGAGATGACGGCGGCATACAGGCAGGCGACGAATGCGAAGATGACGGCAAGATGACCCAGATCGGTGAACATCGGTCTTCGGGATTATATGTGCCCGATGGGAAGCAAGATACCAGTTAAAGATGAGAGCCTAGAGAGAAGGAGCGCAGCGGGGTGTACATGGCCCCGCGCGGGTCGAGCTTGCTTTCGTAGAGGGTAATTGTGATCGGCCGCATATCGGTGACCGTTTCATCGCGCGGCAAAGCCGCGTCGCGCGGGAAGGAGTCGCGCGTCCGGCCTAACGTGATGTGGCCGTTGAAAGGGCGCGTCTCGCGTTCGAGGCCGATTCGTAGCGCGCAGGTCTCGGCCAGCGCCGCCAGCGCAGTCAGGGTGGGATTGCCCTCGATCAAGCAGGCGATCACGCGCGGTCGCGACGGCGTCGGAAAGAAACGCGGCGGCGTTGCTGCCAGGGTGAACGCTGTCAAATCGGTCATCCGTGCCAATCCTTCACCGAACGCCTCGGCATAGCGCTCCGCTTGGCTCGGCGTCACGTCGCCCAGAAAACGCAGCGTCAGGTGCAGGTTGTCCGGGCGAACCCAACGCACGTCGTTCGCCCACGGCATCGCGCGCAGCCGACGCAGGTAAGCATCGAGCACCCGCAGCGCGTCGTCGTCGAAATCCAGCGCAAGAAAAGCGCGTAGGGTAGGCTGCTTCGCGCGTTGCACGCTGCGATTGTAGATTAGCCGGCCCTCAGGCTGTCCCACGCCTCGTCGCACTCCTCGTCCACACCCGGAGGGTGCAAGAAGACGGTCGGATTCGCGCGCACCTGGGCGGACACCACGTCCACGATGTCGCGTGATCGCGCCAGGCGTGCCTCGGCGTAGCCGACGATGCCCCGGCGCTGCAGCCCGCGCGCGTCCAGCCAGGCATCCACCAGCGCGAAGTTCCGGCAGCAGTGGTCAATCTCACCGTAATCCAGCCGCATCGGCCGGCCATCGTGGAGGATGAGCACTTGCTTGTTGATGCGGTAGCGCGCGCCGCCCAGATACTCGGCGAGGTGAATCGTGGTGTTCGCCGTGTGGCCGATGCCGAGCAGCAACACTTGTCCGTCGCGCGCCAGGACGCGGTCCACCGGGCTGTCCGGGCCGTGCGGGAAGTCGGGCGGGTGCGGCGCGGTGATCTCGGCGGCGTGTGGGCCGGCGGCTGCGAAAGCGTGCGGGCTATCGCTGCGCAGCACATCGGGCAGCCGCCAGAACGTGTCGGCAACGATGCCCATTCCCAGACATGGAGACGAGCGCGGATCGAAGAGCGCTTCGTCGTCGTCCGTCATGCTCGGCATCACCAGCGTGCCGTCCGGGCCGAGCGCCGCGCGCAGCGCCTCGATCAACCCGAGCGGACCGCCTTCCACCGGCTTCACCCGCGAGAACGCCGTGTGGACGAGCAACACGCTGCCCGGCTGCACGTCCAAGTCGCGAAGCTGACGGACGAGCTGGTTTTGGGGTATCGGGATCACGCTTCGGGGCGCGGAAGTTCCGGCGCGCCGAGCGCCTCGCGCACTTTGCGCTGCAGCGAGTTGGGCAGTTCTTTCAGCCTGCCGGCGCCGCGGATGTAGTCCTTCAAGTCCTCTGCGCGCAACACGGCGATCGGCGACGGTTCGACATCGAGCACGGCCTTGGGGTTGCTGAAGACGATGATCCCGCGCAGTGGGATCTTCAACGTCGGCAGCTTCTCGCTCAGCACTTGATTGACTTTGTTTAGTTCCTCGGTGATGTCGGCGGTGGGATCGCCCAGCGGCTCATCGCGCCCAAACCAAAAGCGCAACAGGCTCTCCTTGCGCTTCCACTTGCCGTCCTTGTAGCTAATTCTGCCTTCCTGGTTGCGCACCACGAACACGGTCACGCCGCCCGGCTCGATGAGCATGTAATTGGTCGGCTCTGCGAAGAGCATCAGGGCATATTTGCGATCCAGCCCTTTTAGGCTCTCGCGCAGCACCCGATCCGGCCGCGTCGGCGCAAGGTAGCGGTTGCCGTAGTGAAACCCAACGCGCGATGCGGTGAACCCCACCAATAGGATGATCAAGTAGAGGATGAAGAACAGGCTGGAGTTCTCGGGGGTGAGCAACCCAAGCTGCGGGCCGAACAGGGTGAGCAATAAGCCGGCCAGCAAGATGCCCAGCGAACCGAACAGCGCAATTCGCCCTAGCAGCGCCAGGCGCTTGTACTTCTTCTCGTCAACGACGACCTTCATCGTGCTACCGCCGCCTCAGATCTTCCCAAAGGCGATCGTTGCGTTCTGCCCACCGAGGCCGAATGAATTGGAGATGGCGATGTTGACTTCCTTGAGGCGGGCTTTGTGCGGCACGTAGTCCAAATCGCACGCCGGATCGGGATGGTGCAGGTTGATGGTGGGTGGAATGATGCCGGTCTTGATCGTCATCACCGTGCTCAGCGCCTCGATGGCACCGGCTGCACCCATAGCGTGGCCGACCATGGACTTAGTGCTGGTGACCGGAATGTCGTAGGCGTATTCGCCGAAGACATGTTTGATCGCGGCCGTCTCGAGCGCGTCGTTGGTTTGTGTGGCCGACCCGTGCGCGTTGATGTAGTCCACGTGATGCGGCGCGATGCCGGCGTCTTGCAGGGCCCACATCATGGCGCGGATCGCCCCGCTGGCCGAAGGGTCGGGAATGGCAATGTGATAGGCGTCGGACGAGACGCCCATGCCGAGCACCTCGGCGTAGATCGTCGCGCCGCGCGCCTTGGCCCGCTCGTAGTCTTCCAGCATCATCACCGTGCAGCCTTCGCTGTACGCGAAGCCATCGCGCGTGATGTCGAATGGGCGCTGCGCGAGTTCGGGGTGGTCGTTCATTGTGCTGAGCACGCGCAGCTTGGAGAAGGCGACGATGGCCGTCTCGATCACCACGGCTTCCACACCGCCGGCCAGCACCGCATCGGCTTTGCCCAGGCGGATCATCTCAGCGCCGTCGCCGATGGCTTGCGTGCCGGATGCGCACGCCGCCACCACCGTGCTCAGCGGCCCTTTCAACCCAAACCGCGTGCTGATGTGATGGCCGGGCGCGTTGGGCAGCGCAGCGGGGAGGGCAAACGGATTCGTGCGCTTGTAGCCGTATTGATAGTATTCCCGCGATCCGTTCTCCGACATCTCATAGCCACCCAGCGCTGTGCCCATCACGATGCCTACCCGATCGGGCTTCACATCTTTGCCGATGCGCAACCCGGATTGCTCGATGGCTTCCTGAGCAGCGGCTACGGCGAAGTGTGAGCAACGCGCCATGCGCCGGGCCTCCTTGGCGTCAATGTACTTGAGCGGATCAAATCCTTTGACCTCGCCGGCGATGCGCACCGGCAGATTGCTGGGGTCGAATTGAGTGATCGGACCGATGCCGCTGCGCCCCACCACTAAATTGTTCCAGGTGTCCATCAAGTTCAGGCCCAGCACAGTGATCGCGCCGATGCCGGTGATGACGACGCGACGCCGCCTGCTGCCGTTCGGCGTGTGGATGTGTATGACGGGCCGCGACTCGCCCGCGTCGCTTCGCTCACGCCTCAGCACGCGCTTGCTGGCGTTGGTGAAGCGGCTCAGGCCGCGCCGTAGGCTGGAGAATCGTTTAGGTCGTGCCATGTCGAAGTCGCAAATTCAAGATGTCTCGGACGGGTCGCGTGGCGGACTTCAGCCGGCCGGCGTACGTGCTTCGACGTTCGTCACCTTCGGCAGCGCTTCCAGCCCTTTCTCGATCGCATCCACGACGCCGTGCTCCACTGCTTCGGCTGCGCGCATGAGCGCCGAACGAATCGCGCGCGCTTTGCTGCGGCCGTGGCCAATGATTACAACACCGTCCACGCCTAGGAGTGGCGCGCCGCCGATCTCCTCGTAGTTGGTGCGCTTGCTGATGCGCTCGATGGCATCCTTGATCAGCAGGCCGCCCAGTTTGCTCTTTGGCGTGCGCATGATCTCTTCGCGCAGCATGCCCTTGATGAAATCCCCCATACCCTCGGACAACTTAACGATCACATTGCCGGTGAAGCCGTCCGTCACGAAGACGTCAGCGTTGCCGGCCGGTAGGTCGCGGCCCTCGGCGTTGCCGATGAAGTTGATCGGCGCTTTCTTGAGGAGCTGATGGGCTTGCTGTACCAGCTCGTTGCCTTTGGTCTCCTCTTCGCCGTTGGACATGATCGCCACGCGCGGGTTGCGAATGCCCATCACGCGCTCGGCGTAGATGCTACCCATCAGGCCGAATTGCACCAGGTATTCCGGCTTACAGTCGGCGTTCGCCCCAACGTCGAGCAAGAACACCCATCCTTTGGCAGTGGGGAAGACCGAGGATAATGCCGGGCGGAGGATGCCCTTGATGCGGCCCAGGTGAAAGAGCGCCGCAGCCAATGCGCCGCCAGTGTTACCCATGGTGACGAAGGCATCGGCATCGCCATTGCGCACCATCTGCATGCCCACCACCATCGAGCTGTTCTTCTTTGTCTTCACTGCCTGCGCCGGGTGCTCGCTCATCTCGATCACTTCGCTGGCGTGTACGATCGGCAGGTGTAAGTTGGCGGTGTTGTGTTGCACGAGCAGCGGGCGAATCATCTCCTGGCGCCCGACCAGGACGATCTCCCAGCCGAACTCGCGCGCCGTGCTCACGGCGGCTTCGACATTTGGCCCGGGGCCGAAGTCGCCACCCATCGCATCTAAAACGATCTTCATGGTCTCGCAGTTGTGAGATGCAGCTTCCGAATGAGGCGCGGCGGAAGTCGCTTCCCCCGCATCGCTGCTGCGCGTTCAGTTCCTCGAAAAAATGTGATTGTCCTCTGGAGGCCGGATGGCGGAAGCGACGATGCTCATTATCTTCAGTTCCTCGCGCAGGACTTCGGATTCGATGGCGAGCAGATCGGTCACGCGCGCCTGAGAGAGCAGAAATTGTTTCTGCTCCAACGGCAGGCGCAAGGCGATGGCAGTGAACACGGCGACATCCACCGGCTGCGTGGGGAACTGGTCGAACCGGAAGCTTAGGCCGTTGGCTTCACCCAGCAGCTTCAGATAACGCGCCAGCCGTTGCGATACCGTATTCACGAGTGGGTCGGCAGGCACTACGTCCTCAACGAACGGAAAGGGCGTGACATCGCCGATCAGGTAGCCGTGCTCGCTGACGCGAAAGTTGTGCAGCCGGAACCGCTCTTCGCCCAGCGTCAGGATGTTCATCCGCCCATCGGACAGGCGCTTCGCGTCGGTCACGCGCGCCGATGTGCCGATGTCGTGCGGTTCATCCGGCTCTTCGTCTCGCGCCAGCACAACGCCGAACGGCTCGTCATTCTCGATACAGCGCCGGATCATGATCCGGTAGCGCGGTTCGAAGATGTGCAGCGGCAACGTCTGGCCGGGAAATAGCACGGCGTTCAAGGGAAACAACGGCAATTCGTGGACCTTCGCCTCCATCCTTTTTGCTCCAGAGCTTGGCAGATTATATCTGTCCTGCGCGTTCTCTCCCACATATGGGGCATTCGCCAACCGGGGGCAGACGTATTCGCTAGGGCGCACTCTGCCCCATGCGCGGCATATCCAGGCGCGGAACGGCGTCCGCGCCCGACCATGCAAATTCTGCCCCTGGGCACGAATGCACCCCTCATACCTACGCGTGTCGAAAGGTAGCCGCCGGTCGAGCGTGATGCTACACTTGTCTGCATGTCCGGTTCAGCACACGACATCCCGCCAGCGTGGGCGCATAACCTGGATGCCCGCGAGTTTCGCACCTTCATTGCGCTGGTCGAACGCTATTTCACCGAGCGCCACATTCCCGTCCAGGTGAAGGCCGACGAGGGCGTGGTGCAGCCGGCAGCCGGCGTGTTCGACCACTCGAGCGTGCTTGGCCTGCAAAACGTTGCGCAGGCATGCGCCCAAGTCGCCGTCGAGCGTTGGCCGAGCTTGATTGCAGAGCACTTCGATTGCATCTTCGCCGTGAGCGGCGACCAGAATGCGCTGACCGTGGATGTCGGTGATTTCAACAAGGTCAGTGAGCGATTACGCGCCCGGCTGTATCCGGTGGATCTGCTGAGCCAATCTGTCGAGACGATTCACCGCCCTGGCCCTGAAGGCACAATCGAGGTGATCGTGCTGGATCTGCCCACGACTGTCCGGACGATCTCGCGATCAGAAGCGAAAGGCTGGGCGCTGGAAACCACGGCGTTGTTCGAGATCGGCAGGCGCAATTTGCGGCGCGCTGGCCTGCTGAAGCATACGGCGGTGGCCGTGCGGCCCGGCGTGGAGATCCATCTGTATTCCGGCGATCCCTACTATGCCGCCAGCCACGCGCTGATCCTCGATGCTTATCTGCCGAACAATCTGCCGCACGGTGTGTTGGTAGGCTTGCCCAGGCGCGATGCCATCCTGCTGCACATCATCCGCAACATCGGCGTGGCCGAGGCGATCGGCTCGATGCTACAGGCCATCGTCGGCATGTATGCCGATGGACCTGGCTCGCTCAGCCCCAACCTCTACTGGTTCTGGCATGGCGAATTCATCACGCTGCCCTATGAGCTGGACGGCAACGTGTTGGATTTCTCGCCGCCTGCAGATTTCGCCGCGCTTTTAGAGCGCCTCGGCGAGAGCGCGGAGCTGTCCTGAGCCAGATGCGCTGGCACTTGGCGCATGCACACACGAAGGCCGCATGCGTATCATCGCGGAGCAGCATGGCGCGTTCACCGGCACAAGCCTGAAGCAGACGCTTTCGACGCTGTAGCATGGATCTGCAACTCAAGAACAAGGTCGCCGTAGTGATGGCGGCCAGCAGAGGATTGGGCGCGGCGACGGCGCGTGTGTTCGCCGAGGAAGGCGCGCACGTCGTCATTTCGGCGCGCGATGCACAGGCGCTGCACGCGACAGCCCAGGATATCGCTCGACGCACCGATGTCCGCGTGCTGCCGGTGGTCGCCGATTCGTCCAAAGCCGCCGACGTCGAACGCTTGATGGATACGGCCGTCCGCACCTTCGGGCGGATTGACGCGTTGGTGGCCAACGCAGGCGGCCCGCCGGCCGGCCGCTTCATGGACTTCGATGATGCAGCCTGGCAACAGGCCATCGAACTGACGCTGATGAGCGCCGTCCGCGCGGCGCGCGCAGTGATTCCGGTCATGCAGCGGCAGGGCGGCGGCAGCATCACCTTCATTACCTCGGTCAGCGTCAAACACACGCTCGACAACTTGGTGTTCAGCAACAGCCTGCGTTTGGCGGTAGCCGGCATGGTCAAGACGCTGGCGCGTGAAGTCGGGCCGGACAATATCCGCGTCAACCTGATCTGTCCTGGCTACACGGCGACCGACCGTGTGCTGGCCCTGGCGGCGATGCATGCCCAGCGCAACGGTACGACGGTCGAAGCGGAGCTGGCCAAGTCCGGCGCTAACACAGCGTTGGGGCGCGTCGCTTCGGTCGAAGAGTTCGCGCGGCCCTGCGTATTCCTGGCCTCGCCGGCGGCCAGCTACATCACCGGCGCCGCGCTCATCGTGGACGGTGGTCAGAGCCGGGCTCTTTGAAGTCAGAAGTCAGAATGTCAGAGGTCAGAAGTCAGAATGTCAGAGGTCAGAAGTCAGCGGGTGGGGAATCGGTTGGGCAGCGTGTGGTGAAGATGTATAGGCTCATTCTCTTCGATCTCGATGAAACGTTGTATCCGCGCTCGGCGAAGCTGATGGACGCGATCACCGAGCGCATCAACCAGTACATCGCCAATAAGTTCAGCGTGCCGATCGAGCAGGCGGCCGAGTTGCGCCGGCGCTTCCGCGGCTTGTATGGCACGGCCCTCCGCGGCATGATGGAAGAGGGCTATCCGGTCAACATAGACGAGTACTTCGAGTATGTGCACGACATCGAGCTGGATGGCGTGCTGGCTGCCGATCCTCGGCTGCGTGACATGTTGCTGGGGATCCCCCTGCGGCGTGCCGTGCTCACCAACTCTAACATCGAGCATGCTCTGCGCATCTTGCAACATATGGGCATTGCCGATTGTTTCGAGCGGGTGATAGACATTCGCGCCCTCAGCTTTCGCAA
The DNA here is from genome assembly GCA_025998955.1 of Candidatus Roseilinea sp. Taxonomy (NCBI): domain Bacteria; kingdom Bacillati; phylum Chloroflexota; class Candidatus Thermofontia; genus Candidatus Roseilinea; species Candidatus Roseilinea sp. Next base: position 4,015,693 of record AP024676.1, read on the forward strand.
CAAGCCCGATCCGTTGTCCTATCAGATCGCGCTGGAGATGTTGCGCGTGACGCCGCGCGAGGTGATCTTCGTCGAGGACACGCCGGTCAATACGCGCGCTGCCCGCGCAATCGGTATGACGACGATCTTGATCGAATGTCCGCCGAGCGACGCCGCCGACTACTTCTTGGACAACGTCTTGGATGTGGGGCCGCTGGTGGCCCACTTGCTAAACTCCAAACAGAAATCATCGTAAGGGATTCACCATGAATCATTACCGCGTTTTGACCGAAGCGCAAGTGCGCAGCTTTCTAGAGGACGGTTATCTCATCGTTAAGGACTGCCTGGACAGATCCATTGCGAACCGTTGGATTGAGGCAGCCTACGACCGACTGGGATACGACAAGAACGATCCCAATACTTGGACCAAGGAAATCGTGTGGATGGACCACCAGAACCAGTTGCCGGTGCGCGAAATCGCGCCGAAAGCCTGGGATGCCATCCTCGATGTGGTGGGGGGAGAGGAACGCCTGGAGACACAGGTGATGCGACTCCATCACAGCGGCCACTTCACCACCATCAACTCCTTCATCTGGTCCGACGCCTTCATCATCAACTTTCGGCGCGGCGCAGACAAACCTTGGCAACCCCCCTCGCCTCAAGTGAACGGCTGGCACAAGGACGGCAGCTACTTCCGCCACTTCCTCGACAGCCGCGAACAGGCACTGCTAACGATCGTATTGTGGTCGGACATGCTGCACCAGGGCGGTGCCACCTTCATCGCACCCGACTCCGTGCGCGTCGTGGCGCGCTATCTATATGAGCACCCCGAAGGCGTTGAGCCACATGATTTCGATTTTCAGGCCTTGATCAGCCAGTGCACGCGCTTCGAGGAGTTGACCGGCGAGGCCGGGGACTTCGTCATCCTGCACCCGTTCATGTTGCATGCTTCGTCGCAGAACGTGCTCGGCAAGCCGCGCTTCATGAGCAACCCGCCGGTTGTGCTCAAGGAGCCGATGAATTTCAATCGCGAGAACCCGGACGAGTTCTCGCTGTTGGAGCGCGCCACGCTGCACTATCTTGGGCTGGAGCGGCTGGACTTCCGACCCACGGCGCCGCGTCGGGCGTATTGGTCGCCGGCGTAGAGAATGCCCACAGCCCCATCTCGGTCAGCCGGCCTACACCGGCGATAATCAGGCCATTCAACCCACAGGTGACCTTATGACGACGAACGGAACACATGTGCAGACGAAGCCGATGCAGCGGGTCAGCGCACGCACGGCAGCCGTGCAACCTTCGGCCACAATGGCCGTCGAAGGGCGCGTCAAGCAGATGCGCGCCGCCGGCGAGCCGGTGATCGGCTTCGGCGCCGGCGAGCCCGACTTCCCCACGCCCGAGCTGATCAAGCAAGCCGCCATCAAGGCCATCCACGAAAACTTCACCCGCTATACCGAGACCGGCGGCATGGCCGCGCTCAAAGAAGCCATCGCTGCGCGCGAACGCCAGAACACCGGCCTCGACTATAAGGCCGGCCAGGTGGCCACCCACACCGGCGGCAAAGAATCGCTCTACCTGGCCTTTCAGGCGTTGTGCGAAGCCGGCGACGAAGTGCTGATCCCCGCGCCGTATTGGGTGAGCTACGTCGAGCAGGTGCGTCTGGCCGAGGCGACGCCGGTGATCGTGCCGACCACTGTGCATGACCACTTCAAGGTGACCGGCGAACTGCTGGCGCGCTACACCACGCCGCGCACGCGCATCCTGGTGCTGAACTCGCCGTCGAACCCGACCGGCATGGTCTATACCCAGGCCGAGCTGGAGGACATCGCGGCATGGGCGCGCACGAACGACGTCATCATCCTGAGCGACGAGCTGTACGATCGCATCGTGTTCAACCCGCCCTACGCGCGCTGGTTGCGCGTCGCCCCCGACCTATACGACCGCACCATCGTGGTCAACGGATTGTCGAAAGCCTATGCCATGACCGGCTGGCGCCTGGGTTACTCGGTCGGACCGGAGTGGATTATCAAAGCCATGCTCAAGATCCAGAGCCATAGCAACTCGCACCCGACCTCGATCACGCAGGCGGCAGCGCTGGCGGCCTACACGAACGACCTAGAAGCCGAGATCGCCGCGATGGTGGCTGCGTTCAAGGAGCGGCGCGATTGGATCGTGGCCGCGCTGAACGAGATCCCGGGCGTGAACTGCGTCACCCCTGAAGGCGCGTTCTACGTCTTCCCGGACTTCACCGGCGTGTTGGGCCGGCCGCTGAAATACGGTCGCACGTGCGACTCCAGCGAGGCGCTGGCCATGTACCTGCTCGACACGGTGAAGGTCGGCATCGTGCACGGCGAGGCGTTCGGTGCGCCGGGCTGCGCCCGTCTGAGTTACGCGATGAGCCTCGACAAAATCAAAGAAGGGATCGGGCGGATGAAGGATGCGCTGGCGTTCGCTTGAGAAAGATGTTCAAAAAAGAAACCAGGCCTCTTGAACGAGCCTGGTTTCTTTTGAGGTTTTCCCCATCGTTCACAAATAGTCTTTCAAATGCCGCGACCGGCGTGGGTGGCGCAGCCGGCGCAGCGCCCGTGCTTCGATCTGCCGGATGCGCTCACGCGTCAGGCCGAACTTTTGTCCGACCTCCTCCAGCGTATAGCATTTGCCGTTCACCAGGCCGAAGCGCAAACGCAAGATGCGCTGCTCGCGCGGCGTGAGCGTGCTCAGCACTTCTTCGATCTTCGTCTTCAGCAATTCTTCGTAGACCGTCTGAGCCGGCGAAGGGGTGTTCTCGTCCTCGACGAATGCGCCGAATTCGTTATCCTCCTCCTCGCCGATCGGCTGCTCCAACGACAGCGGCCGCCACGACACCTTCAACATCCACTCGACCTGCTCGCTGTCCACGCCCAGCTCCTGGGCGACCTCGGCCGGCGTGGGCTGACGGCCAAGCGCCTGTTCCAATTCGCGTGTGGCTTTGTACAGCCGGCGGATGCGGTCGTTCATGTGCACCGGCACGCGGATGGTGCGGCTTTGGTCGGCGATGGCGCGCGTAATCGTCTGCCGGATCCACCACGTGGCATAGGTGGAGAAACGGAAGCCCAGTTTGTAGTTGAACTTTTCGACCGACTTCATCAGACCCAGGTTGCCCTCCTGGATCAAGTCCAGGAACGGCACGCCACGCCCCATGTATTTCTTGGCGATGCTGACGACGAGGCGGGTGTTGGCCTTGATCAGGTGTTCACGCGCCTGTCGCCCCTCTTCGATGATCCTCTCGTATTGATGGCGTTCGCGGGGCGAGAGCCGGTCGCCACGCAGTTTGACGCGCGCCTCGGCTGCCCGGCTGCGCTCGATCGCGCGCGCCAGGCGAACCTCCTCCTCGTTGGTGAGCAGCGGCACCCGCGTCATCTCGCGCAGGTACAGGCCGATGCCGTCGTCTACGCTGATGCCGGCCAGGTCGTCATCGGCAGCAGGAGGGGTGTCCTCTTCCTCCTCTTCTTCGTCTCCTTCACCGTCGTCACCGTCATCCAGGCTGGTCATCTCGCCTTCGTCTTCTTCCTGTGCTACAAGGTCCTGCACCAGCACCCCTGCTTCCTCCAGCAGATTGATCACCTGTTCGACCTGTTCGTAATTGTCCTCGCCCTCTGGAAGTAGTTCCAGGATATCTTCGGTGACGACATAGCCTTGAGTTTCCGCCTTGATCAACAGTGAGGCAACGATTTGATCTTCGTCAAACTGGGTCATTTACGATTCTCCCGAGTCTTGAGAGTTGCTCAGGTGGACGGTCAGCCAATCCCGATCGTCTTCGTCGAGTGCGCTCAGCAGCTCGGCAGTGCTCGCTCTGGCATACTTGGGGTGGATGGGATTGATGGGGATGGCCATGATGATCTCTTCGCGCAAGGTCTCGGTTAGATCTATCCAGCCATCATCGCTGATCCGGCGATCGGGGTCGGCGTCGGAGTGCGGATACTGAGGCAGGCCGAGGAGGATATCGTCCAGCGGCACGTTGAGACATAAATTGAAGTCTTCGAGCGAGCGAACGCACCGGACAGGGACTTCGGTCTCGACTGATCCGCGTAGTAACACGACGTCGCTGAGACGAACGAATTCGAATGCGCCGCGCAAGTAGGGAACTTGCAAATCATCATCAAACTTCGTCGGTCCACGCTCAAGACGCTCGACTTGCGTGCTGCCAACCGGCCCGTAGAGCAACTTGTGAAGCCGGTAACGCATAAAATGATACTAACAGGTAGCAAGGTCACAGTCAACAGGTTTTGCACATTTCGGATACACTTTTTGCACATCATCATAAATATCTTAAAACTTCGGTGCAATTTAAGGTTTGGGTAGGGTTAACGCCTTGTGTTCAGCCGTTCAGGTGAATAGAATCGCGTTCCCGCGTTACAGGCGACTCGCGACAGCCGCCGTCCACAGAAGTTCTGACCTCCTGTGGCTTGTGACACGGTGAACAAACAGCTAGCGCATCGAGGGTGGACGATGAGAGCGGAAGAAGCATGGCGATCTGTGCTAGGCGAAATCGAGGTCGGAATGGGCCGCAGCAGCTATGTGACGTGGCTGAAGTCGGCTCGTTTGATCACGTACGAAGATGGGCAGTTTGTGATCGGGGTGGCGAATGGGTATGCGAAGGAATGGATCGAGCAGCGCAAGCTCAGCGACATCCGGCGCATGCTGGGCGAGCGCATGGGCCGGAGCGTGGATGTGTCGCTCGTGGTCATGACGCAGCACGCTAACCAGCCGGTGATGGATTCACCTCGCTCGGCCGAGCTTCCTGCGCATGGCACAACACCTGCCCAACCGTCGCGTGCGCCGGGCTACACTAATGGCACGACGTCCGATGGGCTGCAAAAGCGTTACACGTTCGAGGCGTTCGTGGTCGGCTCGGGCAACCGCATGGCACACGCGGCAGCCATGGCCGTAGCGGAGGCGCCCGCCGAGCGTTACAACCCGCTCTTCCTGTATGGTGGCTCCGGCCTGGGCAAGACGCACCTGCTGCATGCCATCGGCAATAGCGCGAAGCAGCGCGGCCTGGTCTGCCGCTACGTGACCTCCGAGACGTTCACCAACGAGTTGATCAGCGCGATCCGCTCGCAATCGCAGGAAGCGTTTCGCAACCGCTACCGCTATGTGGACATGCTGCTGATGGATGACGTACAGTTCATCGCCGGAAAGGAGTCCACGCAGGAAGAGTTCTTCCACACCTTCAACGCGCTGCACGGCGCGAACAAGCAGATCGTGCTCACCAGCGATCGAGCGCCCAAGATGATGGTGACGCTAGAGGATCGCCTGCGCAGCCGATTCGAATGGGGTTTGATGGTGGACATCGCTCCGCCGGACTTGGAGACGCGCATGGCCATCCTGCAGCATAAAGTGGCGCAGATGGGATGCACGATCCCTGCTGACGTGATCGAGTTCGTCGCCAAGCAAATCCAGAGCAACGTGCGCGAGCTGGAAGGCGCGCTTACGCGTCTGCTGGCTACGTCGGAGATGACCGGACGGCCGATCACCATTCAGTTCGCCCGCGATACGCTGGCCGATCTGGTAGGCCGGCGCGCGCACATCACGCCGTCTCAGGTGATCGAGACCGTCGCGAAGTACTACAACATCTCGGTGGCCGATATGGTGTCGCCTTCGCGGAACAAGGAGCTCGTGCAACCGCGCCAGATCGCGATGTACCTCATCCGCCAGGAAACCGACGCCTCGCTGCCGGAGATCGGCGGTCTGCTCGGCGGACGCGATCACACCACCATCCTCCACGGGGTGGAGCGCATCAAAGACCGGCTGGAGACCGAGGAGCAACTGCGCCGCGACGTGATGAGCGTGCGCGAGCAACTCTACCTGAACGTCACGGCCTAAGCGGGTAGTCACCGCTGCAACTTCAAGACCGCTGCGACCTCGTCTATCACGGCGCGTTCCGCAGGATCCACGCGGCTTCTGCCGCTCCATACTGCTTCGGCCACGTTCTCGGCCAAGTAAACGATCCAGCGCCCATAGCTTTCGCAATCCTCGGGCGCGCCTTTCGCTTCTAACAACGCCATGGCCTGCCGGCACTGATCCATCGCCCAGGCCCTGGTTTCATCCGGGGGCAAGGAAGAGAGCGCCTCCTCGCGCGACGTCCGCAGCCGCATCTCCTCACCCCACGCGTCGCGATTGCGAATGAGCGTGAGCACGAGTTGATTGTCCGCGAAGGGCTGCTCCGCAGAGCGCCGCCAGGCTTCGAACATTGCCGTGCGCTCCTCGACCGCCCCGACCGGATCTGCCGCCAGCACGGCCAGCCCGACCGCCTCCGGCGCGGTTGCCAACACTTGCCATTCCGCATCTGTGAAATCGTCGCGCGATGCCATTCAACCTCCTTTTTGCGCAGCGCCCGCTGAGTCGCTGCGACGCGAGTGCCCATTCTATAAGCCCTTGCGGCGCTTGGACAACACCGATGCCTCTGTCACACCCGTCGTGTAGTCGTGGCTATCGTCGGCAAGGGTTCGTTTGGAATTTGCGCAAGCCACTGCGGGCAAACTCGCTGCATCTACGACTATCAGGTTGGCATCGCGGCCGTGACGCCGGAGCGCAGCGCGTCCTCTCGTAACCGTATAATCGCGCGGCGTGCAGGCCATAAGGAGCATCTCGCCGGTGGAATACGCAATTCGGCGACAAGCAGGCGACCCGGCCGTGCTGATTGACGTGCGCGAGCCGTGGGAATTCGAGATCGCCCGCATAGACGGCGCGCTGTTGATGCCGCTCGACTCAATCTACGAATGGGCTGCTCAGCTGGATCGCGATGCTTCTTATGTGCTGGTATGTCATCACGGCATTCGCAGTGCGTTGGCCTGCCAGGTGCTACAGGCACTCGGCTTCGGTGACGTCGTGAATCTGGATGGCGGCATTGACGCCTGGGCGCTTTTCGTTGACCCGCGTATAAGGCGATATTGACCCGGCTTTGGAGTCGGGTCATTCGAGATCATGTCGAATCTTCGAACTCATCCATCCTCAGTGCGACGCTGGGTGGCAAGCCTGCTTTGCGTGGGGTGTCTGTTGGCACCGGCCGCGCCGCTGCCGGCTCTGGCTCAGGACCCTCAGCCGGTGACGATCCCCTATCTCGAAGAGGCGAAAGCCATCATTGCTCGCATGACCCTGGCGCAACGGGTTGGCCAGTTATTCATCGTCAGCTTCCGGGGCGACGACGTCTCGCCGTCGTCCGACATCGCCAGGCTTATCACGGACTACCACATCGGCGGCGTGCAGTTGCGCGCGGCGAATCGGAACTTCGACAATGCCAAAGCCGATCCGCCGGTCACTCAGCAAATCATTCGCCTGACGAATGCGCTGCAGCAATTGGCCTTCAGCGATGAGCTGGCTACAGAGGCGATCAGTGAGTTCGTGCAGGAACCGATCACGCCGACGACGCACGTGACGGTCTCAGCTTCTGCTATCCCGCTGTTCATCGCACTTTTGCAGGAAGCGGACTGGACGACGCGCTCTGAGCTGAGCGAGATCACCCAGGAGGTGACGCAGATCCCAAGCCAAATGGCCGTCGGTGCGACGTGGACGCCGGCCATCGCGCAAACCATCGGTGAAATCCTGGGTAGCGAACTTGCGCAGTTGGGCGTCAACGTGTTGTTCGGGCCGACGCTCGATGTCACCGATACCCCACGCCCGAACACGCCGGGCGACTTGGGCACACATGTGTTCGGCGGTGATCCGTTCTGGGTGGGGAGGCTGGGTGCGGCATTCGTGGCCGGCCTACATAGTGGCAGCAAAAATCGCCTGGCCGCCGTGGGCAAACACTTCCCCGGCCTCGGCTCCTCCGACCGCAACGTGAGCGAAGAGATCCCCACCGTGCAGAAGTCCATCGAGCAGCTTCGGCTGATCGAGCTGGCGCCGTTTTTCGCCGTGCTCAAGGGCGAGGCATCGAAGGACACGACGGTAGATGGGCTGCTGGTGTCCCATATTCGGTATCGCGGCTTGCAGGGCAACATCCGCGCCAGCACCCGGCCGGTCAGCTTCGACCCACAAGCGTATCAGGCCTTGATGTCCCTGCCCGAGACGGCGGCCTGGCGCAACAGTGGCGGCGTGACGTTCAGCGATCAACTCGGCGCGCGCAGCGTGCGGCGGTTCTACGATCCGTTGGAGGCGTCGTTCAATGCCCGGCGCATCGCTCAGGAGGCGTTCATGGCCGGTAACGATGTGCTGGTGCTGGGCAACTTCGGGCTGACCAACGACTGGTCGGAGCAGTTGACGAACATCACTGAGACCATCTCGTTCTTCCAGACCAAATACTCGGAGGACAAAACGTTCGCCGCCCGTGTGGATGAGTCGCTCACGCGCATCATTTCGCTGAAGCTACGCCTGTATGGGGGCAGGTTCAGGTTGAGCGAAGTCCTGGTGAAGGACGTCGAACAGTTGGAAGAGCAGGATGAGTCGGCGGCCAAGATCGCCAAGCTGGCCAAAGAGAGCATCACGCTGCTTTCGCCGAACGTGCGCGATTTACCGGCGGTCTTGCCAACGCAGCCGACCAAGAACGATTACATCGTCTTCATTACCGACAACCGCACCATCCGCGAATGTGCTGAGTGCGAGCCTTATCCCGCCGTGTCGCGCACGGCGTTAGAGGAGATCGCGCTCGATCTGTATGGCCCGCGCAAGACCGAGCAGGTAGATCCATCGCGCATCGCGTCGTTCACGTTTGGCGATTTGGCCGACTACAATCGTCGAGCGAGTGTGCTGGCGACGCCCGGCGGCACGCCGATTTTGCCGACGGCGACCGGGCCGGCCGTTGGCGAGGTGGTTCAGCCGACGGCGACGCCTGATCGCCCGCCGCTTAAGATCCAATCTGCTATCGAGCGCGCGACCTGGATCATCATCGCGGTCATAGATACCAACCCCGCCGTGCCTTCGACCGCTGCGCTGCGCACCTTCCTCGCTCAAAGCGCCGACATCCTCAAAGACAAGCGCGTGATTGTGTTCGCGCTGGGCGCGCCGTACTATCTCGACGCGACCGAGATCAGCCGGACCACGGCCTATTTCGGCGTCTATAGCCGCAGCCGGCCTTACCTCGAAGCAGCGCTGCGCGCGGTGTTCGGCGAGTTCCCCGCGCCGGGCAATTCCCCGGTCTCGATCAATAGCCTGGGTTACTCGCTCATCGCGCAGACAGCACCGAATCGCGATCAGGTTATCCCGCTCGTGGCTGCGTCCGTCGGGAGCGAACCGATCACCGCTACAGTGGAGGGCATGCCTGCGCTGCTTGAGCTGCGGATTGGCGATCGCCTGCGAGTGCGAGCCGGGCCGATCTTCGATCTGAATGGGCGTGTGGTCCCTGACGGCACCGAAGTGCAATTCATTCTCTCGTATCCGGATGAGCGCATCGAACAGCGCTTGCCGGGCAACAAGACGACCACCCGTGACGGATTCGCGGAGACCACGATCGAGTTGCAGCGGCAAGGCAGGCTCGAAATCCGGGCCGAGGCCGATCAAGCGGTCACATCGTATACCATCAACGTGAATGCGACCGACAAAGTCTCGGTCGAGACGGTGATCCCTACCTCACTGCCGGCCGAATTGCTACAGTCTGCGACTACACCGGCTGAGTCGCCGGTACCCGAGGCAACGGTGGCGCTGCCAACGCCCATGCCGGGCGAGATGCCTCCCGCGACGCGGTCCAACCTCGCCGGCTTCCTGCTCACGCTGGTCGGGTTGCTGGCCGTGAGCGTTGGTGTTTTCGGCGTCCTCTCTCAGGCAGGGTTCGGCATCCTCGATCTACACACGAAGATCCGGGTGGCGTTGGGCATATGGGTCGCTGGTTGGCTGAGCTACACCCTGGCAGCGCTCGGCGCGCCGGGGCTGAGCTGGGCGACTTCTGTGTTGGATTGGAGCGGCGCCGTGGTGATGGCGATGCTGTTTGCCTTGTTGGGCGCCGGCCTGACGCTGGTAACGTTGCGCGTGCGCAGCCGGAACAGGGATAATAGCGGGCGACAACGCGCATAGCCCATGCGACGGAGACGCCCATGAATCTGTTGAAACGATTGTTCGGTGGCGCAGCCAACTCAGAAGCCGCTTCCCAAGACTCGGATGCACTGATCTACTACGTCAAAGGCAACAAGTGCGGCGCGATCACGCGGGTGCGCATTGATCGGCGCAACGACCTCAGCCGGGACGACGATGACAATTTCTTCGTGCGCAAGGTGGTCGTGGACAGCAAGTGCTATGGCCAGGTCGAGATCGAGTTGTGTTTCGACCCCCAATACAACGAAATCAGCCGCGAGATCCGGGGCGGTGTCTTCGTCACACGCCAAGACTGGGAAGCGCAGGAAGCCGAAAAGCGCCAACCTTAAATCGCGCGTTTCTCTTTAACAATGTTAAAGAAAACTTTTAAGCTTGCTGAGCGCGAATATCATTGACAAGCGAAACACGCAACATAGAATCGCGCCATAAGACTCGATGAGTCTTGGCGCATATGGCAGCAAGTTCGCAGCAGGAAGAAGCAGAGATCGCGCTCACAAGCGTTACGACGAACGGATACCACGGACCGAGTAAGACCGCCGGCTCGGCGTTGCATATCGCCCCTGACGCAAGGCCGGCGCCCCACGCGCCACCGGCTAAACGTACTTACCGCATTGCGCTGCTCGTCAATCTGGCGCGCAACGCGCCACCGATTCACCGCAACAACGCACCTCCGGATATCCTGGCCGAGTTGGACTCGGATAAAAACGTGGAGTCGTACGCGCGTGCCCTATGCCAGGCCGGTCACGAGGTGTTGATCCACGAGGGGGACGCATACCTCGCCCCTTGGCTCGACGAGGTCCGGCCCGACATTTGCTTCAATACCTGTGAGGGGTTCGGTGGAGACAGCCGCGAGGCACAAGTGCCGGCGCTGCTGGAGATGATCGGTGTGCGCTACACCGGCCCAACGCCGCTTGCTGCGGCGATCACCCACGACAAGCCGACTACCAAGCGCATCCTGCACTACTACGGCATGCCGACGCCGCACTTCCAGGTGTTCAATACGCCGGATGACCCACTGCGCCACACGTTGCACTTCCCGTTGTTCGTCAAGCCGGCGCACGAAGGCACCGGGATGGGCGTGCACAACGAGAGCGTGGTGCACAACGAACGCCAACTGCGCGATCGCGTCGCCTGGACGATCGAGGCCTACCAGCAGCCGGCCTTGGTCGAAACCTACATTGCCGGCCGCGACATCACCTGTGGCCTGGTCGGCAACGGCCATGACGTGCACTTCTTCCCGATCACCGAGGTGGATTTCAGCGGCTATCCACCCGAGTTGCTGCCGATCTACGGCTCGATCCAGAAGGTCGAGCTGGATCATCTCTATCGGAACAAGTGCCCGGCGCCGCTAGGGGAAAAGCTGACCCGCGAGATAAGACGGCTGACGCATCAGACCTTCCTGGTCACCGGTTGCCGCGACTTTGCGCGCGTGGACTTCCGCCTGGATGCGCGCAACCGGCCGTTCATCCTCGAGATCAACGCATTGCCCGGCATCACCCCGCGCAGCGACCTAACGCTAATGGCCGAAGCAGAGGGTTGGACGCATGGCGATCTGGTCCGGGCAGTGCTGGACGCAGGCCTGAAGCGATATGGGATGTGATGCGCAGCGTCATGTATCACGTATCACGTGTCATGGTGCCGGATGCAAACGATGCACACTCCCGACACGTGGCACGTGACACCTGCTGGATATAGATGACCCCTCCGCTGCTCCTCCTCTACGGCCTCGACGAAACCAGCCACGACTTCGAGATCGCATCCACCCTGGCGCTGATCAAATCTGCAGCCGATGCGTTGCTGTCGCGCGGCTGGCGCGTGCTCCCGCTCCAAGTCACTCATGATCTGATCACGCCGCTCAGCCCCTTCGACCCCAGCGAGTGGCTGGTGGTCAATTTGTGCGAGGGCGCGCCGACACAGGAGTTCTACTACGCGCGCGTCACCCGCATGCTGGCCGAACTGGGTTACACCTTCACCGGCTCGGATGCCTGGGCGCTGGACGAGACGCAGTACAAGTGGCGCATGAAGGCGCTCTTGGAACGCCACGGCGTGCCGACGCCGGCTTGGGCGCTCGTCGAGCGCGCAGAAGACGTGGCGTTCGACGCCTTCCCGGCCATCGTCAAGCCGGCTGCCGAGCATTGCTCCTACGGCATCACGCGCCACTCGGTGGTGATGAACGCCGAGGAGGCGCGCGCCCAGGTTGCTCGCATCATCGGCGAGTTTCGCCAACCGGCGCTGATCGAAGCGTTCTTGGACAGCCCTGAATATAACGTGTCGCTGTGGGGCAGCGGGGATGATGTGACCGTGCTCGGCATCAGCACGATGACCTACGACGCCTTCGACGACATTCGTGACCGGCTGTGCACGTTCGACGCGAAATGGACGCCGGACTCGGAGGCCTACCAACGCATCCCGGCCATCTGCCCGGCGCCGGTGTCGCCTGAGCTGAAAGCGAAGATCGAAGCCGTTGCCATCGCCGCTTACCAGGCGACCGGCTGCCGCGACTACGGTCGCGTTGACTTGCGGTTGCAGGGCGACCAGCCGATGGCCCTCGACGTGAACGCCAATTGCGATGTAAGTCCCGACGGCGGCTTCGCCAATGCGGCGCGCGCCGCCGGTCTGGACTACGCCGATATGCTCGAGCGCATCATCCGGCTGGCGATGCGGCGCATGCCGACCCGCGCATCGCAAGCTGTAGCGGAGGTGGCGCGATGACGTGGGCACGCCATGCCATAGCCGGCGCGCCTGTGCGCGCCGCGATTGAGGTGCGTCCTTCTACCTTCGACGACCGGCAGGCCATCTACGACATTCTGATGCGCTCAGGGATCTTCGGTCGCAGCGATGCCGAGTGCGTGGATGTGATGTTCGTCGAAACGTGGCTGTCGCCTCGCGAGGATAACTATCGCTGGCTGTCGTGTTGGTGCGACGGATGCGTGGTCGGCTTCGCCTGCTACGGGCCGGAATCGCTCACCGATCGCACCTGGGATTTGTTTTGGATTTGCGTAGCGCCCGAGGCGCGGGGACGAGGCGCCGGTCGTGCCCTGATCGCCGAGGCCGAGGCGCAAGCGCGCCAGGCTGGTGGGCGCTTGATGGTGATCTATACCTCGTCCACGTCGAAATATGCGCCGGCGCGCCAGTTATATGAGGGCGCCGGATTCGTCCGCGTCGCCATCGTGCCCGATTATTACGCCGAGGGCGACGATTTGAACATCTACTGGAAGCGTCTATAGAGGAAGGAGCGTATGTCGAAGGACAAAGTGCGTGCGCCGGTTATCGTGCTCTACAACATCTACCAGAGCTGGTCGCCGCAGGATAGAGCCGAGGCCGATCGCCTGACCCAAATCATGGTGGATGGCCTGCGCGAGCTAGGTCACCGGGTGGCCGTGGCCGAGTTCTGGAAGGACGTGCGGCCGGCATTGCGACCCTACGATCCGGCCGAATGGATCGTCTTCAATTGGTGCGAGGGCGTCGAAGACGAGATCGGCGGGGACGCGCGCGTGTGTGCCGACATGGAAGCGATGGGCTTTACCTATACCGGCAACTCGCCCTATACGCTGCGTCTCTCGGTGGAGAAAGGGCGTGTGAAGAGGATGTTGCAGCGTTGGAAGATCCCGACGCCTCCCGGCCGTGAGTTCAAGCATCCCGACGAAGTGACGCCGGCCAACTGGGACGAAGCCGACTTCCCGGCGATCGTCAAACCGGTCAGCTCGCATTGCTCGGTGGCCGTCACACGCGATGCGGTGGTGCACGACCTGGAGTCGCTGCGACGCCGGGTGGCCTTTGTGCTGGAGACGGTGAAGGAGCCAGCACTGGCCGAGAAGTTCATCGCTGGGCGCGAGATCAACGTCGGCATCTGGGGGAACGGCCGTCCGCGCGTGCTGCCGCTGCGCGAGATTGACTTCTCGCGGGTGGAGAATCCGCTCCACCGCATGGTGACGTGGGATAGCAAGTGGGTGCCCGACAGCCCGGAGTGGAACAGTATGCCGGTCATCACCCAGCCGGTGGTAGCCGATGCGCTGCGTACGCGGATCGAGAAGGTCGCCCTGGACACCTACCGCGCCTTCGACTGCCGCGACTACGCGCGGGTGGATTTGCGGATTGACGCGCACGACCAGCCGTATGTCGTGGATGTCAATCCGAACCCCGACATTTGCCCAGACGGCGGCTTCGCCGGCGCATGTTACGCTGCGGGCTACACCTACGCCGAGGCCATGAGCAACATCGTTGCGATGGCTGTGGCGCGCCGCAACCGGCGTCAGGCGCTGTTCAGCACGCTGGCGCGGCTGCGCCAGGTAGAGCAGCGCCGCGTAGTCGTGCCGGCGCCGGCGTGAGGGGTGCGACGGTCGCCTTATCGGCCTGCGTAGTAGACCCAGCGCGAGGACGTTCTAAAGATGAAGGCAGTGCAAGCCACAATCAGCAAGAAAAGAATCCAGGCTTGCGCTGAGGCGTAGCCCATCTTGAAGAACTGGAACGCGTTGTTGTACAGGTACAGTGCATAAAACAGGGTGGAATCGGCCGGGCCGCCACTGGTCATCACATAGGCCTGTGTGAAGACCTGAAAGCCGGCTATCAGGCCGATGATCAGGTTGAAAAAGACCACTGAAGACAACATCGGTAGCGTTACGAAGCGCGTCTTTTGCCAGCTTGAAGCACCATCGAGCTCGGCAGCCTCGTACAGTTCCCTAGGGATATCCTGCAAGCCGGCTAGGAAAATCACCACTGAATTCCCTACGCCCCACAGGCTCATCAAGATGAGTGCAGGTTTCGACCAGCGCGGGTCGGTTAGCCATGGGATGGGCGGGATGCCCAAGAAGCTGAATAGATAGTTCAGCAAGCCAATCTGTGGGTTGAATAGCCACAACCAAATAATGGTAGAGGCGACGACAGGAACGATCACCGGGACATAGAAAATAGTGCGGTATACAGCCAGTCCCCGTACGTTCGAATTCAGCAGCAGAGCAAGGCTGATCGCTAGCACGCCACCGATCAGCGTAGCCCCGATGGCGTAAAACAACGTATTACCGAGTGACTTCCAGAACAGAGAATCATCTGTGAGTAGGTTGACGTAGTTGCTCAGTCCTGTCCAAGAAGGCGGTTGTAAGACGCTGTAATCGTGGAAGCTGAAATAGAGCGAGGACAAGATAGGGAATACGCTAAACAACAGAAAGCCGATGATCCACGGGGAACAGAAAGCGAGCCCCCTGAGCGTACGACGCAGTTCTCTTTGTGTGCTCGCGCCTGGTTGTCTACGGTTCATCGTTTCTCTCCCTTTATCAAGCCGAGCCAACCGGTCAACCCTTCAAGCCGGTGAAAGTGATGCCCTGAATGAAGGTGCGTTGTGCGAAGAAGAATAAGACGATGACGGGGATAACGAACAGTGATGTGGCTGCCATGATGAGCGAAAATCTGCTCAGACCGTACGAGCTGCGCATCAGCGCCAGGCCGAGAGGGATGGTGAACAAATCCTTGTCATTCAGGTAGATCAGAGGCGTGAGAAAGTCATTCCAGCTCCCCAAAAATGCGAATAAGGCGACGACGCTGAGCGCCGGCTTGGACAGCGGTAGGATGATGCTCCACAGAATGCGCAGGTCAGACGCGCCGTCAATTACTGCCGAGTCTGATAGTTCCCTTGGGATGCCGAGGAAGAACTGGCGTAGCAGAAATATGAAGAAAGCATTGCCGAAGAAGTGTGGCACGGTAAGGGGGAGTAACGTGTTGATCCATCCCATTCCGCTGAAGGTCACATAGAGCGGGATCATCGTTACCTGAAACGGAAGCATGATCGTAGCGAGCATGATGCCGAAAAGAAGGTCGCGCCCGCGCCAATCGAATCGCGCAAAGGCGTATGCTGGAAGCGCGCAGGACACGAGTGTACCGAATACGGTCAGCACGGCGACCAGGGCACTGTTCTTCAAGAACGTTCCGAATGGGACGAACGTGAACGCATCCGGGAAGTTGCTCCACCGCACCGGGTTAGGAAGGAATGAAGGCGGGTAAGCCAGCACTTGTTGGTCGGTCTTGAGCGCGGTAGTGATCATCCAGATCAGCGGCAGGATGAAAATGACCGAAAGTGCGATAAGAACGGTGTGTTTGAGTAAGCTGACCAGGTGGCGTTGTACTTGTGCGGAGTTCGACCGCACTGTGATCTTGCTTTCGAGGGAGCCAGGTGTCGGTTGACTAATCATAGGCAGACCTAAGGCCGGGCACAACACAAGATAGTTCGAGGGCGCAGTTTCGATGCGCCCTCGGAAATTGAAGTCGCGAACGTTGTAGTCGCCAACGCGATCGAGTTATTACGTTCCCTGCTTCTTGTAAAAGTTGTCCAGTTCTTTTTGCACTTCCTCAGTCACCTGTTTGAGAACTTCAGCAGGAGTCGCTTCGAGCAAGCGAATCTTGTCGCGTGCGGCACTTAGACGATTCTGGTAGAACGTACCGACCGGCATCTTAGGCGGCAGACCGACCCGATCACCCTTCAGGAACATGTCAATCATCTCCTGAAAACCCGGGTTTTCGGCTACCAGTTTCTTGAACGGTTCATAGTCGAGGATTTTCGTCGTGACGGGCACGTTGATCGGGCGATTGCCCCATGTGAGCACTTTGAAGTAATCCTCGAGCGTGCCTCCCAGACCGCCGGTATATTTCACGAATTGCCACGATGCTACTGGATCAGGTACGCCTCTGGGCACGACAGTGAAGTCGCCGTAGCTGTATGTGGAGACTCCCATCATTCCAGGAGGATTGACTGCTGGCGTGATGCCGTATTCGAATCCTTCGCCAGCATATTTCTTGAAGTCTCCGATCTTCCAAGGTCCACCGACTTCGTGGATCGCGATCTTGCCAGAGATGAATGGATCCAATGTGCCAGCGCGCTCACTCGCTAGGCTTTGCTCGAAGGCCTGAACCTTGGTCACGTCGTACTTCTTGGAATAGGATGCCATCCACTCGAACATCTCGACGAGCTTTGGATCGTCCGCGGTCACCTTGCGGTTCTGCTCGTCATAGAACTTCGCGTCCCAGGCAGCTGCCCACATTTGGTAGTAGGCAGGCATATGACCCATGCGAACGATTTGATTGCCTTCCACCTTGGTCAGCTTCTCTGCCATGCTGTCCAGTTCCTCGGTCGTCCTCGGAGGCTTTTCCGGGTCTAGGCCGACTTCCTCGAAGATCTTCTTGTTCCAGCCCAAGCATGAGGTTTGTTGCCAGTATGACAATCCCCATAGCTTGCCGTTGTAGGTGCCCAAGTCCAGGACAGCCGGATGGAACCAGTCTTTGGCCTGAGCGATGTCATCTTGGCCGCCAATGTCATCCAGCGCGATGATGGCACTTTGCTCTGCAAGGCTGGGAATGTGAATCGCCGAATACACTGTGATCACGTCCGGCGGTTTGCCTGACGCCACAGAGCTGAGTAGCTTGGTCATCAGTTCCGTACCGGGGACGACCACTTGCTCTGCTTGCATGTTCGGAAACTTCTGATTGAAGGAGTCGGCGACGAACTGGGTCATTTCCTCCCACTGCTCAGTCCAGCCATGCCAGTAAGTGAGCTTCGTCTTGCCGGCTGCCGTTGGCTGAGCGGGTTGCTGTGCAGCCGGCGCGACCGGAGACGCTGGGGCGGCGCAGGCTGACAAAGCTAGCGTTCCGCCCGTCACGGCTACGCCCTTCAGGAACGTGCGACGAGAAATGCGTTTGTTGCTCATCTCAAAACCTCCTCTCGTGATTTGGAACGCGACAGAGCCAACCGTGTCGCGTCATGACTGAACTTGAGCCCAAGGTTGGTTGGGCCAGTAAAGCATCTCTTGTCCTCGTTCCGGTGGCCGCTTGGAAGGCACTCGCATGCGCCATTCACGACTTGAATCGAGGTTCACTAGAGCATGTCGTCAAGCGACCAGTGGTTCTGCCACCGTACGTCAATCTCGTCGCGCACACGCTGATAACGTATGTCCGTTGACAAGCGCATGCGACCCGTGGGGTCAACGTTGGCTGTCGCTGCATGCACCATATATGGACTATGCACTACCATGTCTCCGGCCTCGTAGTCGGCGATCAACCAGCGCGTGTTGAGCTGATCGGCGAGCGAGGGGAGGTCTTTGCTCAACCAGCCATTGGTCATGTGCTGGTTGTAGGCGCTGATGCGTTGCTCACGGGGCAAGTGTTGATTCTGACGGTTGTATTCTGCTTCTAACTCCCGCGCCCAAGCATCTGATCCTTCCAGATAGATTAGCCCCCCTTGTTCCACTGGAATGTCGCCGATCGGTATCCAACTCGTGCACAAGTTGTCTGTGCCGCCGCGCAGGTAGACCAGATCGTAATGGGCGCCTGTGGCGCGAGGATCGCCGGGAACGGAATAGCGGATCAGCTTGCGTTTGTGCAGGTAGGGCGCACCGTCGAAGAAAGCTTCGTAGAACCTGCGAATGGGAAGCGCTAGACAGAAGGCTTCGTATTCCGCCCAGCGCACGACCTCCATCAAGATCTTGCGCGCCAGGTCGTTGTTCACCGGCCCGCCGCTGTAAATGCCTTCGACTGGGTCGCTGTCCGGCGCGATCAAATTCGCCTCTCGAAAGGCGCTGAAGAAGCGTGCTCGGAATTCCAGCACCTCTTTCCTGGGCAGAATGCCTTTGAGCCAAAGATAGCCTTGAGAAGCATACCGTTCGCGTAGTTCGGAGATGGGCCGCGTCGGGTCAATTGGCTCGAGCCGACCCAATCGTTCAGGTGTAGTTGATAACGTAAACCCATTGCTCGTAAGCGGAAAGGCAATCGCTGCGCTATTCATAGGTTTGGCAAGCCCATGGATCCGATTTCGCCCAACAATATAGTAGCTTCCGCTTCCTTCGAAACAAGCGCTGAATCTACTATGGGGATGAAACGATCCTACTAAGCGAGTTGGTGCTGGACTGAAGGGCGCGTTGACGATACTCGCCTGGCGTCATGCCGGTTGCGCGTCGAAAGAGGCGATTGAATTGTTGTACTGTGGCGAAGCCGCACTTTTCGGCAATCTCTCCGATCGGTGCTTTTGTTGTCACCATAAGGCGTTGCGCTAGTGAGATACGCCGGTTGTTGCGATAGTTCACCGGCGTGCTGCCGATCACCTCGCGGAATACTGCGCTGAAGCGCGAGGGACTGAGCGATACCACTGCTGCCAGCTCCGCGACGGACGGCGGCTCGGACAGACGCTGTTCAATCAGTCGCAATGCTGGCGCCAATCTAATCAAGAGTTCTTGTCGTCGTTGCGTCGTCGCATCGGGCGTGCTGGTGTCAACGAAATGGCGCAGGAGCAAAGTGACGATCTGCAGCACCAAACCTTTTACGGCGAGTGGCCAGTAGGGCGCTGCTACATCGTGCTCAGCCGCAATAGCGCGCAAGAGTGCGATGATGCGTTGGGTGCAGGGATCTTCAGCTGGCAAGAGAGGCGATATGCGGCGCGATCCCACCGTAAATGGCATGAAGGCGGCATTCGTCAGCGCTGGAAAGCTGGTATCCAGTAATAGATCGGGATGGAAGTGTACGTTGAAGAAACGCGCATAGTTCTCCGCGTAGGCCATATGCCGGTCTGTGTCGTTGATCACGTGCACTTGACCCGGTTGAAAGTGAAAAGTTTTGCCCTCGACGATGAAAATCCCGGTACCCTCCAACACGTAGCCGATTTCGAAGGCATCGTGCCAATGCAACGGCGTCAGGCGCTCAGCGCGTTCCACACCAATCAAAATGTTGAATGGGAGCTGGGTGGTGATCATGGATGCGCTGCTGAGCGCGTCGCTGTATTCGCAGGGTAGCTCCTCCCATTTCAGTTGGCGCATTGGCGCGCATGATACACAGACATAGCGCATTGTGCGTGACATTCATGAGGCGGGTCGCTAGTGTGCGTTGCAAGCACGATCGGTTCCCGTGGATTCGATTGCCCGCAGCAATAGAATTAGTGCATGGCGCGCGAGGTGTTCTTTTCAAAGGCTGCCGACGGTGGCACGATCGAAGCCGTGATCAACTTCGACGAATCCGCCTTTGGCGTCTCCGAGCATGACGTCTCGCCTTGGACAATCGCGATCAGCGACGGGCGAAGGGACCTGGGCCGGTTGGTCGGCTTCGAGGGCCAAGGGCAGACCATCATCGGCATGCATCAACTTAAGCCCGACCCTGCTGCGAGGCGCGGGCTGGAGATCACCGTCTTCCGCGTCAACGACGCGCTGCGTGCTACGGGCTTGGATGCGACACTGTTCGGCGCGTTCGAGCGCTGGCTGCTGAAGCGAGGCTGGCGAGGGAACGTGATCAAGAAGATGAAGTTCACCGACCCGCAACTCGTCGTGCCCATTCGCGAGTTCTGGGTGAAGCGCCTGGGGTTCGAATTGATCTTGGCCGAGGAAGGCAAGTGGGACGAGCACGTCGTGAAGCGCTGGCGATGATTCCACCACCGGCGCGGTGAAGCAGATCCCGCTGCTCCGGTGCTTTCGGGTGCATCCGCGGCACATCTAGGCGCGGAACGGAGTCCGCGCCCTACCATGCAAATTTTGCCCCCTATGCACGAATGCACCCGTGCTTTTACCCAGACCGCCGCTCTCATATAATTCGCCCCATCGCCGTCTCGCTCGATGCTGCCATTTCCGCCGACAACGCAGGTCTGCTATGGATGTCCGTCAATTGCCCCTCGACGAGGTTGCTCAGCGGTGCGTGGAGGAGACGGACAAATTCCACCACAAGCGAGAGGCCGACAACCGGTTCTGCTTCGAGCTCTTTCGGCGCGCCCTCGCGGAAGGCGATCACGAAGCCTTCAAGTACATCGTCCAGACCTACCAGTCGCAATGCGCGCGTTGGGTACGCGACGTGTGGGGCTTCGAAGCGACCGGCGAACTCACTCCCGACCCATTCGTGAGCCAGGCCTTCGCGAATTTCCACAAAGACCTGCAGGGCGAGAAGTTCAAGCGCTTCGCTTCGCTGGAAGCGGTGTTGCTCTATCTCAAGAAGTGTGCAGTCACTGCCGTCCTGCAACACCTGAGAAGGGCAGAGGTTAGGCTGAATTTGGAGCTCACAGAGGAGCTGAGTTCGGATATCGCGGAGGAATTCAGAACCCAAGTCGAGTACGAGGAACTGTGGGAACGCATTTGTCAGCTTCTGCCGGATGAGACAGACCGATTGTTGGCCGATTTGCGCTTACGGCAAGGCATGATGCCGGCTGAGATCGCACAAATGCATCCCGAATACTGGATGAATAGCCGCGCCGTGTCGGTCGCGATGCAACGCATTATGCGCATCCTGCGCAGAGATCGTGAGTTGCGGGCGATGGCCGGTATCTCGCTTGAAGACGAAAAACTCCTGGATTCGCTGTGATAAATCGGTGGTTAGTGCATTTACTGAAGCAGATGCGAATAGCATCGGAGTAGGGGGATGGCGACCGAGCCTGTGACTTGCAGTTGTCCGCCGGCGCTGACGGAGGACGAACTCGAAGCTGCGCTCTCGGGGGTTAGAGATGCGGCCGTCGAGGCGCACCTGGTGCAGTGCGCTTATTGTGCGGCCCGTCTCGCAGCAATGCAACGCTTCGAGCGCACCCTGCAAGCCAGGCTGGCTCGCCACGATTGCCCGGCGGTGAGCGTGCTGGGCGATTATGTGCTGGGCCTCCTCGACGCGGAAAGCAAGCGCCGGCTTGAAGCACACCTTGAGTCGTGTGCGCGCTGCACCAGGGAACTGCACACCATTCGAGAAGCGCTCTCCGATCAGACGGCAGCGCAACCCGTGCGGCATCCTCATGCCGAGTCTGAAAGCGTCGGCGATCGGCTTGTGCGATTGGCGGCCAGCCTGCAGCGCAGGATCGCTTCGCTCCTGCCGGTGGAACCGCGCCTCGCCTTGCGCGGCGACGATCGAACGATGCGCATCCTCGCTGCGACAACACATCAACGCATCTTCCTCGAGGCGACGTCTCATGGGGATCGGCGGCGGTTGACCGGCCAGGTATTGTCCGAAGATCGCGACGCCTGGCACGGAGCTTTCGTAGAGGTGTATCACGGCGATGACCTGGCCGCCATTTCCATCCTTGACGACATGTGCGAATTCGCCTGCGACGGGTTGACGGTTCCTCATGTGCGAGTGATGATTACGGCCATTGATGGCCAGCAGATCATCATCCCTGATCTCCGACTCGACTCCTGAGCTGCACATCGCTCTCAAATCTGCGCATCAGCCCGATCGCAGAGGGCCGCAGCCCATTCATGTAGACGATTCGATTCTCGCTTGCATCGGCCCTGCGCTATCCCCGGCGGATGCACTCATCCTCGCCGCGCCGGCGTGCTGGCCCGCTATGTCCGCAGCGGACGTTCGCCGCATCGTGGACTTACTCAAGGATGCCGCCGACCGGCACTGGCGCATTGATCCACATCGCTCGGAGCAACTCGCCGACCTCATCATTGCTATCGGCGAGGCACGTGGTGATACGTGGATTCGCGCCCTGGGAACCATGGCCAAAGGTGACGCCGTCAAGTTCGTCGGCTCGCAATCCGAAGCCTGGGATCTGCTCGAAACGGCGGCCCAATTGTTCGATCAGGCAGGCGATGAGGTCGGGTGGGGACGAACGTGGATCGGACGCCTGACCGTGGCTGTCCAGCTTAACCGCGTCCCGGAGGCAATCCGGCAGGCAAACGTCGCCCGCGACATCTTCATCCGTCATGGCGAGCACCTGCGTCAATTGCGCATCGAAATGGCGCTGGGCGATCTCCATCGTGAGCTGGGCGATCACCGCGCTGCCATGACCTACTATCGAACTGCTGCGGCTACGGCGACGCAGCTTGACGCGCAGGGCGAGTATGAGCTGCGGGCGATCTACAACAACATGGGCGTCGCTGCGCTGCAGAGCGGCCAACTCCGCGAGGCGCTGCAGGCGTTCGAGCGCAGCCTGGCGTTGCTCACCCAGCACGGCGAGGATGCTGCGGCGGTGATCTGCCGAAACAACATCGGCGTAACGCTGGCGCGCCAAGGACACCTGCGCGATGCGCTCAAGTATCTCTCGCACCGGCCAGAGCACGAACCGCTCTCGCTGCCCCTCGACGCCCGCATCCATACCGAGAAGATCGAGTGCTTACTGGCGTTGAATCGCTTCGAAGAGGCGCGCCAAACATGCCTCGATTCGTGCCGCGAGCTGCTCCGAGTCGAGGCGCATCTGGCAGCAGCGCGGGTGACGTTGCACCTGGCGACGGCCGAGGCGCACCTGAACCACCTCGATGCAGCACGAGATGCCTTGGAAGAGGCCGAGGCATTGTTCGACCGCGTGGGTGCTGCCGGACTGGTCATGCTCACACGGCTACGGCAGGCTCAGCTGGCCCTGCTGCGCGGCGACCGAGCCACTGCGCGAGCGCGCGCCCACGAATGTGCCGAGTTCTTCCGCGTAGCACAGCAACATCACAACTACGCCGAAGCCACGCTGGCGCAGGCCCAAGCGCTGGCCGATGGCCATGACCTTTGTGCAGCCCGCCGGCTGGCGATCGAATCAGCTTGCATCGCTCGTGAGCTCGGCTTGATGGCATTGCGCTTCGACTCCCACACCATGCTCGGACGGATTGCCGAGGACGAGGGCAAATCCCGGCGCGCCATGCTGCACTACGCGGCTGCCGCCAGGGTTGCGCAGCGCGTGCAACGTGAACTCACGCTCACCCTGCGCCCTAGCTTCATGCTCGACAAGCTGCGTCCGCTGCGCGCGCTGTTCCGGTTGCACGTCCAACACAACGAACTGGCACACGCGTTCGACGTGATCGAGCAGGCACGGGCGCAGGCGGTGTTCGATTACCTGTCCGATCGCGAACACCTGCGATGGTCGCGCGCCGACGCCCACTCGCGACGGTTGATCGAGACGCTGGCCCGGTTACGCGAGTCCCACTACGACCTATACACGCGGGTGCACGATGACTTCACCGGCACGACGCCGGCCGAACGGGCTCAACTGCGCGCGCAACTAGCAGCCCTTGAGCAGCGCATGCGCGAGATCACCGAGCAGCTCTACCTGAATGCGCCGGCCGCTGCGATTCCGGTGGGAATTGCGCCGCCCGACCTCGCTGCCATCCGGCGCAACCTGGCGGATGATCAACTGTTGATTGCGTATTACGACGACGGCGCACGCCTGCATGCGCTCAGCCTCGATCGGGAGGGCCTCGAACATCACCCGCTCGACGTGGATCGCGGCCAGCTCGCTTCGCTGGACGAACGACTTCAGCGCAACATCGCCCGTGCATTGGCAGCGCCTGACCCACAGACCGCCGACTATCTCCGCACATTCGCCGAGCGCATCTTGCAACGGCTGCATCGCGCTCTGGTTCAACCGTTGCAGAACCGGCTGCCGGGGCGACGTCGTCTGTACGTTGTGCCCTACGGTCTGTTGCATGCTATCCCGTTCAACCTGTTACACGATGGCGAGCGTTACCTCATCGAAGCGTATGAGGTCGTTGTCTTTCCCACGGCCGGGCTGCTGACCCGCCCGGCGCGGCACGCCCCGTCCGGCACAACGGCGCTCATTTACGACCGTCAAGAGCGCTTGCCGAGCGTCTATGCCGAGGTGTCCGCGCTAACGCGCATGTTCGACGTGCGTTGCTATGCGGGCAAGGACGCGACACGGTCGCGCTTGCACGATGCGCCGCGCCAAATTTTGCACATCGCTGCGCACGGCGAACACCGGCCGGACGATCCTGATTTCTCGTACATCGAGCTGGCCGATGACCAACTCTTCATAGATGATTTGCTTCAACTCGATCTTGGCTATGAGCTGGTCACGCTGAGCGCGTGCGAGACGGGTCGAATGCGCGTTGCACCACACGACGAGGTAATGGGGCTGAGCTGTGCGTTTCTATGTGCGGGCGCAGGCGCGGTGCTGGCCAGCCTGTGGCGCGTGGACGATTCGGACACCGCCGCGCTCATGGAAAACTTTTATCGCTCGCTGCGCCAAGGCGCGTCCAAGGCGCACGCGATTCGCGAGGCGCAGCAACGGTTTCTGTGCGATGCGCCGGGCGCCCACCCGGCACGCTGGGGTGCGTTTCAACTGATCGGCAACCCTGATCCGCTATCCACCTAAGGGGCGATTGCGGTCATTTCACAATGTCAGGAGGATATATGACAACGCAACAAGAGAACCCTGCGATCGGCTACTTCGTTCCAGGCGAGCTGATGTTCGCGTTCGAGTCGGCTGCCGCCGCTTCCAGCGTGATGGGGCGGTCGGTCGCCGACACGGCGCGGGCGCTCGTGAGCTATCTAGAGTCACGCAACCTGCTGCCGGACGGCGGGTTCGATTTCGGCGTGGAGAGGGGAACGCGAATCTTCCGGGCGGTATCACCGCTGGTGGATCGTCCAGACCGCGCCGGCGTATTGCTGAAGCTCAAGCTGGCCAACCCACGGGCGCTGCCGGGCTATCTGGAACGAGTGGTTGCGGGCGTCGCGAACGATGCCGCGCGCGCAACCGCCGGCGATGAACCGCGGCTGCTCGCCGTTTCACCCAACTGGTTCGTCGGCGCATCGCAGGGCGGCATTGGCACCGGCGGGCCGGGCACGACGCCGACGCCGGCGAAGCGCGCAGGGGAGTTCAAGTTGTCCTTCTTGAGCGACGCACCGGCCGCTCCCAACGGCGTCGCTCCCGACGTCTTCGTGCTCGACACGCTGCCACCTTTGGAGGAGGCGAAGGACGGATGGCGCATCCGCGACGCTATTCAGGATAAGTCTGCATTCAGCACGCATCCGCTAGGCAAGGTGTTATCCGAGCCACTGCAGCCGGATCCGAACGGTGGGATGCGCAGCGCCGATGGGACGCTGACGATGATCCGGGCGGACGAGCTTGGCCCGGACTTGTTCGCCGGCCTCAAGGACGTCAGCGGCCATCCGCTCTACGCAGCGCATCATCCGGCCTACGACATGTCCGATCACGGCCCGTTCATTGCCGGCATCATCCGTCAGATTGCGCCGCAGGCGCGCCTGCATCTCGTGCAGGTACTCAACGAGTATGGGGTGGGGACACTCGCCTCCATCGCTGCCGGGTTCGAACACGTCGCCCGCAGCCTCCCGAACGGCAAGCCGGCCGGCCCGGTGATCGTGAACTGCAGCTTTACCCTTGCCCTGCCGCTGCCCGGCGAAGCGGACAATCCACGACGCCCGGGCCATCGCATGGCGATGCTAGACCAGACCGTGGCCAAGTTGATCGGCACAGCCGAGTATCTCGCCTTGGTGCGCCGGCTCTTTCGGATGTTAGCGCCGTTCGGCTTGGATGCGTCGCGGTGCATCGTCGTGGCGGCTGCCGGCAATGACTCGTCGCCGGAGGCCATCCAGCCGGCGCGCTTTCCAGCTCAGGCCGATTTCGTGCTGGGCGTCGGGGCACTGGCGCGGGTAGCAAGCAGCAGCGCCGATGTGACCCAACTGCGCGCACCATACTCCAACTTGGCGGACAAGCCACAGAGCGATGGGCTGATGGTGTTGGGCGACCTCGAAGGCATATTCACACAGCAATTCCCGGGCAACACGCCCAATCCGCTCGGCTTCGCGCGGTGGGCGGGGACGTCTTTCGCCACGGGTGTCGTGTCTGCGATGATCGCCCGGTTGTGCGCCGAGCAGGGCATGACGCCTGACGAGGCACGCGATTATTTGCGCAATCTGCCGCAGGGCGTCACTTCCGAGTCCGAAGAGATCGTGCTGGTCGAGCAAATGTGATGCATGCGAAAGGTAGTCGCGCCTTGCACAGGCGCGGCGTGCGCAGACGTGCAACCTATGGCTACCGCTGTTGCGCAGGTGTGGCCTCGTGGCCGGTAGCCGCACCCTTCATCGGTGCAATGTAGCGCGGGCACGAAGCCTGCGGCTCCTTTACTCGTCGTGGCGCGTGCGGGGCAGCACGCGCCACGTTTGCGAACGCGCCCCGCTGGGATCATATAAGATGATTCTGCAAAATGCAGCGGTGCGCTCCCGCGCCGGTGCTGGACAACTGCGCATGTCACCTCGTCCATCGCTCGACGCCGGGCTACAAATCCTCATCCGCTGGGCTATCCTGACGGTCGCCTCGTTCGTCGCCTATCTGGTTTTGCCCGGCATTCGCGTCGAGGGCAACGCCATCTTTGCCATCCTGTTCGTGGCGCTGCTCCTGGGCTTCATCAACGCCATCATCAGCCCGTTGCTGGCGCAGATTTCCTTCGGATCGTTGGTGCGCACGTCGGCCGTGCTCTTGTTCGTCGCCAATGCGCTGATCCTCTGGTTGGTCATCGAGTTCGCGCGCGTCGTCTTTCGCGTCGGCATCAGCATTGACGGCTTCCTATGGGCCTTTCTAGGCGCCATCATCATCAGCGTGGTTTCAGAGGTGCTGACCAAGTTCCTGCCGCCCGATCGCGTCGTGCAGGCGATGCTGACGCGGGACCCGGATGCGCCTCCGTTGACCCCTGGCCGGGTCGCCAAACGGTTGCTGGCAGTCCTGGCCATGGTGCTGAGTTTGGTATTGTGCGTCGCCGGCCTGGCCGGCATCATCAACCTGTGGGTGATTCGCGGCCCGGCCATCGAGGGCGTGGTGACCGGGCTGGAGCGGATCGAGCCGGTGCTGGAGACGGCGGACAACGCCCTGGTACGTGCCAACGCCAGCTTGCGCCGCACCCGCGGCTATGTCGAGCGCGTCGAGACCACCGTGGTGCAGTTAGGGGAGAGCGCGGCCAACAACCGCATCATCCTCAGGGTCATCTCAAACACGGTCGGCACTCAGCTCGTTCAGTCGGTGATCGAAGTCGCAACGACGGTGAGCCAGATCGGCGAGGCCGTGCGCGCGACCAACAATGCGCTCGAGACGATCAACGCGCTGCCGTTCGCCTCGGCCCCGACCTTGCCGGAGGAAGTCAGCGCCGTCGTAGATCGCGTCGCCGATCTGAGGAGCGAAGCGGAGGCGTTGCACGATCGCGTGCGGACCTTTCAAGCCGAAGTCGTTGGGGGCGCAGTGAGCGAGGTGACCAGCCGGACGCAACGGCTCGACCGCGCACTCGCCGAGATCGAGGCCGTGACTACACGATACAACGAACGCGTGGTGCAAGCCCGGCAGGCCGTCGCCATCGCCAAGGTGCAGGCGCCCACCTGGATCACGCTCGGCGTGATCGGCGCATCGCTGGCGCTGGGATGGCTCACTTTCGCCCAGGCCATTGTGTTCCTGTACGCCTGGTCGCTGGCCGGCTTCCGGCCGCTCTTTCGCGGGGCACCCGTCGGGTATTCTCCTGATGGACGCTAAGGATATAGGCGATTACCCTTGATGATGCGTCCGGACTCGATGCGCGTCGCCACAGGCTCGTAACTCACGTTACGCAGTCGCGAACTGACTGCGCGACCATAGAATGGCGACATGACACAAGACTTGCTTGACCTGTATAGCGATTATCTGTTGTGCACGTTTGGACAGGCCACGGCAACCGGGTTGGGTCAAGTGGTCGAAGGGAGCGTCAGCCATGACCAAATCACGCGCTCGCTGAGCGGCCAACAGCGCGGCGGGGCGGCGTTGTGGCAGGTGACGAAGCGATTTGTGCGGCAGATTCAAAGTGAGGATGGGGTGCTGATCGTGGACGACACGATCAGCGAGAAACTCTACAGCGACGAGAACGACATCGTGTGCTGGCACTATGATCACACCAGCGGCGAGGTGCTCAAAGGCATCAACCTGATGACGGCGCTGTATCACGTGCCCAGTCGGGGGCTGTCGTTGCCAGTGGAGTTTCGCTTGATCGCCAAGACCGAGCAGTATGTGGACAAGAAGAGTGGCAAGACCAAGCGCCGAAGTCCGATCACCAAGAATGAGTATTACCGCATGATGCTGCAACAAGCGGTGATCAACCAGATTCCCTTCAAATACGTGCTCAACGATGTGTGGTTTGCCGCGGCCGACAACATGAATTTCGTCAAACACAAGCTGAAGAAGGAGTTTGTCATGCCGCTCAAGGCCAATCGCAAGGTGGCACTCAGCGCGGACGACAAGCGGCACGGCATCTACGTGCGTGTGGATGAAGTCGTGATCGAACCAAACACGGTGCGGCCAGTGTATCTGGAAGATGTGAGCTTCCCGCTGCTTTTGGCCAAGCAAGTCTTTACAAACAAAGATGGCTCTACCGGCGTATTGTTTCTGGTCACCAGCGACACCACGCTCACCTACGATGGGATCACCTCGCTCTATCAAAAACGATGGACGATCGAACCCTTCCACAAGTCGCTCAAGCAGAATGCCGCGCTCGAACGCTCGCCTGCCCACACGGTCACGACGCAGACCAATCACATCTTTGCCAGTTTGTGTGCGTTCATCAAGCTCGAGATGCTCAAGCGTAAATCCAAGTTGAATCATTTTGCCTTGAAATCGCATTTGTATCTGCACGCCGTTCAATCAGCTTTTGACGCCCTGCGCCAGCTGCAGCCCGTCACACTGGCTGCGTAACGTGAGTTACTATATCCAGGCTCAATCAAGGCCCACGCGCTCACTTCGCGGGCAATGTGTGCTAAGACCGATCAATCGCGTTGTCGCAGCCGCGTGCGTGTGGCTTGGCGCATGTGGCGTTGCATAGGGTTGCATAGGTAGGTGGCGCATACGCCCGAACATCTAGATGAGCATTCAACGTCCAAGGTTTGTAGGGGGATGATGATGTCAATCCGTGTATTGATTGCCGATGACCACACGCTGGTGCGCTCCGGGCTGCGGGCGCTTCTCGACAATATCCCTGGCGTCACCGTCATCGGCGAAGCAGCGGATGGCCGGCAGGCGCTCGCGCTCATTCAGAAAGATCTGCCCGACATCGTGCTGATGGATGTGGGCATGGCTGGCTTGAGCGGTCTGGAAGCGACGCTGCAGGTGGTGAAACGGCATCCGCAGGTGCGGGTCATCATCGTTTCGATGCACAAAAACGAAGAGTACATCATGCAGGCGCTGCAAGCCGGAGCGTCGGGCTACTTATTCAAAGACTCGGCTGCGTCCGAGCTGGAGCAATCCATCCGCGCCGTCATGCGCGGCGAGCAGTATTTGTGCCCGGAAGGATCGCGGCGCGTTGGCGAGTATGAGGAGCGCTTCGGATTCGTCTTCGATCATGCCAGCCGTGATGGCACCGGTGCCGGCGCGCGCTCAGAACTCACGCTGCGCGAGCGCGAGGTATTGCAGCTCGTCGCCGAAGGCCGCACGATGCAGGAGATCGCCGCTATTCTGGGGATCAGCGTCAAGACGGTCGAGACCCATCGCTACCGGCTTATGGACAAGTTGAACATCCATCACGTCACCGGCCTGGTGCGTCACGCGATCAAGATCGGCCTAGTGCAGGTGGAGTGAGCAGCGGCGCGAGGTCGTGCAACTCGACCGCCGACGCGCCTACAATACGCTGCATGAACTTTGAGACCCTCGCCATTCACGCCGGCCAGCCCCCCGATCCGGCCCACGGCGCGGTGATGACGCCGATCTACCAGACCTCGACCTACGCGCAGCCCAAGATGGGCGAAGCGACCTACGACTACGCCCGCACCGCCAACCC